>DASWNZ010000001.1:0-8242 GCA_036398975.1 Longimicrobium sp.
CGCCCCTCCCCCAGGTTGTTTTGGGGGAGGGGCAGCGAGGAACGAGCGGGGAGGGGGCCCGCCGGGGCCCGCCCCCCCTACCTCCCCGTGCTCTCCCGACGCGCGAGCTGCGCGCCCGACCTGCACTCCTCCACGAACGCGGCCTCGGCGGCGGCGCAGGCGCGCTCGCGCTCGGGGAGGGCGGCGAAGAGGGCGGTGGTCTGCTCGCCGATGGCACGGTAGCAGGTGCGCTTGGCCGCCTCGCCGGGGACGACGCGGCAGAACGCCAGTCCATCCTTGGGATCGGCCGTGACGTCGATGCGGTTCTTGACGGTGCCGATCACGCACCACGGAATCCGCGCCTCCGGCGACTGGCCGCAGAGCTCCACGGCTCGGGCGTTGTCGCCGCGCGAGTACGCGGCGGCGTCGCGGCCCAGGCTCACGAAGCAGGCGCGCTGGTGCTGCTCCGGAGCGCGTTCGCACTGCCTTCCCGCCGCGGCGAAGTCGCCCCGGTTGGCGGCGAGGATGGCGGAGGTCTGCATCAGGTAGCACGAGCTCCGGTGCTGCTCCGCCACGATGGTGCACGGATAGAGCGGCTCCTCCGGGTCCAGCGCCTTGAAAGGCTCGTGCTGCATGGCGCCGTGGTCGTGCCCCGCCGCGGCCTGGCCGTGCCCCGCGTGTCCCCCGCCCGCCGGCTGCCCGTGGCCGGCGTGCCCGCCCGCGGCGATCTGCGTGGTGGCGGTGTGGTGAGGGCGCGTGGCGTTGACCACGTTCTCCATGAAGGCACCGCCCCAGCACCCGCTCCGCTCCGCCATGTCCTTGAGGATGTCGCACACCTCCAGCGAGCGGATCAGGTGATGTCCGTGGATCGCCATCAGCCCGTGCCCCGCCCCGTGCGCGCACTGGAACTGGAGCCAGCGCCCCTGCGGCGAGCGGTAGTCCGCGCAGAGCGCATTGAGGCGCTCGGGCGTCACGCCGCCCGCGCCCGCGTCCGCGAAGTACGCCTGGATCACCCCTTGGTAGCATCCCGACTGGAAGGCCGGGGTGCACTTCACGAAGGTCTGGCTCACCGTCGCCGCGTCCGTGTAGGCCGCGATGCCGATGCCGTGCGCGTACACGTGGGTGTCGCGCGCCACGTCCGCGTCCTGGGCGACGACGCGCTCCAGTGCGGCCATCGCCTTGTCCACACCGGCCGGCTTGATGGTCGAGATGAGCGCCCCTTCGAAGCACGCCTGCTTGGCGGCGCCGGCGCCGCGGCACCCCCTCAGCGCCCACGCCGCGATCGAGTCGGGCGACGAATTCGTGTCCCAGGTCGCGGGGGCAAGACGCGGCGCCGCGGCCGTCGCGGGCGCGGGGGTGCGCGCCCCGGCACACCCGCCCAGGAGCATCAATGCCGCGGCAAGGGCGGCTGCACGGAAACGATCAGCAGACATGGCGATCACGGGTTGTGGTGAGAGAAAACCGTCACACAGAGGGCACGGAGGGGAACAGAAAGCCGCAGAGAACCTCCGTTCCGTTCATCTTGCCGTACCTCTGTGGCTCTGTGTGAGGCGCTGTTCATCGAATGCCAGCGGGAGAACCGACGAGCGCCTCCAGCTCGGATGCCCGGTGCTCGGCGGTGTGCTCCGCGAGGATGCGCTCCCGCGCCGCGTGCCCGATGGCGCGCCGGTCGTCATCATGCGTCCGTGCGACGATGTCCGCCACCTCCGCGGTGGTCTCAGGGAGGAGGATCTCGCGTCCCGGGGTGAAGAACGCCTCGATTCCCGGCCAACGGTCTGAGATCATCGCGGCGCCGCACGCGGCGGCCTCGAAGAGCCGCACCGACGGCGACCACCCCGCCACCACCATGTCCGCGCGGGTGGCGTTGAGCTGCCAGGCCGCGCTGCTGTAGAACGCCGGGTGCTCGGCCGGCCCCAGGTGGTGGATGTGGCGCACGTTGGCCGGCCAGCGGATGCCCTCCGGGTACTGCGGCCCCGCCACCACGAAGCGCCGCTCCGGCAGGCGCCGCGCCACGTCCACCAGGAAGCGGTCGAGCACCGGCTGCCGGTCCGCCGCGTACGTGCCCATGTACGCGAGGTCGCACGCCAGCGCGGGGTCCGGACGCGTGGGACGGTAGCGGGCCTCGTCCACCGAGCAGTAGAGAGGGCGCGCGTCGCGGGCGCCGAGCTCCGCCTCCAGCACCTCGTGCAGAAAGGGACCGCCCGTGAACGACAGGTAGCGCGTGAAGAGCGGCACCTGGTCCGCGCGCAGGTACTCCGCGCCGCCGGTGCGCAGCGCGGCCACCGTCACCGGCGTGTCGATGTCGTAGAAGAAGAGCGGATCGACGCCCGCGTTGGCAAGGGCGTCGATCACGCGCGGCCCCTCGTTGACGTACGACCCCACGATCACCGCGTCCGCCTCGCGCGCCTCCGCGATGGCGTCGGCGGCGATGTCGTCCCAGGTGGGGTAGAGAACGAGGCGGCAGTACGACGGGTCCGGGTGGTCGCGGTTCTCGCCGCCGTACCAGGGCGCGTCCCACTCGTAGAACACCACCTCGTGGCCCCGCGCCGCGAAGGCCCGCAGCAGCGCGCGATAGGTGGTGGCGTGCCCGTTTCCCCAGCTGGAGGAGATCGACAGGCCGAAGACGACGAGCTTCATGCCGCGCTCCCGACGGGTGCCCTCAGGATGGAGTCCAGCAGTGCCGCGCGCTGGCCGTAGGTGTGCGCTTCGATCGCGCGCCTCCGTGCCGCCTCGCCGATCCGCCGCGCGTCCTCGTCGCCAGTGGAGCGCACCAGCGCCGCCACCTCTTCCGCGCTGGCGGCGACCAGGATCTCGTCGCCGGGGGCAAAGAACTCCTCGATGCCGACCCACGCATCCGTCACCTGGCAGGCGGCGGCGCCCGCGGCCTCGAACATCCGCGTGGCGGGGGAGAAGCCGTTCTGCACCATGCTGTCGCGGTGCACGTTGAGCACCAGGCGCGCGGCCGCGTTCACCTCGTTGTGGCGCGCGGTGGGGACGTGGCCCAGGTACTCTACGTTGGCCGGCATCCCGCGGTCGCCCCAACCCTCGCCGCCCAGTGCGAAGCGCGCCTCGGGGCACAGCGAGGCGGCGCGGAAGAAGAACTCTTCCACGCGCGCCTCGCGGTCCGGCAGGCGGTTCCCCATGAAGAGGAGGTCCCACTTCGGCGCGCCGTCCCGCGGCAGGGGACGGTGCTCCTCGGGATCCAGGCCGTTGTAGATGGGGGTGCACGCGCGGGCGCCCCACCGCTCGTACTCCGCCACCACCGGCGGCCCGCCGCCGTAGGTCAGGACGTGATCGTAACGCGGAATGTGCGCGCGGAAGGGGTCACCCGGGTCCGCCGCGATGCGCCCCAGCGTAGCCGGCGCGTCCACGTCCAGGAAGGCCGTCATCACCTCGCCGCCGGCGCGCGAGGCGACGGCTGCCTCCAATTCCGCGTCCCAGACGCCCACGCCGCTGCACTTGATCACCCACTCGCTGTCCGCGAAGGCGCGCTCCATCAGCTCATCGCGCTCGTCCTCGGTGCGGTAGACGATGACGCGGGCGTACGACGGGTCTTCCGCGAGATCTCGCTTCTGCTGTCGGCCGTATGCGTCCGGCTCGCAGAAGGTGATGCGGTGACCGCGCTCGTGTAGGGCGCGCAGGAGGCCGCGGTAGTAGGTCGCCGCGCCGTTCCAGTACGACGATACGAGCGACGATCCGAAGAAGGTCAGATGCATGCGGTTCCGGCGGTTGGGCGGGTTCCGGCGCTTCCCGCGGCGCCGAGTGTTTCCACTACGTGCAGCAGCTCGTCCGCGCGGTGGTCGCAGGTGTGGCGGGCGAGGATCGTCTCCAGGCCGCGCTCCGCCTGGCGGCGCGTCTCGTCCTCGCCGCGCACCAGGCGCAGGAGGGTGGCCTCCATCTCGGCGGGTGTTTCCGCGACGGCGTAGTCGCCCGGGCGGAAGAGCCCCTCGGCATCGCTCCACGGCGCGCAGACGAGGGGGATGCCACACGCCAGCGCCTCGAATACGCGGATGGTTGGGATCCCGGCGAGCGCCTCAACGTAAGCGCGCCGCGGCACGTGCAGCGTGGCGCGCGCGGAGGAGAACGCCTCCGGTACGCGCAGCGACGGCGCCCATCCACGGAACTCCACCCCCGCTTCTCGCAGCTCATCCAGCGCGTATTCCGGGTAGCGGACGCCGTGCGCCGTCCAGCGCAGATCGCGGTTGCGCGCGGCGGGCGCCAGCCAGAAGTCGCGCAGCTCCTGCGTGCGCTCCTCGTCGCCCCAGTTGCCGATCCACACCACGTCGTGCGACTTCGGCACGTCAAGCGGGCGGAAGCGGACGGTATCGGCGGCTTCGTGCAGCGTCCACGCGCGCTCCACGCCGAAGCGGTCGCGGTACACCTCGCGCAGCACCTCGCCGAAGGCCAGCACGCCGTCGAAGGCCGCCAGGTCGAAACGGGCGATCGCTTCGGGCTGACTCCAGGGCCGGTGGTGCGTGTCGTGAAAGAGTACGAGCGCTCCCGCCCGCCGCGCCGCCGCGGGGATCGCATTCGCGACGACCGGATCGTTCCACTCGTGCACCAGCACCACGTCCGCCCCTGCGACCGCCTCGTCCAGAGCGGGCGCGGCGGGGTCGTACGAGCGCACCTCGATCTCGGGATACGCGCGCGCGAACTCCACCACGGGGCCGACTCCGTGGTCGGCCAGCAGGTTCTCCAGCGACCAGGCGCCGCGCGGCTCGTACGAGATCACGGTGTGACCGCGACGTGCCAGCGAGCTCATCAGCCCGCGCAGGAAGTGTGCGTTGCCGTGGTTCCAGTCCGAGACGGCGCTGTGTACGAAGAAGATGAATCTCATGGAGCGGCTGCGGTGGCGGCCTGCGCGCGGTCGCGGACGGCGTGGCGCTGCGCGAGCTGCCGGTACAATGCGATGTACTCCTCGGCCATGCGGCCGCTGGTGTAGCGGCGGAGCGCACGCTTGCGCGCACCTTCCGCCAGACGCGCCACCCGCGCCGGGTCGTCGCGCAGCCCGCGCAGGGCGCCGGCCAGCGCCGCCGGGTCATCGGGTGGCACGAACTCCGCGCACCCGTGCCACAGCTCGCGAAAGGTGCCGATGTCGCTCAGCAACAGGGCGCAGCCGTGCAGCGCCGCCTCCAGCGGCGCCAGCCCGAACGGTTCGTAGCGCGACGGAGCCACGTACACGGATGCGCGCCGCATCCACTCGTCCACCTCCGCGCGCTCCACGCGGCCGTGCGCGCGCAGGTGGCGCGGCTCGTAGCGCTCGCCGTGCGGAGACATCGTCTCGCCGAGCACGTGGACGGCCGGGAAGCCAGGGCCCAGCAGCCCGGCAGCCTCGTCCAGCGTGTCCACTCCCTTGCCGCGGTCCCACAGCCGCCCCACGCTGAGGGCGCAGAACTCCGTGCGCGGCCGCGGGTCGTCGCCGGCGGCGAGCTCCACGCCGTTGTAGATGACGCGCGCGCCCCGCACGTCGTAGTGGCGCACGAGGAGGGTGGCCTGGTACTGCGTGGGCGTCACCACCGCGTCGGCCGCCAGGAGCCCCTCGCGCACCCACGCCGCGTACTGCCCCCACTCGTCCATCGGCGCGTCGCCGCCCAGCACGTGCGTCCACCAGGAGAGCACGTCGCTGTGCACCGCCGCCACGACGGGCACCGAGAAGCCAAACGCCGCGTACGCCATCTGGTTGAGGTGCACCACGTCCGCGTTCCACACCTCGGCCAGCCCGCGCAGCCACCCGGCGGCGGCGCGCACGTCGTCGCCCGCACCGGCCATCCACTCCAGCTTGTAGGGGCGCGAGGTGACCTGGACGCCTGCGGAAAGGTGCGCCAGCCGCTCGTCGCGCACCTCGCCCAGCGCCGCGACCAGCACGTCGTGCCCCGCCGCGCTCAACTCGCACGCCAGCGTCACCGTGTGGTCCCACACCCCGCCGAGTGTGTCGGTCGTGAGAAGGATCTTCATCGACTGTAGATGCGGTCCAACACGGCCGCCACCTCCACCAGCCGCTCGCTGGCCGCATCGAAGCGCTCCCCCGCGGCCAGCCGTCGCGCCCAGTCCACTCCCGCGCGCCCGCCCCACTCGTCCGGCGGAGTCGCCAGCGTTTCGCGGGAGGTGCCGTGGAAGAGCTCGGCGGTGAAGTCGTAGAAGGAGCCGTTCAGGTTGCGGAGCGCCGCGCCACCGCCCGTGCCGTAGAAGTCGGCCGCGATCACCGCGTCCTGGCCGGCCGAAAGGCGCCACGAGCAGGCCAGCCGCACCGCCGTCCCGTCTTCGAGCCCGATCGACGCGACGGCGTAGTCCTCCACCTGCTTCGCCGCGTCGCGCAGCGGCTCGCCGCCCGCGAAGAGCCTCCCATCCACCGATTCGACGGCCGGAAAGCCGAGGGTCCAGAGCGCCAGATCCACCAGGTGCACCCCCAAATCCATCACGCACCCGCCGCCGGAGAGCGCGGGATCGTAGAACCAGGGCTTGTCCGGCCCGTACGCGTTGTGGAAGGTCAGATCCACCGCGTACACCCGCCCCACCTCGCCGCCCTCGATCCGCTCGCGGATGTGGCGCATCCCCTCGGTGAAGCGGTACGACAGGTCGACCGACAGCAGCCGATCGGCCGCGCGCGCCGCGTCCACTACGCGCCGCACCTCGTCCGCCGTGCGCCCGAGCGGCTTCTGGCAGAACACCGCGACGCCCGCCTCCAGCGCGCGGATCGACTGCTCGGCGTGCAGCGCGCTCGGCGTGGCGATGACGATCCCGTCCAGCCCCATCTCCAGCAGCGCGTCCAATCCGTCCACCGCCTCGGCATCCGGGGCGGTCTCGCGCGCCGCCGCCGTCATCTCGGGCGACGGATCGGAAACGGCTGCCACCCGACCTAAGCCGGCGCGCGCGATGGCCTCCATGCGGTGACGGCCGATCCAGCCGACGCCCAGGAATCCGAGGCGGGGAACGGAAGTGCGTGAGTGCGTGAGTGCGTCAGTGCGTTGTTCGAGCAGCGCGTCGGTCACTGAATATCTCCCAGGATCTACAAAGCAGCAGGATCAGCAGGATCTACAAAGCAAGAAAGGCACCCGCGGGGTGAGCCGCGGGTGCCGGGCGGTTACATGGTGACGAGCGCCTTCAGGAATCCGTCGGGGCGGTCGCGGGTGTCGTCGAGGGCGCGGCCCAGCTCATCCAGCGCGTAGCTGTGCGTGTAGAGCGAGGACGGGTCCAGGCGCCCGCTGGCGACCGCGTCCACGGCGGCGCGGATGCCGTCGAGATACACCTGCGGGTCGCGCTCGTGCGCGTTGATGACGTCAAGTCCGCGCCAGTTCCAGAGTTGCATGTTGACCTGGCGCGGCCCGTCCTGGTGATACCCGGCCACCACCAGCCGCCCGCGCTCCCTCGTGATCTCGGCGGCGAGGTCGAGCGGCCACTGCTTGCCGACGGCCTCGATGACGCGGTCGGCGAATGTGCCGCCCGTCAGCTCCTTCACCCGTTCCATGATCCGCCAGTGGTCGTCCATGGGGATCAGCTCGTGCGCGCCCATCTCCTTCGCCACATCGAGCGAAAAGGGGCGCCGCGAGATGGCGATCACGCGCGCGCCCGCGTCCGCCGCCAGGCGCGTGAGAAGCGCGCCCAGGAAGCCGATCCCGACGATGGCCACCGTCTGCCCCGCGCTGATGCCGCTGCGGCGGAAGATGTTCATCGCGCACCCCAGCGGCTCGCCGGGGAACGGCTTGCCGTCCAGCACGGAGGGGAGCGGGACGATGGCGTCGGCGGCGGCCACGTCGTACTCCGCGTACGACTTGTACGACAGCGCCGCCACCCGGTCGCCCACCCGCACCCCCTCGACGCCGTCGCCGAGCGCATCGACGACGCCCCATCCTTCGTGGCCCATGGCGCCGGGCTCCAGCGGGTACTGCATCCACTCCGCGCCGGCCCAGGGCGTGAGGTTGGAGGCGCACACCCCGCACCCTTCCAGGCGGATGCGCACCTCGCCCGCGCCCGGCTCCGGGATCGCGGTCTCTTCCATCACGATCTGCCCCGGCCCCGCCAGCCGCGCCGCGCGCATGGTGGAGGTCGCTACTGTATCGGTCATTTGGATGTATATGTGGTGATCGCGGAGGGGCCCTCACCCCCGCTCGTTACACTCGCTGCCCCCTCTCCCGATAACAGGAGAGGGCTCCGCCCTCTGTTATCGGGAGAGGGGGCGTGAGTCGGCCCGGTCCTGCCAGGTCTCGCCGCGCGGAGGGCCCCCTCCCCCCGGCCCCCTCCCCCGCCTGCGGGGGCGCAGGGCGGG
>DASWNZ010000002.1:0-6052 GCA_036398975.1 Longimicrobium sp.
CCCACTGCGCGATGTACTTCTGCGACATGATGTTGGTGAGGCCGAGGCTGGCCGCCGCCGGGATCGCGCCCGGGCTGGCCAGGAACGCCGCCTTCTCCGTCGCGGTGATCTGCGGGAGGAGCGGGTTGACCTCGGAGTTGCGTGCGTTCACGAAGTCGATGTGCGCCGACACCGCGTTCACGAACGCGGCGCGCGCCAGCGTGCGGTTCCCCATGCGGAAGGCCGCCTCCGCCTTGATGAACTGCAGCTGCGAGTACGTCATGGCCGGCAGGCGCGACTTGTCGTCGAACATGTAGCGCCCCGGCAGCTGCAGACCGCCCGTGCCCGGGTAGCCGAACAGGTTGTTCGGCTGCTGGGCGGCGGTCAGCGCGCCGAAGTTCACCACGTTCGGGTCAAGCCCGCGGAACTGCCCGTCCGGCGACGGCGCCAGCATCCTGCTCATCCGCGGGTCCACGGTGCCGAAGTGCGTCCCGTTCATCAGCTCCACCACGAACTTCGTCTGGCGGTAGGCGGTGATGTTGTTGCGGGTGCGGCCCAGGAAGTTGCGGTCGTCGTTGTTGGTGCCCGGGTACGAAAGGAGCGCGTCGTCGGCGCTGCTCGCGAACGAGCTGTCCACCGCCGCGATCACGGCTGCCGGCTGGTACAGCCCCGGCTTGTTGGAGAAGTGGTTCAGCGTCATCGCCCGCAGGCCGTACGCAAACTTGAGCCACTTGGTACGGTCGCCGTTGTACATCTTGTCCGTACGGCCCACGTACGCCGCGTCCACCGCGCCGTCGGTGCGCTTCAGGTTCGCGATGGAGAGGTCCAGCAGGCGCAGGATCTCCTGGTACGCGAACTCCTGCGAGTCGTAGGCGAACGTGGTCCGCGACGGATCGTTCGCCTCCTTGATGATGATCTCGCCGTGCGTGGTGGTGAGCTGGTGCCACCCCCACGCCTTCAGCAGCTGCGCGATCCCCAGCAGGTCGTACCGCTGCTCGGCCTCGGCCTTGGCGGTCATGTCGATCAGGTTCTGCCCGAACGACCAGTACACGTCGCGCCACACCTGGCCGGAGTTGTCGCTGGCCGGGTCGTAGCCCATCCGGTCCCACGTGGAAAGGCTCGTTCCCGGGAGCGTCCACTCCTGCGCGTACCGCCCGATGAAGCGTCCGTCGAACTGCTGCCCCGACACCATCCAGTGGAGCATCGGCGCAAGGTACAGGTTGGACTGCACCTGCTCCGGAGCGTTCGGATTGGTGTTCACGTCCAGGAAGTTCTCACACGCGCCCAGCAGGCTCAACGAGCCCGCGAGGAGCGGAATGTATGTTCTTCTCATCTTCAGAAGCTCGTGTTGATGCCGATGTTGATGCCGCGAGGCATGGCGAAGTTGCCGAAGTCGATCCCCGCGGCGCCGGACCCGCCCACCGCGGCGCTGTTGCCGTTCACCACCGGGTCGAGGCCCGAGTAGTTGGTGGCCATGAACAGGTCGGTGCCGGTGATGAAGACGCTGGAGTTCTGCCCGAAGCGGCGGGGCAGCCCCACGCGAAGCGTCACGTCACGCAGGCGCAGCCAGTTGATGTCCTGCTCGATGAACAGCTCCTCGCTCATCTGCGTGTAGTAGGCGGTGCTGATCCCCGGCACCACCGCGATCGTGTTGGGCGTCGGGTTGGCGGAGTTCTCCTTGCCGTCGCGCAGCACGCCGTTGATCACGCGGGGCTCGTACCGGTCCAGCGTCCCCATGGTGAGCCCGCGCTGCGTGAGGTAGTGCTGCGTGGCGTTCAGCACGTCGCCGCCGCGGCGCAGGTCCAGCAGGAAGCTGAGCGAATTGCGCTTGTAGCGAAGCGTGTTCGTCACGCCCGCCGTCCAGTCCGGCTGGCGGTCGTAGCCGGCGTCGATGAACAGCGTGGAGCGCAGCGGAAGCCCCGTGGTGGGATCGATCAGGATCTCGCCGCGGTTGTTGCGCAGGTAGTACATCCCCGTGAGCGAGCGGGTGGAGAGACCCGCGCGCGTGCCGTTGCGCACGTTGCCGTACAGCCAGGTGTCGGAGACGTACGTCTCGGGGAGCGCGTTGGGAAGCGCGATCACCTTGCCGCGCGAGCGGTCGAAGTTGACCTGGAAGTCCCACGAGAAGTTGTCGCGCTCCAGCGGGGTGCCCCGCAGCGTCACCTCGACGCCGGTGTTGCGCGTCTCGCCGCCGTTCAGGTTGAACAGGATGTAGCCCGTGGCGTAGCTGCCGCGCACGTCGTTCAGGATCTGGTCGATGGTGCGCTTGCGGTACATCGTCACGTCCAGCCCCAGCCGGTCCTCGAAGAAGCCCAGCTCGGTGCCGAACTCGTACGAGCGGGCGAACTCCGGCCGCAGGTTGGGGTTGGGCCCCGTGAAGCCGTAGCCGTAGCCGCCGAACGCCGTGGTCTTGCTCTCCAGCGCCGGCACGTATGCGTAGGGGCGCGCGTCGCGGCCCACCTCGGCGTACGCCGCCCGCAGCTTGCCCGTCATGAAGCGGCCCACCGACGGGAAGGCGTCGCTGAAGATGAAGCTGGACGACAGCGACGGGTAGAAGAACGAGTTGGCGTTCTTGGGGATCGTCGAGGTCCAGTCGTTACGCCCCGTGGCCGTAACGAACAGCACGCGCTTGTAGTCGAGCGTCGCGCTGGCGAAGCCGCTCACCAGGCGCCGCTGGATGACGGTGGTGGTGCTGGTGCGCTGGAGCGTGTTGTTGACCGTGGGGAAGTCCAGCTCCAGGAAGTTCTGCCCCTGCGACGCGTCCACGTTCGACTTGTCGTCGCGCACCGAGTTGCCCAGCAGCCCGGTGAGCGCGAAGCCGCGCCCCACGTCGCGCCGGTTGAAGTTCAGGACCGTCTGCGTCGACAGGTTGCGCGTGATGTCGTTGGCGACGTCGATGATCCCGTTGTTGTTGATGCCGTACGAGCTCTGCGGGTGGCGCAGGATGTTGTTCTGGTTGGTGTAGCTGTCCACGCCGATGTTGGAGCGGATGCTGCCCCACGAGAACGGCGTCAGCGTGAACCCCAGGTTCCCGATGATGCGGTTGTTCCGCGAGCTCAGGTGGTTCTTGTTGACGTTGAAGTACGGGTTGTCGACCTCGGCGCTCGCCAGGAGCTGCGTGATCCCCGTAAGCCCCGTGGTCGCCTGCCGGCGCGAGCCGGTGGCGGTGAGGTAATTGCTCGCGTCGTCGAAGCTCGGCCAGGTGAGCAGCCCCAGCAGCGGGCCGCCCAGCCCCTTGAAGGCCTGGTCGTTGGCCACGTTGATGTACTGCATCGACAGGTCGACGTTCACCACGCGGTTGACCTGCGCCTGCGAGGCGCCCGTGAGGTTGATGCGGTCGTACCGCGTGCCCGGCACCACGCCGTCCTGGCGCGTGAGCCCGCCGGAGAGGCGGTAGTTGATCTTGCTGTCCGCCGCGGCGCCGCTGAACGCCAGGTTGTGCTTCTGCGTCAGCGCCGTCTCGAAGAACCCTTCCACGTTGTCGTACAGCTGCGTGCTGGCCGGGTACGGCGAGCCGAAGTACGCCAGCGACGCGGAGCCCGCGGTGCCCGGGTTGAGGACGCCGCTCGGCCCGTACACTGTCTGGATCTCGGGACGGGTGCGGGTGTTCTCCACGCGGAAGCTGTTGCTGTACTCGATCTGCCCCCGGCCGCTGCGGCCGCGCTTCGTCGTAATCACGATGGCGCCGTTGGCCGCGTCGATCCCGTAGAGCGCCGAAGCCTCGGGCCCCTTGAGCACGGTGATCGACTCGATGTCCTCGGGGTTGATGTCGGCCGCGCGGTTGGTGAAGTCGACGCCGCGGTTGTTGAACGCGGTGGTCGACCCCGGCGCGTCCGCCGCGAGGGCCGACGTGTTCATCGTCTTGTTGTCCAGCGGAAGTCCGTCGACGATGAAGAGCGGCTGGTTGCTGCTGCTCAGCGAGCTGACGCCGCGGATGGTGATGGAGGTGGAAGCGCCTGGAACGCCGGAGGTGCTGTTCACCTCCACGCCCGCGATGCGCCCCTGCAGCGCGTTCACGAAGTTCTCGCGCTGGGTCTGCGCGATCTCCGTTCCCCGCACCGTCTGCTGGGCGGTGGCGACGGCGCGCTGCGGAGTGGTGCGGCCCAGCGCCGTCACCACCACGGCGTCGAGCGCGACCGCCGAGGCGGCCAGCGTGAAGTTCACCGTGGCCGCTTCGCCGGCGCTGACCTGCGCGGTCTGCTCGCCGGTGGCGTGGCCGATGATGGAGGCGCGCACGCGGTGCGAGCCCGCGGGCACGTTGCCCAGCGTGTACTCGCCGCTTGCCGAGGTGACGGTGCGGACCGCCGTGTTGGCTACGGACACCTGCGCCCCGCTCAGGGGCCGGTTGGTGCCTGCCTCCACGACTCTGCCCCGGATGCTGCCGGTCGCCTGTGCGGCGAGTGGATCGGGCGATACCCCGAGCCCCGCCGCAAGCGCGGCGAAGAGCAGGATCGTCATCGCACGAGCTTTGTAGATCATCCTTTTCCTCCTGATGGGATGCACTGTCTGATGAGGTGGTACAACGGGAGACGGCACGGACTCAGCGGACGAGCGGTATCGCACCTCCTGCTACCGGCGGTTGAATGACGGCGAGCTCCCGGCGAACGAGCCCGGGGATCCTGACCAACTCCTTGCCCCGTCACGAGATGGGGACAGGCCGACAGCGGTTTAGGCAGTGGGAAACGCGGGAATGGAATGCTAATGTACACCCTGCAACCTTCTAGCCGCAAGAACGACAGTACCAGGCCGCCACCAGGCGAAATGCGACTCACATAACAGGACACTCAAGGCGTTTTTTGTCGCATCAGAGAGCGACTTTTTGCGCGATCTGCTCCCGTCCCTGGGCGAGCCAGAATACGAAAGAGGGGAGCCCCGCCGGGGCTCCCCTCGTTCTGCCTGCGTAGTTCACTCCAGACGTGGTCCATCAAGCCGCGGGGCCGTAGTACCCCTCGTCGGAGATGCGGTTCAGGATAAAGGATCCGCTGCGCTGCGTCTGCATGGGCTCGTTCAGAACGCCACCGTAGCTCTCAAGATACCCTCGAGGCGGTCGGTCCCACCCATGCCGGCTGTGCCAGTCGCCCGCGTTGGAGAGATGTACGCGGCCGTCCTGGATCTCGCCGCGGACGACACCTTTCTGCACATGCTCCTGCAGTACGCGGCCGTCGGGAAAGGTACAGGAGACGGGTGCTTCCTCCTGTCGACCCTCGATGGAGTTGCGTTCCTGGCGGATCTTGATGACTACGTGCAGCGAGCAGGTGACCTCGCTCCTCCACTGCCGGAACCCTCGTAGCGCCAGGTGCCGGTGAGGGGCCGTTGTCCGTCGCCTTACTGCGCGCCAGCCCGGCCCCCCGCCAGGGGACACGCCCGAAGCCCGTTCCTGCCCGGGCGCAATGATATTCCATCTGGAATCCACCCGCGGCGAGCCTTCATAACCCATTCGACACCATCCCCGTGTCGTGGGCTGGCCGGTAC
Organism: Longimicrobium sp.; assembly: GCA_036398975.1. Taxonomy (GTDB): domain Bacteria; phylum Gemmatimonadota; class Gemmatimonadetes; order Longimicrobiales; family Longimicrobiaceae; genus Longimicrobium. The sequence continues at coordinate 5,452 of DASWNZ010000002.1, forward strand.
GGAGCGGAAGACCCATCAGAGACTTGACGGCACCGGAGCACAGTCCCTAATTCGCCGTTCCACGCGGAACGTACGGTGTCGAAAACGGCTCACGGGAGAAGCGGGGGGAACCTGGCCGAACAACGGCGTGCCTTCGTTCCGCCGGACGCATCAAGACGCCGTACATCCAGGAACCCGTACCATAGGATAGTTGGAAATTCGTGCGGCCGGGCGTGCTGTCCAGCGCCGCACGCCAGGAGCCGCAGACAATGTTGACCCGCTCTATCTACCCTTTCACGAACAAAGGTGTTTCAACCCAGATCCTGCGTGGGAAAGAGCGAGCACCGCCTTGAAGTAGTAGATTGTGAGTCACTTCCGCCAAGAAGCCTCTCACAAACCGCTACACCAAAACGGTGCTCTGATGCAAGGTATCCCGCCTCGCCCATACGTACAAGGTTCCGCGGCAGGCCTGGCGCTGGAAACGACTGAAGAGCAGCTGACGGATGGTGCGGGGCTGGCCCCGTTCCGCGCGCTGTGGGACCGGCTGGGGTTGGGGGCGCACCTCAACGGAGTGCTCGGCTGGGTGAGGGGGCGCTACCGGCCGGCGCTGCACATCGAGCAG
>DASWNZ010000003.1:0-26479 GCA_036398975.1 Longimicrobium sp.
CTCTACGCCCCGGGCGAGCAGGTGACCTCCGCGTGGCTGTACGGCGGCACCAACACGATCGACGGCACCTCGATGGCGACGCCGCACGTGGCCGGCGCCGCGGCGCTCTACCTCCAGGCCAACCCGACCGCCTCTCCGGCGGCGGTGGGAAGCGCCATCGTGGGGAACGCTTCGCAGTACAAGCTCTACGGCCTCGGCTACGGGTCACCGAACCTGCTGCTGTTCACGGGCACCGGCACCGGCGGCGGCGGCACGAATCCGCCGCAGCAGCCGCCCTCGTCGCTCGCGGTGTCCATCTCCGGGCCGAGCGAGCTCTACACGGCGGGCACCTACAGCTGGCAGGCCCACGCGACGGGCGGCAGCGGCACGTACAGCTACCAGTGGCAGTCCAGCACGGACGGCGGCACCTGGACGAACGTGGGGACGAACAGCGCCTACTACTCCCGCAGCGTGGGGATGTACTACGGAGGCGGGTTCTACCTGCGGGTGATCGTCACGTCCAGCGGTTCGACCGCCACCTCTCCGGCCTTCTACGTCTACAAGCACGCGGAAGAGCCGATGTGCGGCAACTACTACTGCTGAGCGGCTGAAGCGGTAGGATGACGAGGAGGGCTCCGCAAGCCGATTCTGCCCGCGGAGCCCTCCGTTTTTTTGCCTCACGCGGAGACGCAGAGACGCAGGGAGAGAACAACACGGAAAAGCCTCACACAGAGGACACAGAAGGAACAGAAAGCCACCGGGAAAACCTCTTGCGGTTCTCTCTGTGGCTCTGTGTCTCTGTGTGAGCCATGCAGTTGCAGTTCTCTTCTGCGTCTCTGCGCTCCGCGTGAGACTTCGTATCAGCTTCGCGGGATGCGCAGCTTCTGCCCGGGCTGGAGGGCGGCGCCCGCATCCATGTCGTTCGCCTCCCGCAGCGCCGGCACGGTGACGCCGTACTCGCGCGCGATGCCGAAGAGCGTCTCCCCGCTCTTGACCGTGTGCTGCGACGGCCGCGGCGTCTCGCTGGCGGATGCGCGCCGGGTGCTTCCCTCGGTGCGTTCCGCGAAGCGTGGCTTCGTCTCGCTGGATGAACCGCGCGAGCGGGTCGCGGCCGAGTCGCTCCTCGCCGACGATGCGCGCGTCCCCGACACCGAGGACCCGCCGCGGCTCCGCGACGCAGAGGAATCGCGAGCGGAGGCGCTGCGGCTCCGGGACGCCGAGGAGTCGCGGCTGGTGCGAGTCCTCGATGCCGACGAGTCGCGCGACGTCGAAGCAGTGCGGCGAGTGGCGGAGGTGTCTCGGCGCGTGGAGGTGGAGCGGCTCTTCGACGCCGAGTCGCGTGCCGCCGAAGCGGTCCGGCGCGTGGCGGACGAATCGCGGCGCTCTGTGGCCGAGCGGGCGCGCGGCGCCTCGTCATCGCTGGACGCTCGGCGTTCCGATGCGGTGCGGCTCCGCGGCGCCTCTTCATCGCTGGATGCGCGGCGCGTGGAGGAGTCGGAGCGGGTGGTGCGGCGCTCGGACGTGCCGGTGCGCACCGATGTGGACGAGCGCGACGCGGTGCTCGGGCGGTCGTCGTCCGACGAGCGGGTGCGGGCGGCGCGCTCCGATGCGGCGGCGAGCGAAGCGGAGGAGCTCGCGGCGCGCGGCAGACGCAGGCGCATCCCCAGCTCCACGCCCTTGCCGGCGGCGATGTCGTTGGCCGCACGAATCTGCGCGACCGTCACGTTGTACTTCTCGGCCAGCCCGCGCAGCGTCTCGCCGCGTTCGACGGTGTGGGTGCGCGGGCGATCTTCGCCGTCGGAAGTGCGGCGCGTGCGGGCGGAGCTGTCCGCGCGCGCGCTGCGGCGGGGGCGGCTGGCGGAGGGGCGCTCGTCGTCCGAAGACGCGGAGCGGCTCGCTACGCGCTCGCCATCGCTCGTGCGGCGGGCGGCGGCGCTGTCGGTGGAGCGGCGGGCGGGGCGCGGCTCGTCCGCGGCGGCCACCTTGCTCTCCGCGCTGTCGCGCTCGGATGCGCGGCGGCGGGGGGTCTCCTCGCCGTCCTTGTCGGCCTCGGCGCGCGCGGCGAGGCGGCGGGCGCTGGCGGCGCGCTCCTCGGCACGGGCGGCCTCGCGCTCTTCGGCGCGGCGCACGGCGCGGGCGCGGTCGGCGATGCGGGCGGCCTCGCGCTCCTGCTCGCGCTGGGCCTCGCGAGCGCGCTCCTCCTCGCGGCGAGCGGCGCGGAGGCGGCGGGCCTCGGCGCGCGCGGCGTCCAGCTCGGGCGAGCTGGGGCCGCGCGGCTCGTCTGAGACGGAGGCGAGGCGCTGGCGCTCCGCCGGGCGCGCGCTCAGCGTACGGGCCACGGGCGCGGGGAGGCGCACGCGGTCGCCCGTGCCCATCCGGTCAAGCGCGGTGCTCAGGTTAAGCTCGCGGATGCGCTCCACCGGGATCCCGCCGGCCGCCGCGACCTGCGCCACGTCCTCACCGCGGCGCAGCGTGTACCAGGCGTAGCCGCCGCTTCGGCGGTAGGCGGAGGTGTCGAAGGCGGTCTGGATGGCGGCGCCGCTCCCCGCAGGCGTCCACACCTTGTAGCCCGCCGGCGCAGTGCCGCGCACCAGGTGCGGGTTGAGCGTCGCGAGCTCGCTGGCGTTGAGGTTCGCGATCTTCGCCAGCTCCGCCACCGGCGTCTCGATGTCCACCCGCACGCTGTCCGGCCGGAAGCGGGGGAGGACGTTTGCGGGCGCCGGATAGCCGAACCGCGCCGGATCACGCCCGATGATGGTGACGGCGTAGAGGCGCGGGACGTAGTGCCTCGTCTCCTGCGCCAGGTCGCCGCGCTCGGCGAGATCCCAGAAGTTGGTGACGTTGTAGCGGCCCAGCCCCCGGTTGATGCGCCCCGAGCCCGCGTTGTACGCCGCCGCGGCCAGCGCCCAGTCGCCGCGGAAGTCGCGATGCAGGTCGCGGAGGTGGCGCGCGGCGGCGTGGGTGGAGCGCACGGGGTCCATCCGCTCGTCCACCACGTCGTCGATGCGCAGCCCCATGCCCCGCCCGGTGGTGGACATGAACTGCCACATCCCCACCGCGCCCGCGTGGCTGCGCGCCGTGGGCGAGTAGCCGCTCTCCACCATCGCCAGGTGGTGCAGGTCGCGCGGGATGCCGTACGAGGCAAAGATCTCCTGCACGAAGTCGCGGTACTTGTCCGCCCGCGAGAGCCACTGCCCGATCACCGCGCGCCGCTGGTTCACCAGGAAGTCCAGCTCCATCTCCACCCAGCGGTTCGCCTCCACCGGGAGATCGTAGCGCACGTCCCCCAGGATGTTGGCGCGCGCCTTACCGGGTGCACCCGCGAGCTCGAAGCTCTCGCGGATCGGCTCGGGTGCCTGCACGGGCTGCGCGGGAAGCGGCACCGGGGCCGCGGGCGCGGGGGCCGGAGCCGCGCGCCCTGAGGCACAGGCCGCCGTCCCCAGCAGAAGCGCGAACGGGAGCGTTCGGAGCATGGGATACATCGTGTTTATCTGGAGATCAGAAGCGCCGCCGGGAGGGAGTCGGGGCGCGAGCGGAACGTGGTGGATGTGGCGAAGATAATCCGCCCCGGCGGGCCGCGGTACCGAAGCTGAGCCGAAGACTTGCCCGCGGAAACAGGCGCACCCCGTCTAAGTTGTTGCGGGGCAACACCCTGTCGTCTGTCAGCAAACAGATTACAATGTTACAAACGGCTATCCGACGCACCGCGGGAGCACAGAGGAAGCTCTCCCCGCTTCCCCTGTGTCTCTCTGTAAGGCGTTCCATTCAGGGAAGGCGAAGGTTCGCGGCGACCTGCACGGGCGTGGAGGTCGACGGCCCGCTGAACGTGCCGAGCTGCAGCGAGTCGTTGGCGCCCCAGCAGTACACGTCTCCGAAGTGCGTGAGCGCGCACACGAACTCGAGCCCCGCATCGACCGTCTCGAAGAAGGGCGCGCCCAGCACCGGCAGCGGGCGGCTCGCACAACCGAACGGGGGACTCGTGGACGTAAACCGGCACGTCTCGGTCGTGGCGGCGGTGCCGAGCTGCCCGGAGCCGTTCGCGCCCATGCAGAACGCCTGCCCCTCAGCGGTGAGGAGACAGGTTGGAGCCGTCGAGTTGTTCTCCTCGCCCGCCGACACCTGGCTGAAGAGCTGGGTGCCGACCACGCGGGCCGGTACCATCCCCTCTGAGCCGACGATGCCCTGGTGGCCCAGACCCAGGCCGCCGAAGTAGTTCGTTCCCCAGCAGTATGTTTCCCCCGCGCTCGTGATGCCGCAGGTGGTGATCGAACCGGCGTCGAGCGTCGCGAAGCGCAGCCCGCCGCTCACCGCCGCGGGGGTCAGCCGCTCGGCGACGTCCCCGGTGCCGAGCGTGCGGAAGACGTTCTGGCCCCAGCAGTACGCGGCGCCGTCGGCCGTGAGCCCACAGCTCTGGGCCAGCCCGACGCTGATCTGCCTGAACTTCAGCGAGGTGCTGACGGGGGTGGGGGTGGTGACCATCACCCGGTTCCCGTTCCCCACGTTGCCAAAGGTGTTGCGGCCCCAGCAGTAGGCGGTGCCGTCGCGCGCCAGGGCGCAGGCGACGCGAAAGCCCACCGAGATGCTCGCAAGCGGCTGCGGCACGGACACCCGCACCGGGACCGCGCTGGACTCGAGGCTTCCGTTGCCGAGCTGCCCCAGCCTTCCACTGCCCCAGCAATACCCTTCCCCTTCGGGAGTCACCGCGCAGCTGGTGCTGTCCCCCGCTTCCACCATCGCAAAGGTCCGTCCCCCCGCCACCGCCACGGGCGCCGCGCTGCTGGTGCTCGATCCGTTGCCGAGCTGCCCGTTGGTGCCGGTGCCCCAGCAGTGCGCCTTCCCATCGACGTCGAGAACGCAGGTGTGCACGGCCCCCGTCGCCAGCGCGTCGCGCGGGGATGGCGTCACGTGGATCTGGAGGGTGTCCGCGAGCATCCCCCTCTCCGCGACGATCGCCGCCACACCCACCGACCGGCCGGTGACGAGCCCCGCGGCATCGACGGTCGCGACCACCTCGTTCAGGCTCCTGTACGACGTCCCGCTCGCCGCGGCGCTCCCCACCGAAGCCGTGAGCTGCACCGTCTCCTGCGCGGCGATGTAGGTGCTGTCGGCGGAGAGCGTCAGCTGATCGCGCCCCCCACCGACCGGGTCGTCCCCGCAGGCGGCGGTGAGCACCGCGCAGGCGAAGAACAGGGCAAGATTCAGCGATTTCATCGGATTCACGCGGCGGGAAGGGATGCGTTCCCAGGAAACGGAGAACGGCGTCGCGCATGACGATAAATCATCTGTTTGCAAGCGTCAACGCGCCCGCCACCAACGCACTCTCCCGTTTCTTCCTCTGTGCCTCTGTGTCTCTGTGTGAGCCCTGCCGTTGCCGTTTCTCCGCGCCTCCGCGTCTCCGCGTGAGACCCGCCGTCACTCCACCCTGCCCTGCACCTCCAGCATCCTGCAGATCTCGGAAAAGCGCTGCATGTACTCCGCCTCGCGCGCCGCATCCGCCTCCGGCCCCATCGACAGACCGCGCGCGGTGCGCCAGCGGTGGAACGCCAGCTCGCTCGCGATGCGGTGAAGCTCGCGGCGCGCCCGCCAGCGCCTCAGCCCGCCCTTGCGAAACGCCGTCGCGCTGGCCCCCAGCCGGGTGCGGACGCCGCACAGGCAGTCCAGCTCGCCCGCGGGGAGCGCGCCGATCTCCACCAGGTGCTGCAGGTGCTCGCGGATCACCCGCCCCTCGCGACGGAGCGACGTGCGCACCACCCAGAGCACGGCCACGAAGGCGGGGACCATCACCAGCAGGTACAGCACCAGGAACCATCCCTCGAAGGAGGCGGACAGGTTCCAGAGGGCGTGCAGCCCCATCGCCGCGGCCAGGCCGAAGGCGGCCACCAGCCAGCCCCGCGCCTTGCTGCGCCCCTCGCGCACCATCCCCAGCCCGATCCCAAACATGCTGGTGAAGAGCGGGTGGGCGAACGGCGCCATCAGCCCGCGCAGCACGAAGGTCAGCACCGAGCTCTCCGTCCCCTCCGCCACCGCCTGGCCGTAGTACTGGACGTTTTCCACCATGGCGAAGCCCAGCCCCACCATCGACGCGTAGATCACGCCATCGACCACGCCATCGAACTCGTCGCGCAGCTCGGAGAAGAGAAAGAGGAGCGCGACCCCCTTGGCCAGCTCCTCCACGATGGGCGCGGTGAAGACGGATCCGATCACCTCGCCGACCTCCACGCCCCACGCGCCGTCGAGCACGATCTGGAGGAGGCCGTTGACCATCAGCGCCAGGAACACCGCCACGGTGGCGCCCCACGCAAAGGTCTGCGCCAGCGTCCACGCCGGCTCGGGCTCGAAGCGGTCGAGCCAGAGCGCGAGCACCACGTACACGGGTACCGGCACCACCGCGATCGCAACCCCCAGCGCGAACGCGGCGGGCCCGAGCTCCGCCGCGATCAGCAGGAGGCTCAGCACGCCGCACGACGCCGCGCCCCAGGTGAGGACGCGGTGCGGCTGCGCGCGCCGCGGGGCGGGAAGCGGGGGTTGGATGGAGGTCGCGGAATCCATCGGCAGGATCAGGGAAGCGTGCCGTAGGTGCGCTCCAGCACCCCGCGGCGATAGTCGAAGATCTCCTTGAGGCGCGGCGCCACCAGGAGCCCGCGCGCCAGCCCGCCGCCGGGCGGCAGCGCGTAGTGCACGATGTCCGTCATCTCCACGCCGCCCTCCACCGCGCGGAAGAGGTGCTGGTGGTGCCAGAAGCGGTACGGGCCGAAGCGCTGCTCGTCCACGAACCGGTGGGGCTCGTCCACGTGCGTGATCTCCGTCACCCAGTTGACCCCCACGCCGAAGAGCGGCCGCACCTTGTAGGTGATGATGAGCCCCGCGTACACCCTGTCCGGCAGCGGCGAGGTCACCTGAAACCCCAGGCTCGGCGGGGTGATCTTCGCCAGGTTCCGCGGGTCGGAGAAGAAGCTCCACGCCTCCTCCATCGGCACCGGCACCCGCTGCACCGTCTCCATCCTGTGCACCTTCATCCGCAAATCCGCGCTCGGGGCTCGCCAGCCAGCGCGCCAAACGTACACGAGTTGGCCGTTCGGGACAATCGTGCGTCACCCTTGCGCTTTCGGTTTTTGTGCGGCATCCTCCCTGGGAGGCGAGGCTGAGGAACGACGGAGGTGTGGATGGCGGAGCAGGCGGAGCTGTTCGCGGGCGGGGGTGCGCGCGCGCTCCCGGTGCTGGAGCGGCGAGGGGATGCGCTCTTTTACGCGCTGGACGGCGCGCGCCTCGCCGCGCCCGGCACCGGGGTGATGCGGGGGACGCTGACGGTGAACCCGTACGTCGGCTGTGAGTTTTCGTGCGCTTACTGCTACGCCCCCTACGCGCACGGCTGGCTGATGGAGCGCCTCGGCGAGACCGGCCGCCTGCTGCGCGACCCCGGCACGCCGACCGCCTTCGACCGCGCCATCTTCGTGAAGCGCGCCGGCCAGAGCGTCGCCGGGGCGGTGCGCCGCGCCCCGGGCGCCCTCATCGCACTCGGCACCGCCACCGACCCATACCAGCCGGCGGAGCGTCGCTTCGGGATCACGCGCGGGGTGCTGGAGACGCTGGCGGGGATGCGGGGCGTGCGCGTCTCCATCACCACCAAGAGCCCGCTCGTCCTGCGCGACCTTGACCTGCTGGAGCGCATCCGCGCGCGCGGCGGCCGGGTGGACGTGCACGTGTCGCTGATCTCCACCGACGCGCGGCTGCTGCGCGCCATCGAGCCGCGCTCCCCCACCCCGGCGCGCCGCCTGGACGCCCTCCGCCGCCTGCGCGAGCGGGGGATCCGCGCGGGCCTCTTCGCCATGCCCCTCCTCCCCGGCCTCACCGACACGCAGGAGAGCATCGACGCCCTCTTCGCCGCCGCCCGCCAGGCGGATGCGTGCTACGTGGTGGCGGGCGGTGTGCGGCTGTCGGAGTTGTCGTGGCGCCGCTTCCTCCCCGCCCTGCGCGCGCTGCGCCCCGACCTGGTGGACGCCTACGAGGAGATCATCCGCCGCCGCTCCCCGCGCCGCACCATGTACCGCAAGAAGCTGGACGCGCGCATCGAGCAGGCGCGCGCCCGGTTCGGGTTCAACCGCGGCGCGTTTCCCAGCATGAAGCCGGATGCGGTGGAGGCGCCGCAGTTGGTGTTGTTCGAGGGCGGGGCCGGCGGTTGAAACCGCTGCAACAACCGCGGGAAACCTGCCTTCGCAGGTTCCGGTGAGCGGGGTTGGTGCAGCAACCAGGCAACGGCGCCGCATCGCCGGTGGGTGGAACTACGGGGAAGGCGGCTGAAGCCGGTTCAGATGCCGCGGGTTAGGTGCGGACTGAGACGACAGCCTTCGGAGTCGATCTCGTATCTCACTGTAAGCCAACCAGCGCCTATGACTCTCCGCTTTCAAGCACTGGCAGCGCTAAACTAATCCAAATAGAAGTGCCATCATGGTGGCGGTTGCCGCAGAGCTACGGGCGATGCGCCCCCCCTCTAGCATACCGGCGGGATGTAAACAGGAAGGGCTCGGCGGCTTCGCGGTAAATCTCAGCCGCACACCATGGGAAATGGGGATCGATCCATAATACCTTAAGTTGCGGGAAACATCGAATTGACGTATTGTAGAATGAGGCCCAGCTTGCAATGGACATCTCCCCGCCTAATGGGTTTTTATGGACAAACATCCGCGTCGTTGGAATGACAAAAAGCCGTTGACGATCCTTGCTGCCGCTATCACCCTCGCGGTTGGACTCTTTACAGACGTCGTGGCCGAGGGGATCTCGTCGATAAAATCGGTCCAGAACCGAATTTGGGCGGTGGCGTTAGTTGTAGCACTCCTCACAATGGTGCTCGTGATTTTATACCTACTTGTAGCAAATACACGTCTTCGTACGCGTCAATCGGCTGTAGAGGAACAAAGCACAAAAATGTCCGTAGAGTTAGATGAGTTAAAACGAGAACTCGAAACTAATAAAGACTCGGAGACCAGGCGCCTCGCCAGAATCGGAATCGTGGCCGTCGCAGAAACTCTCAAGGATAGCGAGTGGGACCCAACACGTATAATGCAGAGAGCAAGTAGTGGACTAGAATTTATGGGATGTTTTGGCCACAAATGGGTCAGCAACGACGACCACATCGGTGAGTTTCGTAGAATGGTAGCCCGCATACGGATGAACGGCGGGACTGTCAAGTTCCTATTGGTGAATCCGGACAGCAAAGATGCACTGGAGATTGCAAACGTGCGGCGGCAAGAACTATCAGGGGAATACGCTGGATTTCCCTCAATAGGAGTGTATCAGGCGCTCGCAAGAGAATTGCCCGCCTTTGAGTTGCGCTTCTCAACCGAATTCCTCCAACTGCGGGTCCTGAGGGTTGATGATAAATGTGTAGTATCATCTTACCTTGTTACGGGCGATCCACGTGATGAGCTAGATGCACCTCAGGTCGTGGTTTCGAGAATCCCAGAGCCAAACTGCTGGACCCTTTACACACCAATGCGTGAACTGTTTGAGCACCACTGGAACAAATCGACGCCTGTTAGTTGAAGCTACTGCGATCTCAGGAGAGAGACATGATTACACCTGTACTGCAGCAGAAGTCACGGTCGGACATCTACGAATTCGCATGTGTCCACGGCCGATTTCAACCTTTCCATAACGAGCACCTTGAGTACGTAAGCCGTGCTTACGAACTATGTAGAACGCTCTACATCGGCATAACGCACGCTCTGCCTGGGTCGGACAGGCCAGTTGATTCCGCCCCTCATCGACACACCTCGGACGCTAATCCTTTTACCTTCGCGGACCGAATGGAGATGATACTCCAGGCGTTAACCGATGTTGGCTACGACGTACGCCACGTGCGCATAGTACCCTTTCCAATAGAGACCCCTTCGCTAATTCGGAACTACGTACCTGCCAATGCGGTCCATCTTCTTAGTCCCTGTGACGAGTGGCAAATTGAAAAATATTGTTCTCTGAGTATTATGGGGCTTCAGGTAGAGTGGCTCTTCGGGACACGGAAGGGGATTACCGCAACCGAGGTGCGTTCAAGATTACGCAGAGGTTTATCCATCAGCGGGCTCGTCCCTCCTCCTGTTGAGCGGTATCTCTCGCGTGCCTTACTCACCGTACCGTAATCTTCGGGGCTGAGTCTGGACAGAAAACGCCTAAGGGCGAGAGAGCTAGCCCGTGTGCCCGTGCGCACTTCTGGAACTCGGCGCGGGCAGAAGGTTCCACTGCGACCAACAGCCCGCCACTCGTTTGCGGATCACATAAGATCACTCGTTGGCGATCCGTCATTGAAGAAATGTACTGCCCATAGCTGCTGTAATTGCGAGCGGTACCACCGGGGATGCTACCCTGTCCAATGTACTGATCAAGTCCCGGCAATATAGGGACAGACGAGGAATTGACAATCGCACTCACTCCACTTCCATTGCACATCTCCAGCAAGTGCCCTAGCAACCCAAATCCTGTCACGTCAGTCATGCTGGTCACCCCGCCGACCTGTGCCAATACAGGTCCAATGTCGTTCAGCGACAACATCTGCTCTCGAGCGCTGTGAAGATCTTGAGGTTGAAGTATACCTCGTTTCATTGCGGTGGTGATTATACCCACCCCAAGTGGCTTTGTGAGGAAGATCTCGCTCCCCGCTCGCGCTAGGCTGTTGGTGCGAACCTCCGCGCGCCTTGCTGTTCCCGTGACCGCAAGGCCAAAAATCGGTTCTGGTGCGTCAATGCTATGCCCACCCGCTAAGGGAATCCCCGCCCGCTGACAGGCATCTGTCGCCCCATCTAAGACCCGGGCGGCGACATCAGAGCTTAGACGGTCGACGGGCCAGCCTAGTATAGCTATCGCTAGTAAGGGCCTCCCCCCCATGGCATATACATCGCTTATCGCGTTTACGGCGGCGATGCCCCCGAAATCAAAGGGGTCATCGACAATCGGCATAAAGAAATCTGTCGTACTGATGATTACTCGCTCACTATCTATAACGTAAACAGCGGCGTCATCGCGCGTGCCATATCCAACCAGCAAATTCGGGTCTACCCGCTGTGATCGGACCTGCGCCAGTATGCTGGTCAACACTCCAGGCGACAGTTTGCATCCGCAGCCAGCCCCATGCGAGTACTCAGTCAAGCGTAAGCGGGAATTCTCTACTGGTGCACGCGAAGGAGTACTCATTACACCTCCTTTGGCCATTCGCCGTCGAACGCCACCACTCGCGCGAAGGCAGCCTCGCCGCCCTGGAACTTCCAGGGGAAGACGCCGAGGATCAGGCGGCGGTTCTGGAGCTCCGGGGCGCTGATGTCGCCGCCCAGGTTCTCGATGTGCATGCAGTTCTTGTCGAACAGCTTGTTGTGCGTGAGCTGGTAGTCCTCGTCGGGGAAGAGGCGCGCGACGGCTTCGGGGCCGCCGAACTTCTTCTCGGCGGCGGCGCGGACGCGGTCGCAGTGGTTGTGCAGCCCCTTGCCCAGGAAGCGCCCGATCGGCAGGTCCATCGGGTGGTCGGTGGAGACCACGTCCACGCCCCAGATGTGGATCTCCTTCTCCAGCAGCCAGGGCACCATGTCCGGGTGCGCGCCGGGGTGCATGTGGATGTACTTCTCCTCGTCCGCCTTGTCGCCCCACTGCGCGTAGCGGTGCCAGCCGGTGTGCAGCAGCAGGATGTCTCCCTTCCGCACCTCCACGCGCGACTCGATCATCTCCGGCGTGTACACCGCCAGCTCGTCCATCTCGTCGCTCAGGTTCACGATGACGCCCGGGCCGCACAGCCACTCCATCGGGATCTGGTCGATGGTCATCCCGTTGGTCACGAAGTGGCGTGGCGCGTCCAGGTGCGTCCCCATGTGGTTGGAGGTCTGGATGTACTGCGCGTTCACCCCGTGCTCCGCCTTGCGCTTGATGTACTTCACCTCGAAGGGCGGGTAGTACGGCCAGAAGGGGGCCTGCTCGTTCAGCGGCTGCGACAGGTCGTACACTTTCATCGGATCTCCGGGATGTCGTGGGTTGGGGCGGTCGGTGCGTGGGTCATGCGATTGCGCCGCGCGCACGTTCGAAGGCGCGAGGAAGCACGCGCCGCACCAGCACCTCCGCGAGCTGGCGGCGGTACGCGGGCGTGGCGTGGATGTCGCCAGGTGGATCGATGTCCTGCTGCGCCGCGGCGTGGGCTGCGGCGTGGATCGATTCGGCTGTCGGTGACTGGCCGTCGAGCGCGGCGGCGGCCTGGGCGGCGAGCACCGGCCCGTCGCCCACGCTCAGCAGCGCGATGCGGGCATTCGTGCAGCGCCCATCCGCATCCACCTGCACGGACGCCGCGACGCCCGCCAGCGCGAAGTCGCCGTGGCGGCGCGAGATCTCGTCGAAGGCGAAGCCGGTGCCCGGCGCGGCAGTGGGGACCTCGATCTCCACCAGCATCTCCTCCGGCTCCAGCGCCGTGCCGAAGAGGCCGGTGAAGAAGTCCTCCGCCGTCACCGTGCGCGTGCCGCCGGGGCCGCGCAGGTGGAAGCGGGCGCCGAGCGCCAGCATGACGGCGGGCAGCTCGGCCGCGGGGTCGGCGTGGGCGATGCTGCCGCCCATCGTGCCGCGGTTGCGGATCTGCGCGTGCGCCACGTAGGGGAGCGTCTCGGCGATGAGGGGCGCGCGCTCGGCCAGCAGGGCGCTGCGCTCCGCCGACCGCTGCCGCACCATCGCGCCGATCCTGACGCCGCCCTGCGCCTCGGCGATCGCGTCGAGGCCGGGGATGCGGTTGAGGTCGATGAGCACGGCGGGCGCAGCAAGGCGGAAGTTCATCGCCGGCACCAGGCTCTGGCCGCCGGCGAGGAGCTTGGCGTCGTAACCGTGCTCCGCGAGGAGGGCCAGCGCCCCCTCCACCGAGTCCGGCCGGTGGTACGCGAACGGGGCGGGCTTCATCGAAATCCGTGTCTGGGAGGTGCGTCGCGCGGCCGCAGCAGCCGGACGGCCACCCACCCCATCGCCGCGATCGCCGCGATCCAGAGGGCGTGTACGGGCCACGACGGCGCGGGCCCGAATGGGGCGGCATCGTTCGCGAGGCTCGTACCCGCTGGATCGACCAGCGCGACGATCTCGAGCATCCCCAGCAGGAACGCGGCGGTGAGCAAGAGGATTCCCAGGGCGATACGCATGGCGCGTCTCCCGCGAGTCAGGTGGAACGGCCAGCGGCGAGGCGCGCTTCCAGCTCCTTGTTGAGCGCGTCCAGCCCCTGCTTGGTCAGCATGCGCGCGACCTGGTCCAGCAGCCGCTGCCCCACTCCCGCCACCTTCCCGCCGACGGAGAGGTCGGCGTGGTAGCGCATCCGCGTGCCGCCGGGCACCTCGTCCAGGTTGACGGTGGCCTGGCCGCGCGTGAAGCCGAGCGCGCCCTTGCTGTCCACGATCATCACGTAGCTCTCCGGCGGCACCTCGTCGGCGAGCGTCACGTTCAGCGACCACTCCGCCGCCGTGACCGGCCCCACGCCGATGCGGATCACGCCCTGGTACGCGCCGGGTCCCGTGAGGGTGAGGCGGCGCGCGCCGGGCATGGCCTTGGCCAGCACCTCGGGGTCCTGCAGCAGCCCCCACACGGTCTCGCGCGGGCCTGGAAAGGTGTGCTCGCCGTCAAGGATCATCGTGGAACCTGGTTGGAGTTGGATGCAGCCATCCAAACTGCAATCTCACACAGAGGCACAGAGACACAGAGGAAAGGCCTGGAGTTGTTCTCTCTGTGCCTCTGTGTCTCTGTGTGAGGCCTTTCTGTCCTCTCCGCGCCGCTAATCCGCCGCGAGCGCCGTTTCGGACACGCTCACTGGCTCCGCCGCCTGCAGGAGCTCGAAGAGGCGGCTGGGGCTCAGCGGGATCTCGCGGATCTCCAGCGCCAGGTGCGGAAGCGCGTCCTCGATGGCCTGCGCGAAGACGGCGCCCGTGGGGATGCACCCCGCCTCGCCCACGCCCTTGAGCCCCAAAGGGTTCAGCGGGGCCGACGTCTCGCGGTGCGCCATCTCCACCCGCGGCACGTCCAGGGCGGTGGGCAGGAGGTAGTCCGCGAAGGAGGCGTTCATCAGCTGGCCGCCTTCGTCGTACACGAGCTTCTCGTAGAAGGCGTTGCCAATGCCGTGCGCCACTCCGCCCTGCACCTGGCCCGCGACGATCACGGGGTTGATCAGCTTGCCGCAGTCGTGCACCACGATGTAGCGGTCGATGCGCACCATCGCCGTCTCCGGGTCCACCTCGACGACGATGGCGTGCACTCCGCTAGCCGTGCTCCCGTGGTCGGGGCCGAAGTAGGCCGTGGACTCCAGACCGGGCTCCGTGCCCGGCACCACCGCGCCGCGCAGGGGGTTGGCGTGGCCCGCGAGCTGGCCGAAGCCGATCGAGCGCGACGGGTCAGCCGTGATGCGGACGGTGCCGTGCGAGAGCTCCACTTCATCGCTCCCAACGCCCAAGACGCGCGCGCCCACGTCCAGCACCTTGCGGCGCACGGAAAGCGCGGCTTCGTGGCAGGCGCTCCCCGCGACGACGGCGCCGCGGCTGGCGAAGGTGCCGGTGCCCCAGCCGAACTCGCGCGTGTCGCCCGTCACCACGTTGACGTTGTCCACTTCCACATCCAGCACGTCCGCCACGATCTGCGCGAAGGCGGTGTAGTGCCCCTGCCCCTGCGTGCCGAGCCCCGTCGCGACGCGCACGCGGCCGCTGGGCTCCACGGTGACGCGCGCGCCCTCGTACGGGCCTATCCCGGTGCCCTCCACGTACGACACGATCCCCATCCCGATGAACCGCCCCTCCGCACGCAGCCGCGCCTGCTCCTGCCGGAACGTGTCGCGCCCGACGATGTCGAGCGCGGCTTCCAGGGCGGGGGCGTAGTTGCCGCTGTCGTAGTAGAGGGGCGCGAAGTCCTGGAAGAGGATCTGAAAGGTGTGCGGAAAGACGTCGGAGCGCAGGTAGTTGCGGCGGCGGATCTCGTCCGGCGTCAGCCCCAGCTCGCGCGCGGCGATGTCCAGCAGCCGCTCCATCACGAAGACGCCGTGCTGCCGCCCCGCCCCGCGCACCGGCGTAACCGTGACGGTGTTGGTGAAGACCGCGCTGAACTCGCTGTGGTACGCCGGCACGTCGTACGGCCCCAACAGCGTGCACTGGCTGTTGATGGGCACGGTGAGGCCGTACGGATCGTACGCACCCGTGTCGTGGAAGAAGAAGTCGCGCACCCCCAGGATCTTGCCGTCGCGCGACAGCGCCATCTCCGCGTCGTGGATCTGCGAGCGCTCCTGCGTGGTGGCGAAGAAGTTCTCCTGGCGGTCCTCGGCCCACTTCACCGGTCTTCCCAGGCGGATGGCGGCCCAGGGGACGAGCACCTCCTCCGGGTAGAACATCATGATCTTGGGCCCGAAGCCGCCCCCCACGTACGGCGCCACCACCCGCACCTGCGATTCCAGCAGCCCCAGCATCCGCGCCAGCCCGTTGCGGATGGGGATGGGCGCCTGCGTCGTGTCCCAGACGGTGAGCTCCTCGGAGCGCGCGTCCCAGCGCGCCACCACGGCCCGGTTCTCCATCGCCGCCGCCGCGCCGCGGTCGTAGTGGAAGCGCCGCTGGATGACGAGGTCCGCGTGCGTCTTCGCCTCCTCGTAGTCGCCGTGGCGCTGCGCGACGTGGGCGGCCAGGTTGGTGCCGAGCTGCGGGTGGATGATCGGCGCCTCGGGCGTGAGCGCGGCCTCCAGGTCCACGACGGGCTCCAGCGGCTCGTAGTCTACCATCACGTCGGCCGCCGCGTCCTCCGCCAGGTAGCGGCTCTCAGCGACCACCATCGCGATTGCCTCGCCCACGTGGCGCACGCGATCCTTTGCGAGCGGCACCTGCGAGGCCTGGTTGAAGATGAGCCCCTCCACCGGCGGCGGCGGCACCAGCAGCGGCCCCGGCTGCCAGTAGTCGCCCAGCATGTCCGCCGTGATGACGGCGACGACGCCCGGGCGCTCCAGCGCGGCGGTTGTATCTACCGAGTTGATCAGCGCGTGCGCGTGGTCGCTCCGCACGAACGCGACGTGCAGCATCCCCTCGAGGTGCACGTCGTCCACAAAGAGAGCCTCGCCGGTCAGCAGCCGACGGTCCTCGTTGCGCACCGGCGACGAGCCGACGTGTCCGCGCGTCATCCCGCCGCTCCGCGCTGGGCCGCGAGCTGCACGGCCTCCACGATGTTCTGGTAGCCCGTGCAGCGGCACAGGTTGCCCGAGAGCGCCTCGCGGACCGTGTGCTCGTCCGGCGACGGCTGGTCGCGCAGGAAGGGGATCATCGACATCAGAATCCCCGGCGTGCAGAAGCCGCACTGCAGGCCGTGCGCGTCGCGAAACGCCTCCTGCAGCGGGTGCAGCGTGCCGTCGGGCGAGGCCAGCCCCTCCACCGTGCCCACCACCGCGCCGTCCGCCTGCACCGCGAAGACGAGGCAGGATCGCACCGCCTCGCCGTCCATCAGCACCGTGCACGCGCCGCAGACGCCGTGCTCGCAGCCCACGTGTGTGCCGGTCAGGCGCAGCTCGTGGCGCAGGAAGTCGCTCAGCAGCAGCCGCGGCTCCACCGCGCGCCGGTGCGGAACGCCGTTCACGGAAAGGGAGATCTCCACCGGTTGCTGCATTGGTGCTCGGGACGGGGATGGAGCGCCACTCGTGCCGGCGGCGGGAAGGCGGGACGCGGGCGAGTGGCGCAAAGGCGTGCCTGGAACAGATAGAGCCCGCGCGGCGGCGTCGCAAGAGCGCGCGGGAACCCCGTGCGCTCCGCGGGCGTCGCGCCTACCTTGTGATCCGCACCCGCGCTCCCCTCCGCCCCGACGCCGATGCCCCACCCTACCTCGCCACCCATCGTCGCCCGAGCGGCCGCGCACGCCGAACGCACCGCGCTGGTCACCGAGTCGCGCACCGTGACCTACGCGGAGCTGCTGGACGCCTCCGCGCGCGTGGCCGCCGCGCTGCTGGCCGGGCGCGCCGACCTGGACGGCGCGCGCGTGGCCTTCCTGGTGCCGCCGGGGTGGGAGTACGTGGCCGTGCAGTGGGGCGTCTGGCGCGCCGGCGGCATCGCCGTCCCCCTCGCCGTCTCGCACCCCGAGGCCGAGCTCGAATACGTGGTGCAGGACGCCGATGCGGAGGCCGTCATCGCCCACGCGGACTTCGCGGAGGCGCTGGGGCGCGTGGCGGAGCGCAACGGCCGCCGCTTCCTCACGACCGACGCGCTCTCCGCCGAGCCGTCTGCGCTGCCGGAGGTCGCCGAAGACCGCCCGGCGATGATCGTCTACACCAGCGGCACCACGGGGAAGCCCAAGGGCGTCGTCACCACGCACGCCAACCTGCGCGCCCAGGTCACCGCGCTGGTGGAAGCCTGGGGATGGACTTCGGACGACCGCACGCTCCTCGTCCTCCCGCTGCACCACGTGCACGGCATCGTCAACGTCCTATCCTGCGCGCTCTGGTCCGGCGCCGTCTGCGAGATCCTCCCCCGCTTCGACGCGGACGAGACGTGGCGCGCGATCGAGAGCGGCCGTCTAACGCTCTTCATGGCCGTCCCCACCGTCTACCGCCGCCTGATCACAGCCTTCGAGGAAGCGGACAAGGAGCGGCGCGAGCGAATGGTGGAAGGGTGCCGGCGGATGCGGCTGATGGTCTCCGGCTCCGCCGCGCTCCCGGTGCAGATGCTGGAGCGGTGGCGCGAGATCAGCGGCCACACCCTTCTGGAGCGCTACGGGATGACGGAGATCGGGATGGCGCTCTCGAACCCGCTGCACGGGGAGCGGCGCCCCGGCTCCGTCGGCGTCCCCCTCCCCGCCGTCGAAGCGCGCGTGGTGGACGACGAAGCGCAGCCGGTCGAACCGGGCACCCCGGGCGACCTGGAGATCCGCGGCCCCGCCGTCTTCCGCGAGTACTGGCGCCGCCCCGACGCCACCGCCGAGGCTTTCCGCGACGGCTGGTTCCGCACGGGCGACGTGGCGGTGGTGGAGGACGGCTACCATCGCCTCCTCGGCCGCCGCAGCGTGGACATCATCAAGACGGGCGGCTTCAAGGTCTCCGCCCTGGAGATCGAGGAGGTCCTGCGCGAGCACCCAGCCATCGCCGAGTGCGCCGTCGTCGGAATCGAGGACGAGGAGTGGGGCGAGCGCGTCTGCCTGGCCGTGGAAGCCGCCGGCCCGCTCCCCCCGCTCGCCGAGCTCCAGGCCTGGGCCCGCCAGCGCCTCGCCCCCTACAAGCTCCCCCGCGACCTGCGCTGCGTGGACGTACTCCCGCGCAACGCGATGGGCAAGGTGGTGAAGCCGGAGGTGGCGAAGCTGTTCGGGTGAATCGCGGAGCGCCGGGTCCCCCTCTCCCCGGCCCTCTCCCCCGCAAGCGGGGGAAAGGGTGCACTCCGCCCATGCCGCGCGCCCCCGCAACCAACCCCTGCCTCGCACTCCGACGTTGTAGGGGCGGCCCCACGTGGCCGCCCGTGCCCGACCCGGCACCGCCGCCCGCCTAACGCGCCGACATCCGCCCCCTCACGCCCCCGGCATGAACCGCGACCTCGCCTGCAGCAGCGCCGCCTCCGCCTCGGCCACGGCCTCCAGGGCAAGCGCCTCCGCGGCCTGTGAGAGGCTTTCGCGCGCCTGCTCCAGGATGGGTCGCGGGATGCCGCCGTCCACGCGCGCCGTGCGCCACGTCTCCCCCTCCAGCGCGGCGCGCGCGTGGTTGATGCGCCCCTCCCGGAGCTCCATCAGCACGCCGTCGATCCAGCCGATCAGGTTGGCGGTCGCCTGCGAGCCGGTGAAGATGGAGTGCGGGTCAGATCCCTCGTCGTTCATCGTGGCTCCGGAGTGAGAAAGCGCGGCGGCATCCCAACCGGGCGAAGCCGTTGCACTACCGATGCCGCCGCCAGCGCCCGCTCCTCCCCCCGCGGCGGCGCGACGATCTGCAGTCCAACCGGCATCCCCTCCGCGTCGACCCCTGCCGGCACCGACGCCACGGGGAGTCCCGTGAGGCTCAGGACGAAGGTGGGAGCGATCCAGTCCACGTACGTCGCCATCTCCCGCCCGCCCACCGTGCGCGGGAAGTTCTCCTCGATCGAAAAAGGCGGCACGGCCATGGTGGGGGTCAGCAGGAGGTCGTACTCGCGGAAGAAGCCGCGGAACTGCTCCCAGATGCGCCGCCGCGCGCCCTCGGCCGCGCCCAGCGCCTCGACGGAGGTGGCGAGGCCGGCGCGCACGTTGTTGGCCACGTTGGGGCCGAAGTGCTCCAGCTTGTCCAGGTGCGGATGGAGCTGCGAGACGAACCAGAGGCCGCGCAGCGCCAGGAACGCCTCGCGCCCGTACGACAGGTCCAGCTCGATCTCCTCTACCGTCGCCCCCGCCTCGCGCAGCGACAGCGCGCCCTCGCGGCACACGCGCTCCACCTCCGCGTCGATGCCGATCCCGGCGATGTCGCGGCAGTAGGCCACGCGCAGCCCGCGCGCATCCGCCCCGCGCACGGCGGCGGCGAAGTCGCGGCCCTCCACGGGCTGGGCGAGCGGCGCGCGGTCGCTGGCGCCGGCGACGGCCTGGAGCCCCAGCGCCACGTCCTCCGCGCCGCGGCCCATGACGCCGGTCACCTGCATCGTGTCCCACATGAAGTCCTGCGGCCAGGTGGGCACCAGCCCCACCGACGGCCGCAGCCCCACCACCCCGCAGAACGATGCGGGGATGCGCAGCGAGCCCCCCAGATCCGTCCCCTGCGCCAGCGCGAACATCCCCGTCGCCAGCCCCACGGCGCCCCCGCCCGTTGAGCCGCCCGCGCTGCGCTCCGGGTTCCACGGGTTGCGAGTGCGGCCGAAGACGGGGTTGAAGGTGTTGCCGCCGGCCGCGAACTCGGGGGTGTTCGTCTTCCCCACGATGATGGCCCCGGCCGCCCGCAGCCGCTCCACGACCTGGGCGTCGTGCTCGGGCACGTGGTCGGCGAAGAGGGGCGAGCCGTATGTGGTGCGCACCGCCGCGACCTCCGTGACGTCCTTGACTCCCACCGTCACCCCCGCCAGCGGCCCCGGGTCCTCGCCCCGCGCGATGCGCGCCTCCAGCGCCTGCGCCTCCTCGCGGGCCCGCGGGTTGAGCGTCACCACCGCATTGAGCTCGGGGTTGAAGCGCTCCACGCGCGCCAGGCACGCCTCCAGCACCGCCACGGGCGAAACCTCCCCCGCGCGCACCCGCCGTGCGGTTTCGGCGGCGGAGAGTACCGCGAGAGAATCGTCCGGCATCATCGAATGTGCGAAGGGGATGAGGTCACAGGCGAAGCGGACGCCCGGATCGATGCGTCGACAGCCCTGCTGGGCTACGACAAATGTTCGAGATCCATCAGATCCTTGTACCGGCCACTCGCCTGCTTGTTGGCTATCAAATCCGGCAGGCTGATAATGGGAACCTCAACGCCGTCCAGCGTAGCGTCGACTCGACGTTCGTAGCACTCCTCGAAGCTTACACCGGAGATGGTGGTTAAAATTTCTATGCGTGCCGGTGGAATGCCCATCCGGACGACGCTCTGCTCCCGCAGAAAGAGATCGGGCACGAGATCGGGCGTGCTAAACCCAAACTCCCGAACCGTTTCGATTGCCCGATCCGCGTTCTCAGGGCTCACGGCGACCCATATGTCCATATCTCCCGTCGCCCGCGGATACCCGTGGTACCCGACGGCATATCCGCCGATGAGGAGGTATCTAACGCCACGTAACCTGAGCAAATTCAAGAACTCTTTGAAGTCGCTCGGTAGCTCTTGAGCCATAGTTGATCCGGCGGAGGGTTTCCATGTGACGGAGGCGTTCGGCTGGGGTGCGTTCCCGCCAGTACCGCTTCTCGTCCGAATCGTCGTCGTAGAGCGACGCGACCGAGAATGCTGATCGGTCTACCCGCATCGGAGGAACTGAATCGCTCATGTTATGCCTTCGCTGAATCTGGGGTGGCCTGCGTCGACGCACCCGTGGGTGCAGTGAACCGTGCAACCCGCCGCCGCCTTTTGACCGTCCATTTTACTAACGACACGCCGTAAGCCACAATGCCGCCCGTCACCGGTTACCCTGGAGCAGCGTGCACGCATCGGGCCGGGCGCGGGCTTTGCCGGGGCGCGGGCGGGTGCGAGATTGTGCGGCTCGCGGAGACGATGACACGGAAGAAGGAGCGCAGGCGCGGATGGGGGAACGGACGCTGCTGGTGGGGCTGGCGCACCCGGACGACGAGGTGGGCGCGGCGGGGACGATCCTGGCGCAGCGCGCGCGCGGCGACCGCGTGGTGCTGGTGTGGCTGACGCGCGGCGAGATGACGCAGGCGTTCGGCGGGATCACGCAGGACCGGGTGGCGGCGATCCGCGAGGAGCACGGGCGCCAGGCCGGCGAGATCCTGGGGTGCGAGACGCGCTTCCTCGACCTCCCCGATTGCGGCGTGGAGTCCACACCGGAGGTGGCGCGGCGCGTGGCGGAGCTGATCACCGAGATTCGCCCGGACGGCGTCCTCACCTGGGGCGACGCATGGGCGCGCGGAATGCGCCACCCGGATCACCAAGCCACGGGCCGCATCTTTCGCGACGCCGTGACGCTGGCGCGGATCGCGAAGGTGGTGGCACCGCGCATGCCGCACCGCGCCGCCGCTCCCGTCTTCACCTACCGCGGCGCGCACTCCGTCCTCCCCGCCGTCGCGGTGGACGTGGAGCCGTACCTGGACGGGATCTTCGCGCTGGGCGAGTTCTACCTGAAGCGGATCGGCTTCGGCGAGCGGGCGTGGATCGAGGAGCGGCTGCGCACGGCGGGCGCGCCGTTCGGGCTGCGCTACGCCGAGGTGTTCGATGCGTGGGAGTCCGCGCCCGGCATCGTGCCGTCGCTGCTGCCGGCGGGGCTCACGAACGGGGAGCACATCCACCCCGACCGCAAAGCCGAAATCACGCCGCCTTCGTAAACCGCAGTCTCACGCGGAGGCGCGGAGGCGCGAAGGAGAGGACGCGAAGTTCTCTCTGCGTCTCCGCGTCTCCGCGTGAGGCCTTCTGTAGAAGCATGAAGAAAGAGCGGGGCCGGCCGGAATCGCTCCGGCCGGCCCCGCACGTCGTCACCCGAAGAACGATCAGGTGGCGCGGTTGTAGACGAGCTTGTAGGTCAGCGGCTGCGGAAGGCGCGGCGAGGTGACGGTGACGTTCATCGTCATCGTCTTGCCATCCGGGCTCACCGAGTACACGTTCACGCGGCGGCCGTCCTCTGCCTGGAAGGTGTGCTTGAGGTTGCCGCCGTCCCACTCGGCGCTCACGCGCACGCAGTCGCCCTTCATCTCGCGGCAGGTGCCGCCCGTCTGGCGCTGCCAGAGGACCGGCTGGCCGTTGGCGGGGCTGGAGACCGAGGGGCGCCCGGCCATGTCCACGCGCACCGAGCTCTGGTCGTACGACATCGTGATGTTGGGATACGCCGTGTTCGTGCTGCGCAGCCGCGGACGCGCGATCTGGCGGACCACCACGTTCATCCGCGCGACGGCGCGGTTGATGGCGTTCTCCAGGTTGTCGCTCTGCTGGCGGTTGATGTTCCAGTTGCCGCGCAGCGTGGCGGCCTGCGCGGTGACCGCGGAGGGCAGCAGCGCGGCGAGAAGTACCAGGAGCGGAAGAATACGGGTGCGTTGACGACGCATGTGTGGACCTCCAGGATGCGTGGGTGCGGATGGCGGCAGGCCGCGGGAGGCGCCCGGCTGCGGGCCGCCGGCGTTGCGCGCAATGTAAGGCGGCGCGCGCCGCGGCGGAAGAACTGGGATCGGACGTTCGTTTCCACCATGTACCCCGCGCCCCCGCCCCGGTGTTCCCACGCGCCGCTGAAACACTGCGCTCCTCCGCGGCGTACCCCCGCACCGTGACGGGCGCGGCGAGCCCCGCCCGTGCCATCCTCGCGACCCACGAGACACCATGCTCGAGCCCACGCGCGCGACGCGCATCCTCACCCAGATCGACTCGCGCAGTTGGGAGCACCCGGCAGACCGCGCCACCCTCAACGCGCTGCGGAGGATCCCCGGCTTCGACGAGGTGCTGAGGGCGCTCTTCGGCTTCTTTGGCGAGCGGGCCGTGCGGCTGGCGTTCCTGGCCAACGCGGTGCGCACCTCGCCCACGCAGTTCGCGCGCGTGCACCGCATCTACGGCGAGGTGGCGCGGACGCTGGACGCGCCGGGCGACTACCCCGTCTACGTGACGCAGGACCCGCACTTCAACGCCGCGGCGTACGGCATGGAGAAGCCGTTCATCGTCGTCAACTCGGCGCTGGAGGAGCGGTTCGACGACGAGGAGCTGCGCTTCATCCTGGCGCACGAGCTGGGGCACATCATGAGCGGCCACGTGCTGTACACCACCATGATGCGGCTGCTGACGATGCTCGCCGGGATGGGCTTTCCCATCGTGGGGCTGGCCGCGCGCGCGGTGCTGGTGGCGCTGCTGGAGTGGTACCGCAAGGCCGAGCTCTCGTGCGACCGCGCCGGCATCCTTGGCGTGCAGGACCCCGAGCCGGGGCTGCGCGTGATGCTCAAGTTCGCCGGCGGCGCCTCTGGCGACGCGAACCTGGCGGAGTTCATCCGGCAGAGCGACGAGTACCGCGAGGAGGGCGCGCTTGCGGACCAGGTCTACAAGGTGCTCAACGTGCTGGGCTCCACGCACCCGTTCCCCGTCATCCGCGTGGCGGAGATGCGGGCATGGTTCGAGAGCGGTGCATACGAGCGCATCATTGCGGGGGAATACCACCGGCGCGGCGAGCCCGACGCGCCGTACCGCGAAGACCTGTCGCAGGCAGCCCAGGCCTACCGCGAGGCGGCGAAACAGACCTTTGGGCAGGCCGGCGACGCGGCGCGCCGTGTGGTGGACTCATTCCGCTCCGGATTCGGGCGCTGAACCCGTCTCGACCCCTGGAAAAAGCTGGTGGCAACGAGATTGCATGCAGTGTGGACGGCGCGGACGAGCCGCGCCGCGGAGGTTCACCGCAAAGCGGAGAGCGACTCATGAACAAGGCCGAGTTCATCGACAGGGTGGCCGAGAGTGCGGATCTGACCCGGGCCGCGGCGGCCCGCGCGGTCGACGCGATCTTCGACACCGCGTCGGGGGCGATCTCGGAGGCGGTTCACGCGGCAGGCTCGTTCTCGATTCCCGGTTTCGGCAAGTTCACCCGCAAGACCCGCGCGGCCCGCACCGGCCGCAACCCGCGCACCGGCAAGGAGATCGCCATCCCGGAGCGGGCCACCGTGTCTTTCACGGCGGGGAAGGGGCTGAAGACGGGGACCAGCACCTCGCGCCGCAAGGCCGCGGCGACGGGTGCGGCGGTGGGCGCGGTCGCCGGTGCGGCGGCGGCGGCCGGCACAACCAGCAAGCGCTCCACCGGCGCCAAGAAGAGCTCGAGCGGTTCGTCGGGCGGCGCCAAGAAGAGCACCTCGTCGCGCTCGTCTTCTTCGGACACTGGCAGCAGCTCGGGCGGCGCGGCCAAGAAGAGCAGCGGGAGCTCGAGCGGCGGTTCGTCGTCGGGCGCCAAGAAGAGCTCGGGCAGCGGGAGCGGCGGGAGCAGCTCGGGTGGCGGCGCCGCCAAGAAGAGCAGCGGCGGGTCGAGCGGCGGCGGTTCGTCGTCGGGCGCTAAGAAGAGCTCGGGCTCGCGCGGCGGTTCGTCCGGCGGCCGGTAGAGCTGGGCCAGTTCTCCAACGCTGGAGCGGGGCCGCGTCCGCAAGGGTGCGGCCCCGCTCTTTCATTTCCGCACCGCGTGCTCACGAATGCCTGACTCGTCCGTACGCCGGGTAACCTGGAGGTCCGCAGACATCGTGCGGACCTTTGGCATCGGCGTGCTCTTTTTGTTCGCGTGGCGCTTCTTCTGGATGGTGCACTCGGCGCTCTTTTTAGCGCTGCTGGCGGTGCTGATCGCCATCATCATCCACGTCCCCGCCAAGTTCCTGTCGCGGTGGGTCCCGTTCAAGGTCGCCTTCCCGCTGGTGCTCGTCACCTTCATCGGCGGCATCGTCTTCCTCCTCTTCAAGATGATCCCGCAGATCGTCACGCAGGGGACGGAGCTGGCCACGGCGCTGCCCAACACGCTGGACCAGGCGGCGGCGTGGTACAAGGCGCGCACGGGGCAGCCGCCCAGCCCCGAGATGGCGGAATCGGTGAACCGGCAGATCAGCCAGTTCACGGCGCGCTTCCTTCCGCTGGCCTTCAACGCCATCAGCACGGTGCTGGGGTCGTTCGCCATCATCGTGCTGGCCGCCTTCCTGGCCGCGCAGCCCCACGTGTACCGCAACCTGCTGCTGGGGCTCGTCTCCCCCGAGTCGCTGCCGCGCTGGGAGCGGCTGTACGACGAGGCGGGGACCAACCTGCGCGCCTGGGTGATCGGGAAGGCGTGCACCATGGCGGGGATCGGGGTCGTGACCTGGCTGGGGCTGACGCTGCTCAAGGTGCCGGGAGCGCTGGCGCTGGGCGGCTTCGCGGCGCTGATGGAGTTCATCCCCAACTTCGGCCCCACCATCGCGGCGATCCCCGCGGTGGCGGCGGGGTTCACGGTGAAGCCGATCACGGCGCTGTACGTGGCCGCCTTCTACTTCCTCCTGCAGCAGGTGCAGAACGCCATCACGGTGCCGCTGGTGGAGAAGCGGGCGGTCAACATCCCCCCCGCCGCGCTCCTGGTGTGGCAGCTCATGCTGACGATCGGCTTCGGCGTGCTGGCGCTTTTCGTAGCGACGCCGCTGCTGGCGGTGCTGGTGGTGGCGGTGAGGATCCTCTACCTGGAGCCCAAGGAGGAGCGGCAGCAGTGGGACCGCCGCGAGGGGCTCGCCGTCGTGGAACCCGGGGGCGAGGCCGAGCCGCAGGGGTGAGGCGGGGTGTTGACACTTGCGCGGCGGGTGTGTATACTGCGGGCTGCGACAACCCACCGCCGCGGCCGTGTGTTCGAGAACGCGTTCAGGGACTCGGTCGCAGGACGGTCGGGTCCTTTTCTGTTCCAACCCTGAAATTCCTCTTGGAGGGCTTGCGTGGTCGAGATTCAGCTTGGTGAAAACGATCGCCTGGACTGGGCGCTCAAGCAGTTCCGCCGCCGGATGATCCGCTCGGGACTGTTCAAGGACATGCGCCGGAAGCGCTTCTACGAGAAGCCCAGCGAGGCTCGTAAGGCCAAGTCGAAGGCCGCGCAGCGCCGCCGTGCCAAGGACCGCCGCAACGCCCGTCGCGGGCGGGATTAAATCCCCGCGTAATCACCCGTCGGTGGCACGGACTTCCGGATACCGGCGGACAACACCATCCAGGAGTACGGGAGAATGCGCACCACCGGCACCGTGAAGTGGTTCAACGACGCCAAGGGCTTCGGGTTCATCACCCCGGAGAACGGCGAAAAGGACTGCTTCGTGCACCACTCGGCGATCCAGACGAAGGGCTTCCGCACGCTTGCCGAGGGCGAGCGGGTGGAGTTCGACATGGTGCAGGGCCAGAAGGGCCCCGCCGCGGAGAACGTCGTCCGCGTCGGCGCCTGAAGCCACAGGCGAGGTGAATGGAGGGGCGCACCCGGCCGGG
>DASWNZ010000004.1:0-32277 GCA_036398975.1 Longimicrobium sp.
CGCGGAGAACGGCGAGCTTCTGCGGATCGCGCCGCGCAGGTGACGCAACGCGGGTGAGATGATGCAGGCGGCACGGAACAACATCTTCTCCGTGCCGCTTCCATGCTTGCGCCGCTCCCTGATTGCGCCTGGTTGGAATCCACCTTCGGCCGAGCGGCTCATTCGGTGAACTCCACGCGCCGGAGCGGGTGGACGCGGTGCAGCGGGAGGAGCGACTCCTCGATTACGGAGCGCATCCACGCGAGCCGCGCGCCGTTTGTAGGCCCTGACTCGTCGAAGGCGGGACTGCGCAGGATGCCGCTCTGGATGCGCCAGCCGCCGCCCGCGCGCGTCGCCGTCGTGGCACCGCCCGCCCGCCCCGCCATCCCCTCCATCACCTCGTCCGAAGGTCCTTCGTCGAGCATCCACACCGCTACGCGCAGCGTGCACTCCTCGTCGGGACTGGCGCTGAGGACGTCGAAGTAGCCGAACACGGGGAACGGCAGGTCGTGCAGCCAGGCGCGCTCGGCCCGTAGCAGCCGCACGCCGTTCCACCGGCGCAGGGCGAACCACGCGAACGGCAGCACGAGCACCCCCGCCATGCCCACGCCCGACACGCGCGGCAGCCTCAACGCCTCACCCCCGACCCACAGCAAGCCGCACAGCACCGTCGCCGCCATCACCCGCGGCAAGGTGATGAGCTGAGGCATGCGCGGCTGTTCCACCAGTGCATCGAGCAGGTACGTCCTCCCGATGCGAAGCACCTCGCGCCTGGAAGCCAGCTCTTCCTCGCACTCGCGGCGGGCTTCCTCGGCCGCGGCCGCCTGCGCGCGCGTCCTCCCCTCGCGGGCGAGCTCCTCCAGCGGAGTCTCGGCGTCTCCCTGCGTATCCATGGGGCTACCGTCCCGCTTCCCAGCAGTTCATCGCCTATACCTGGTGTGTGGATCGTATGCGGAACAAACTGAATTTGCGCACCACGCGTGCCCAACTCGACCGCCTCTCCAGATTGCACGCCAATCGCGTCAGCAAAGCCGTAAGTCCGTGCAGCCGCCCGCCCCAAAAGTGCGGCAGCGAGACCAAATCGGCCACACGCCGAACAGGTATTTGGCATCAGCTACCATAGATTCATTGGTGTTAGTACCTTGGATCCAAGCCCCTCAAAGATCCTGCGATGACGGTCGAACGCGCGGCGCCAAGTTGCTTGACCGCGCGAGGAGCGAGAGGAGATTGCGGCGACTACACGAAGGACGTGGAGGCGCTCTTCCAGGACCTCATGCTTGCCGCGCGCAGTTTCCCGGACTCGGCTTTGTGAACCGTGCTCTCCGCGAAGCGGCGGAACCCGGCCCGCGCGTACTTCCGAAGTTTACTCGCAGCTGTTCCGGCGCCGCCAGATTGCGCTACTTTCTTAGAGTGGATCACCTACTTTCCATCCATGAGCCCCTCGCGTGTTTACGTCGAGACGACGATTCCGAGCCTGTACTTCGAGAGGCGCCAAGCCGCCGCAATCATCGCGCGGCGAGATTGGACCCGGGAATGGTGGGGAACCGCACCGGCCAGATACGAACTTGTAACGAGCATGGCCGTAATCGACGAACTCTCCGCTGGAGTGCCAGAGCATGGCGCCGAACGAGTTGCGTTGGTCGCTCACCTACCCCTCCTTCCAGTCGAGCCCCCGGTTGCAGAGATCGTTCAGGCTTATGTGCGCAATAAACTCATGCCTGCCGACATCGGAGGAGACGCGCTCCACCTCGCGCTCGCGTCCTATCACGAGTGCGACTTTCTATTAACTTGGAATTGCCGACATCTCGCGAATGCCAACAAGTTCGGGCACGTTCGTCGCATCAACACGCTTTTAGGACTGCACATCCCGGCACTCGTCACGCCCCTTGAACTGCTCGGAGGGATCGATGAATACTCCTGACCCCCCTATCGATGAGGTCCGCGAAGTCCGTCGCCGGATTTCCGAGCGATTCGATCACGATCCGGCACGATTGGTGGAGTACTACATCCAACTGCAGGAGCAGCACCGGGATCGGCTTCTGGTTCCACCTAAGCCGGGTAAGTCCGCGGCCTGATCCCGGCTCCAGAGTGGTAGGAAGAATGTAGACCCGCAGCTCACCCTTGAAATCTGCGCATGCTCGCCATGTGGTGAAACCCTCCCCCGCTCCTCCTCCATATCGTGACCGCCTCGGTGCACCCTCTGAAGAGCACCGGTTCATCCTCACCCACCCCGGTGCCCCATGACCCTGCACCACCCACCTTCGATCACCCTTCGCCCCCTCCTTCTTTGCCTGCTCGCCGCGCTGACGGCGGCCCCCGCAGCGGCACAGGGCGCGGGGCAGGCGCGGTTCGCCACCATCGTCGCAGGCACGGACCGCACGTGCGGGATCGACGCGGCGGGCGGCGTGGCGTGCTGGGGGCAGGACTCGGACGGCTACTCCCGCGTTTCCCTGCTGGGGGTGGGGGAGCGGGAGATGGAGAGGTGCACCGCGTACGACAAGACGATCCCGTGCAGCCGCGTCCCGCTTCGGGTCGCGGTGCCGGCGCCGGTGAAAGCGCTGGCGGTGGGGAACGCCCATACCTGCGCGCTCGCCAGGGACGGCCGCGTCTTCTGCTGGGGAGACAACCGCCTGGGAAGCCTCGGCATGCCCGCCAACGTGACGCGGGGCTCCGGCACGCCGCGGCTGATGGCGACGCCGCTGCGCTTCACCGCGATCTCAGGGTGGAGCGGGACGACGTGCGGAGTGGCGACAGACGGCGTGGCGTACTGCTGGGGCGTCAACGACCACGGCCAGGGTGGGATGGGCGCGCGACCGTGCGGCATGTACCCGTGCAACCGGACGCCGACGGCGGTGGGCGGCCCGGTGCGCTTCACCCGGGTGAGCGCGGGCGAATACCTCACCTGCGGCGTGGCGAGGGACGGTGCCGCGTACTGCTGGGGGATCCAGGCGGGCGACACCGCGTCGGGCGGAGAGGTGGGGCGAGGCAGCGGCCGTCCAGTGCGCGTGAACCTGCCGGAGCCAGCTGCGGATGTGACGGTGGGCTCCGTGCACGCGTGCGCGCTGGGCACGAGCGGCCGGGCGTACTGCTGGGGCGAGGGCAGCTTCGGAGACCTGGGCGACGGCACCACCGGCACCCGAACCACCGCCGCTCCGGTGGAAGGGGATCATCGCTTCACGGCGCTGAGCGCGGGTGCACGCGTGACGTGCGGGCTCACCGCGGACGGCGCGCTCTGGTGCTGGGGCCGCAACAACTGGGGCCAGCTCGGCACGGGGCGAACGGACATGGAGCCCCACCCCACCCCGGTGCGGGTGCCGGGCGAGATCCGCTTCCGCACAGTGGCGGTGCACGAGGCGGTATGCGCTACCGATGCCGAGGGGCGGGCCTGGTGCTGGGGAGCCAACGGCTGGGGCCAGGGCGGCACCGGACCTGTCGACGGGGAGACCCCGTGCCTGTCGTCGCTGGCGCGCGGGCACTGCTCACCCACGCCGCGGCCGGTGCGGGAGCCCAGGTAGAGCGGCTTGCCGGGGTGTCGCACTTCCTGTGCGCAACCCGGTCGCCGGCTTCCGCACGTAGGGATGTAACCCATTACAAATACACCACTTGGCTTCCGTTCCAACATTCGTTACACTTGTGCACCTCAACGACAGCCGCTTCAGCCTCATCGATCGAGCGCCCTCGGTCCTCGCGATATCTCCGAATCCGATACATGCATAAGCTCCCTCATAGATCGATTGTTCTTCTCGCTGCGGCTTTGACGGCGTGCAGCGACAATCCTTCGGGCCCTGCGCCTGCCGCCGAGGTGACCCTTAGCGGCGGCGGCACCGAGCTGACTGTTGGCCAATCCGTCCAGTTGACTGCCACAGTCAAGGATGGAAAGGGTCGGCCGCTCGCCGGCCGCCCGGTCCAATGGTCTTCCGAGAACGAGGTGATCGCGAAAGTGGATCAGGCTGGCCTGGTGAGCGCAGTTGCCCCGGGTCTCGCCACGATCCGGGGAACTGTTGAAGGTGTCTCCAATACGATCCGAATCACAATCAGACCGGTGCCGGTGGCCTCCGTCACGATTTCGCCCGATTCCCTTGTGGTTGAGCCGGGCGATACGGCAAGGCTCGCCGCCACGCCGCTGGATGCCGCAGGCAATCCGCTCATCGGGCGGCAGATAAGCTGGGCGAGTTCCGACACTTCGCTCGCAACCGTCTCTTCGACGGGCACGGTTCGCGTGATCGGCGTAGGAAAGGTGACTATCACGGCCTCGAGCGAGGGGAAGCTCGGGCAGGCGCGGATCGAGGGGCGGCGTTCCGTACCCGATGGACCGCGCCTGGCAGCGGGTGATGGGTTCACCTGTGCGCTGGACAGGGCGGGTGCGGCCTATTGCTGGGGGGACAACTCCGAGGGCCGGCTCGGCACCGGAACTACAGTCGGCAGCCTCGACCCGGTTCCGGTTACCGGGGGACACCTCTTCCGGGCGATCTACGCGGGGGGGGCGACGGCGTGTGGGCTCGACCGAGCCGGGGGCATCTTTTGCTGGGGCAGGCGACTCGGCCTCGTAGGATTCAGCCCTGTCCCGGAGCGCATCGATACCAACATTGTGCTGGAGTCCCTGAGTGTAAGCCCCAGGCACGCGTGTGGAGTGTCCAAGGCCGGCGCCGGCTACTGTTGGGGTGCCAATGACAGCGGGGTCCTCGGCAATCGGGGAACGGCTCCGCGCTCGGCGCCCACGCCAGTGGAGGGAGGGATCGTCTTCAGAAGCATCAGCACTGGTACCGATGGAACCTGTGGGACGTCGGCGAGTGGTCTCACCTACTGCTGGGGCGTGTACAGCTGGGTAGGCCTTCAGGGCTCCGTCTCCTACGTACCGCTCCAGCATCCGCAGGGGAGAAGCTTCACTTCCACGACCAACGGATTCGAATTCGCGTGCGGGCTCGACGCCGAGGGCGCCGCGCATTGCTGGAGCAGAAACAATTTCGGGGTGCTTGGGAACGGAACTACCACGGATGCGGCCACTGCCGTACCGGTTTCAGGGGGCTTGCGCATGCGGGCGATTGCCGCCTCGCGCGAGAACAACGTCTTCGCCTCCGTCTGTGCCCTTACGCTCGAAGGCGCTCCGTATTGCTGGGGAAGCAACAGCGTAGGACAGTTGGGCTCGAACACTGCGACTCAAAGGTGCACGCGCATCAACGGCAGCCTGAGCTCGGACTGCGCCACGACCCCTCAGCCCGTTTTGGGAGGCCTCAAGGCCGGCACGATCGTTGTCGGCGGGAGGCACGTGTGCGTGATCACACTCGACCAGAAGATCTTTTGCTGGGGCAACAACACGAACGGGCAGCTCGGGAACGGCAGCACCACCAACTCGGTTACGCCGGTACTGAGCCGTTTCAACCTGTGAGATAGGAAGCCGCTCGTGTCGTCACCGAGACCGCGCGGCTCCACCCATTCACCGGCGTCGATCGCCTCTACGCCTCACCTTCGAACCTGGAGCACGTGGTGAAACGACCGGCTCGCCAGCTCTTCGTCGGTCAGACCGGTGAGCGTGCGCACTTCGTCCTCCGTGAATGCGCCTGATGCGATGCCGCGGAGGAAGAAGTTGAGCAGCGCTTGCCCCGCGTGCGGGTCGTCGAAGGAGTCGCCGGCCTGCGCGGCTTTGGCGAGGAAGGAGCGGAGACGGACGGCGGCGGCATCGCGGCCGGCGAGGAAGAAGGCGAAGACGGCGGCGAATCGCGTGGGGAGCTGCGCCGGGTGCAGGTCCCACCCCTGGTAGTAGCCGTGGACGAGCGAGTGCTGCACGTCCTCGAAGTGCATCCGCCACGCCCGGTGGACGGCGTCGCGGTTCTCGTTGCGCTCGGCGTCGGTGGCGGGAGAGTCGTGGATCGGGACGGGAAGGACGGCCGTGGAGCCGTCCGACAGCCAGATGCCCGTGCCCGCGAACGCCACCTGCATCACGTGGCGCGCGAAGTCGCAGGCCCGGTGTCGCATCCGCTGGTGCGCGGCGGTGATGCCGAGGCCCGACGTGTAGTCGTAGGTGCCGAAGTGGGCCGCGGTCAGGCGCCCGCGCGCGGCATCCAGGAAGGCGGGGAGCGGCGTGCGCCCGTCCGCGCCGAGGACGGCCTGCGGGACCTCCACCATCAGCTCGAAGCGGAGGGCGCCGTCCGCGAGGCCCAGCCGCGTCTCCAGCATCTGCAGCACGTCGGCGAAGAAGGCCGCCTGCTCCGGGATGGTGACTTTGGGCACGGTGAGGATGAAGCCCTCCGGCAGCCGCCCGCCCGTGCGCTCCAGCAGGCGCGTGAGGAAGATGTCCAGCGTGCGAATGCTGCGCGGGCGAAGCTCCTCGTTTAGCGCTTTCAGCCGCAGGCCGACGTACGCGGAGAGCGTCCCCGCCTCCATACCGCGCGCCATCTCGTCGGCGACGGCGTGGGCGGTGGCGTCCTCCTCGTCGTCGGGCGGGTAGCCGTAGCCGTCCTCGAAGTCTACGCGGAAGTCCTCCACCGGCTCGTGCTCCAGCTTCTCCGTCACCCGCGCCCACAGCGCCTCGTCCGCGGCGATGCCGAGGGCGAGGGCGAATTCGTGCGCGCCGGGGGCGTATTCGCGCAGCGCGTCGAGGGCGATGCGGCCATGCTCGGCGGCGGCATCGTGGCGGAAGTGCTGCGCGCCCTGGTAGACCGTGTGCACCGGCTGCCGCTGTGGCGTCTCCCCGGTGTAGCGCGCGGCGAAAGCGAGATTCGCGGGGCGCAGCCGGGCAGCGGCGGATTCCAGCTCGGCGGGGTCGAGTGAGCGGTTCATTTCCTTTCGATGGCTGGGGCGATGCCGGATAGTACCGGCCGCGGACCCGCCGCGCCATCGCGTGCGCCTGCCCGAGTCAGGCGAGGGATTTGAGGAGCGCGGCCATGTCGGGCGGAAGCGGACACTCGACGACGACCGGGGCGCCGGTGCCCGGATCGTCGAAGGTGAGGCGGGCGGCGTGCAGCGCCTGGCGGCCGATCAGCTCCAGGCCGTCGCGGCCGTACCAGCGGTCGCCGAGGACCGGGTGGCCGTGGTGCATCATGTGGACGCGGATCTGGTGGGTGCGCCCGGTCTCGAGCACCAGCTCGACCAGCGCGGCGTCCCGCAGCCGGCGCAGGATGTGGAAGCGGGTGCGCGCGGGCTGCCCATCCGGCCGCACGGCGCGTAGCGGTGGGTCGTCAGGATCGCGTCCGATGGGCGCGTCGACGGTGCCCGCGTCCGGCGGATGGCCGCGGACGAGCGCCAGGTAGCGGCGCTCGGGCGGATGCCGCGCGAAGTGCCGGTGCACTTCCGGCCCGCGCGCGACCAGCACGAGCCCCGACGTGTCGCGATCCAGGCGGCCGACGAGGTGCACGGGGCCAGGCTCCCGCTCCGCGATCCACTTCGCCAGCGTCCCGCCGCCCTCTGCCGTGACCGGATGCACCAGCATCCCCGCGGGCTTGGAGACGACCCAAAGGGATTCGGTTCGGTGCAGAACGAGCGGTTCCGTATTCATCATCTCCGGACGGGTGGTGCGAGCGGAGGCACGGAAAACTTCTCCGTGCCTCCGATTGTAACCTCCGCCGTCACCCGAGCGCATCGGCCGCTGCTGCGCCAAAGAACTCGGTGACGTACTTGCGCTGCAGCGGGGTGAGCGCGCGCACCGCCCACTCCAGGTGGACGAAGTGCGGCTCGGCGGGCGTGATCCGCAGCCGGAGCCCGGTCGCGCGGGTGAACTGCGCCAGCGACTGGTTTCCCTTGCGCCCGTTGCAGGTGCTGCACGCGGTGGCGACGTTGGTCCACGTGTTCGGATCGCCCCCGTGCTCCTTGAACCACTGCTGCGGAACGATGTGGTCGCGCGTCAGGAACTCGCGGCTCCGCAGCTCCGACCGGTGGCGGCCGCAGTAGCTGCACCGGTAGCCGTCGCGCGCCAGCAGCAGGAGGTTCGACACGCCGCGGCGCAGCTTCCGCGGCACGTGCACGTACCGCGCGAGGCGGATGACGGCCGGGAACGGGAGCTCGGTCCCGGCGGAGCGCAGCGGGCGCGCGGGGTCGGCCTCCACGAGCTCGGCGCGCCTCTCCAGCACCAGCCGCACCGCGCGCGCCGCCGGGATCACCGCGAGCGGCTCGAACGACGCGTTCAGCGCGAGGCATCCGCGGCGGGTGGAGGGCGAAGTGAGGGCGAGGGTGGTCATGGATTTGGTGCGTTAGTGCGTTAGTGCGTTAGTGCGTTAGTGCGTTAGTGCGTTAGTGCGTTAGTGCTAAGTGCCAAGTGCCAAGTGCCAAGTGCCAAGTGCCAAGTGCCAAGTGCCAAGTGCCAAGTGCCTAGTGCCTAGTGCCTAGTGCCAGGTCCTGAACCCGGGTGTGCCCCCCATTTGTCATCCTGAGGGAGCCGCCCGCACGGAACACCGCGGCGCACCAGACTCCTGCGGCGACCGAAGGATCTAGCCGGCGAGGCAAGAGGACGGCGAACACCCACGAGCCCTCGTCACGCGCAGTAGATCCTTCGCTCCGCGCCAAAGGTTGGTGACCGGCGAGGTCGGCGCCGCGCGTCGCTCAGGATGACATACTGGCGGTTTTCGAGCCGGCTTCAGCCGCCTTCCCGTCGTTCGCGCCCGCGGACGCTGCATGGCGCACCAGCGCACTCACGCACTAACGCACTTCTGTTCCAGCGAGGCGTGTGGGATTCGAACCCACGATCTCCGGCGAGACAGGCCGGCGCCTTGAGCCACTTGGCTAACGCCCCAGTTTTCGATGGCGGGGGAGGAGCGCGTGCCTCCTCCCCCGCCCAGCAGCTTCAGCCTTCCCGCTCCTCAGCGCGGATGAGCGCTTCGATGAAGGCGTCCGGGCTCACGCCGGGCGGCAGCGTGGTGATGCCGGTGAAGCCGTTCTCCGCGGTGATGATGGACTCGTCCTCGCGGATGGACCCGCCGCGGACCTGGTCGATCCCGCCGTTGGTCCAGGTCTTCTCTTCCTGCTTCTGATCGCGCTCGCTGATCGGCTCGACGCAGAAGCGGCGGCCGGAGCGCGGATCGTGGTAGAAGTAGCGTCCCGTGTTGCTCATGTGGTCCCGTGATGTTCGAGTGCGCGTGGTCGATCGATCCCGTGCCGCCGCGCTCAATCTCGTGCGGAGCCCCGGCGGCGATGCTCGCTGTCCATGGTGCACCTTCCTGTTCGGGTTCGGCGAAGCAAAGTGCGCTCGGAGAGATTCGAACTCCCGACCCCCGGATTCGTAATCCGGTGCTCTGTTCCAGCTGAGCTACGAGCGCGTGTCGTCATCAAAGAAAAAGCGCCCCGCCTTCCCATCGCGTTCGGGAAGGCGGGGCGCCTGGTCTGGCGCCGCACTGGCCGTGGCAGGGCTGCGAGCGCCCTACTCCGGCCACCTCCCGAACGTGTTCCCGTAATCCCAACCCCGTCGCGAATCTCGCGCATGGCCGAGACCCGGCTTCATCGCGGCTTCGCACGGCGCGGCCAGGCTGCGCAGACGGATCTGCGCGGCTGAGTGCGTCGTGGGGGCGAAGCTCGCGGTCATGGTTCGGTCTTCCAGCTCGTTCAGCGTGATCGGCAATGGGTACAACGCAAAAAGGGAATCGCATCCACGGCCTCCTCGCTGGAGGACCGGGCGGCCCGGTGAGGGGCTGCCAGAGGGACGCGACTCCCGAGCGACGAGTTTAGCTGGTGTCCGCGAGCCTGTCAAGGCGGCTGCGGATGGGCGTCTGTCCCGCGCTCCTCCGCGTCGTTACCTTTTCGGCTTCCGGCGCTCCCCCGCAGAAGTTTCCCACGTCTATGCCCCGACGCCGCACCGCGCGTCCGCCGCAGACCAGCACCCCCGCGCCCCACGCTCCGTCCGCGCCCCCGAGGGCGAGGCGGAAGCCGCGGGCATGGCAGATCGCGCTCGGGCTGGCGGCGCTCAACCTGGTGCTGGTGCTGCTCGCGTTCGAGCCCACGCCGTACACCGGCGGCGACAACGGCGCATACTACGCCCTCGCGCGCTCGCTGGCCGAGGGTCAGGGATACCTGGAGCTGTGGGACCCGGCGCGCCGGCCGCACGCGCAGTATCCTCCGGTCTTTCCGGCGATCCTCGCGGCGGGGATGAAGCTCGGGGTGAGCTCGTGGGCCGGGTTCAAGCTGATCGTGGCGCTGTTCGCGGCCGCCGCGGTCGCGCTCTCGTACCTCTGGGTGCGGCGCACCAGCACGCCCGGCGTGGCGCTCGCATCGGGGGTGCTGCTGGCGCTGTGCCCGGGGGTGATCCTTTACGCGCACTACGAGCTGTCGGACGTGCCGTTCTGGGCGTTCACCATGCTCGCCCTGTGGGGCTTCTCGCACCTGGACCCTCGCTCGCCGGCCGCGCCCGATGGCGAGAGGATGGGCGATGCGGGGTGGGTGGCGGTGGCGATCGTGGGGGCCGGGCTGGCGCACTTCACCCGCTCCGCCGGGCTGCCGCTGCTGGTGGCGGCGGCCGTGTGGCTGGCAGCGACGCGGCGATGGAAGGCGCTCGCGGCACTCGCGGCCACGCTCGGTCCCCTGATCCTCGTGTGGGGGATGCGCGGCGCGCGGCTGGGGTCGACCGGCTACCTGGGCGCGTTCCGGTACGTGAATCCGTACCAGCCGTCGCTCGGCACCGTTGGACCGCTGGACCTGCTCGAGCGCATCGCGGACAACGGCGGACGCTACCTCGGCACACTGGAGGGCGTGCTCCTGCTGGGTACACCCGACGCGGGGTTCCTGTTCGGGTGCGTCGTGACCGCGCTGGCGATCGCGGGGTGGGCGCGGGCGGCGCGGCGGCCGGGGGTGGCCGAGCTGTGGGTGCCGATGTACGTGGGGCTGCTCCTGCTGTGGCCACCGACCTGGGCCGGCGAACGCTTCCTGATCCCCTTTCTGCCGCTGGCGCTTCGCTACGGCGGCGAGGCCGTGCGGGACCTCGCGGCACGATGGAGCGCGGCGCGGTGGCCCGCAGCCCTCGCCGCGGCCGCGATGGGCGCGGCGATGCTCCCTTCGCTCGTCGAGGAGGTGCAGATCGGCGCGTCGTGCCGGGGGGCGGCGGTGGCGGGGCGCACGTACAACTGCATCCAGCAGCCCTGGCGCGACTTCTTCATCCTCGCCCGCGACCTGCGAGGGAAGCTGCCCGCGGGCTCGGCCGTCATCAACCGCAAGCCGACGCTGTTCTACGCCCTCTCAGGCTACCCGGGCCGCATGTACCCGCTGGCCGTGGCTCCGCCCGACACCTTCTTCCGCGCCGCGCGCGAGGTCAAGGCGTCGTACGTGGTCATCGACCAGATCGAGGACCTGGCGCCCATCTACCTGCACCCGGTGCTGCTGGAGCACCGCGACGACTTCTGCGTGGTCGGCCCGGTGTCGCGCGAATACGCGGCGCTCGCCCGCATCGTGCCCGGCGGCCCGCCGCGCGCCGCCGATGCACCGCCCAACGCCTTCCGCCCCTGCGGCCTGCTCACCGAGCGATGAACGACACGGCGCCGAACGGCACGCCGGCCGGCTTCCGCTACGCGAGCGCCGAGCTGGACTCCATGGCGGAGGCAAAGAACTACTACCGGTGGATCGCGTCCCGCTTCGCGCCCCACCTGGGGAGCCACGCGATCGAGGTGGGCGCGGGGATCGGCACCTTTTCCCAACACCTGCTGCGCGCCGCACCGCACGCCCGCCTCACGCTGGTGGAGCCGGCGGAGAACAACATTGGCGTGCTGCGCGAGCGAATGGCGGGGGACGCGCGCGTGAGCGTGAGGCACGGCTACCTGGACGCGAATGCGCCCGAGAGCGGCGCCAGCAGCGTGGTCGCCGTCAACGTGCTGGAGCACGTGGAGGACGACGACGCCTTCCTTCGCGCCGCGCGCCGTGTGCTCGCGCCGGGCGGGCGGCTCCTCCTCTTCGTCCCCGCGCTCCCCGCCATCTACGGCACGCTGGACGCGGCGTTCGAGCACTTCCGCCGCTACACGCGCCCTGCGCTCCGCGGCAAGGTGGCCGATTCGGGGTTCATCGTGGACGAGCTCCACTACGTCAACCTTCCCGGTGTGCTGGCGTGGTGGGCCAGCGGCGTTCTCCTGCGCAAGCGCACCGTCACCCCCCGCGACGCACGCCTGTACGACCGATGGGCAATCCCGCTGATCCGCGCGGTGGAAAGCCGCTGGCACCCGCCGCTGGGGCAGAGCCTGCTCCTGGTAGCGACGCGCAGGGAGGAGCCGTGAGCGAGCTCCTCCTCTCCGTCGTCGTCCCCGTCTATAACGAGGCGGGGGCGGTGCGCGCATCGCTCGAGCGCCTCCGCGCCGTGCCGCTCCATATCGAGGTGATCTGCGTGGACGACGCCTCCACCGACGGCTCGTCGGAGATCGTGGCGGAGCTGCACCGCGAGGGGCTGATCGACGTGCTCGTCACGCACCCGCGCAACCGCGGCAAGGGCGCGGCCGTGCGGGCGGGGTTCGAGCGGGCGAGCGGCGACGTGGTGGTCATCCACGACGCGGACCTGGAGTACGATCCCTTTGAGCTCCCGCGCCTCCTGGAGCCGATCGCCGACGGGCGCGCCGACGCGGTGTTCGGGAGTCGTTTCCTGGGGAGCCCGCGCCGGGTGCTCTACTTCTGGCACCGCGTGGGGAACGGGCTGGTGACCCTCCTCTCCAACATGCTCACCGACCTGAACCTCACCGACGTGGAGACGTGCTACAAGATGGCGCGCACGGACCTGCTGCGAACCCTTCCGCTCCGCTCCACCCGCTTCGGGATCGAGGTGGAGCTGACGGCGCGCCTCGCGCAGTCGCGGGCGCGCATCTACGAGGTGCCCATCAGCTACGCAGGCCGCACCTACTCGGAGGGGAAGAAGATCGATTGGAAGGACGGCGTCGCCGCTGTCTGGCACATCCTGCGCTTCAACCTCTCGCGCGCGGGGACGCCGGTCTACACCTCGCCCGCCGCCCCGGCCCACCTGCCCCATCCAGATCGGCAAGCCCAGGAGCCGGCGCGACCGGCGGACTCGCGTTGAGGCCGTTTCATCCGTTGTAGATGACTCCCTTCCCCGCGCGGTACATCTCCAGCACCGCGTTGGCCTCTTCGCGCAGGACGCCGTGCACGAATTCGATGCCGCGCGCTTCCAGGTACGCGTGCGACTCGGGGAAGACGGGTCCCTCGTCGAAGTTGAGGCGGCGCGCGTCGTCGCGGTGCGCGCCGCAGAGGACGCGGCGCACGCCGCTCCACAGCGTGGCGCCCAGGCACATGGCGCACGGCTCGCACGAGGTGGCGAGCTCGTACACGGTGCCGCCATCGGAGCGCATCGAAAACGACTGGAGCCGCGACTGCGCCATCATGAACGCCACCATCTCGCCATGGAGCGTGCAGTTGTTCAGCCGCACCACGCTGTTCATCCCCACGGCCACCAGCGCGCCCGTCCCCTGCTCGATAATGGCCGCGCCAAATGGGCCACCTGTTCCGTGCTCCACATTCGCGCGCGAGACGTCGATGGCGAGGCGCATCTTCTCCTCGTCGGTCGTGTAGCGGCGGTCCCAGTCGACGGTGCTCTCGACCCAGTCGGGGTATTCGATGTGGATGGGCGGGATGCGCATGAGGCGAGCCGGAGAGAGGTGGCGGATGAGCGGACTTTCGAACCATAGCCCGCAAATACTCGAACAGCAATCTCACGCGGAGGCGCGGAGGCGCGGAGGGAACAACCGAAAAGCGCCACACAGAGGACACCGAAGGAACGGAAAGCCACAGAAAAACCCCTTTTTGTTGTTCTTCCTCTGTGGCTCTGTGTTCTCTGTGTGAGCCATGCAGTTCGCAGTTTCTCTCTGCGTCTCCGCGTCTCCGCGTGAGCCCCAGCAGTTGCCGTTCGGCGAAAAACAGCTATTTGTACCACAGCACGCCCACCGCCCTTTCTACACACAGGCCCGCATGACCCCAGCCGTCGGCCGGAGCGTACCGCGCAAAGACGGGATGGCCAAGACGACCGGCGCCGCCCGGTACGTGGACGACCTCAGCTTTCCCGGGATGATCTACGGGCGGACGATCCGCTCCACGATCGCAAAGGGGCGCGTCCGCTCCATCAGCCTGGACTTCGATCCGGCGGGCTTCACCGTCGTCGACTACCGCGACATCCCCGGCCCGCGCTGCAACTTCGTGGCGCTCATCGAGGACGACCAGCCGTTCCTGGTGGCGGAGGAGATCAACCACTTCGCCGAGCCCATCCTCCTCCTGGCCCACGAGGACCGCGAGCGGCTGATGGCGGCCGAGGTGCGCATCGAGTACGACACCGATGAACCCGTGCTCGACCCGGAGCAGTCGCCCACCGTCTTCAAGACGATCCGCATCCGCAAAGGCGACGTGGACGCGGCGATGGCGGCGGCGGACCGGGTCGTGGAGGGGACGTACCGCACGGGCCACCAGGAGCACGTCTACATCGAGACCAACGGGGTGATCGCCGTACCCGAGACGGGCGGGATGACCATCCACGGCTCCATGCAGTGCCCGTACTACGTGCACAAGGCCATCAAGGCGCTCCTGCAGATGAGCGACCGGCAGGTGCGCGTGGTGCAGACGGAGACGGGCGGCGGTTTCGGGGGGAAGGAGGAGTATCCCAACATCCTGGCCGGGCATGCATCGCTGCTGGCGCGAAAGGCCGGGCGGCCGGTGAAGATGGTGTACGACCGCGTGGAGGACATGATCGCCACCACCAAGCGCCATCCGTCCATCATCCGCCACCGCACGGGCGTGATGAACGACGGCCGCCTGGTCGCGATGGAGATCGACGTGCTGATGGACGGCGGCGCGTACGTCACGCTCAGCCCCGTGGTCCTCTCGCGCGGGTGCATCCACGCGGCGGGGCCGTACCGGTGCGAGAACACGCGGATCGACGGCCGCGTGGTGATGACGAACACGCCGCCCAACGGCGCCTTCCGCGGCTTCGGCGCGCCGCAGACGCAGTTCGCCACCGAGGTGCACATGGACCGCATCGCCGAGGCGCTGGGGATGGACCCCGTGCGCCTCCGCGAGCTGAACGCCCTCCGCCCCGGCGACACCAGCGCCACCGGCCAGATCATGGGCGAGGACTGCAGCGCCCTGGAGTCGCTGAAGGCCGGTGTGGAGCGCTCCGATTACCATCGCAAGCGCGCCGAATACGCCGGTAGCAACCGCGGCATCGGCCTTTCGCTCTTCTTCCACGGCTCCGGCTTCACGGGGAGCGGCGAGATCTACCTTTCCTCCAAGGCGACGCTGGAGGCGACGGAGACCGGCGCGCGCATCCGCGTGGCGAGCGTGGAGATGGGCCAGGGGACGCGCAC
Organism: Longimicrobium sp.; assembly: GCA_036398975.1. Taxonomy (GTDB): domain Bacteria; phylum Gemmatimonadota; class Gemmatimonadetes; order Longimicrobiales; family Longimicrobiaceae; genus Longimicrobium. The sequence goes on from DASWNZ010000004.1 coordinate 15,234, forward strand.
CATGCACGCGCAGATCGTGGCGGACGCGCTCGGCATCCCGTACGAGCAGGTGGAGATCGTGCAGCCGGACACGCACCAGGTGCCCGACAGCGGCCCCACCGTCGCGTCGCGCACCTGCATGGTGGTCGGCAAGATCCTGCAGCGATGCGCGGAGGAGATGCGCGAGACGATCGGCGACATGACGCCCGGCGAGTACGTCCGCGAGCACGGCCCGCTCTCCGTCACCAAGCAGTTCCAGAAGCCCGACGAGATCTCCTGGGACGACACCGAGTACACCGGCGACGCCTACGCCGCGTACGGATGGGGGTGCGACGTGGCCGAAGTGGAGCTGGACCCGGTCACCTACGAGGTCAAGCCGCTGCGCATGACCATCGTCCACGAGATCGGCAAGGCGATCCACCCCTCGATGGTCGTGGGGCAGATCGAGGGGGGCACCGCGCAGGGCGTGGGCTGGGCGCTCAACGAGAACGTGGTGATGAAGGACGGCGGGATGGCGAACCCCACCCTCACCAACTACACCATCCCCACCACGCTGGACACGCCGCGCATGGACGTGATCGTGCTGGAGAATCCGAGCGGATACGGTCCCTTTGGCGCCAAGGGCGTGGGCGAGATGCCGATCGACGGCCCCGCCCCCGCGCTCGTAAACGCCATCCGCCACATCGGGCTGGACGTGCGCTCGATCCCCGCGATCCCGGAGAGCATCATGGAGGTGGCATGCGCTTCACGCTGAACGGCGCGCCGGCGGAGGTCGACGCGCACCCCATGACGCGCCTCCTGGACGTCCTTCGCGAGGAGTGCGGCCTCACTGGCACCAAGGAGGGCTGCGGCGAGGGCGAGTGCGGCGCGTGCACGGTGCTGATCGACGGCGAGCCGGTCGTGTCCTGCCTCGTCCCCTTCGCCCAGGCGCGCGACACGGAAGTGGTGACCATCGAGGGGCTGGGTGGCGAGCACCCGTACCAGCGCGCGTTCGCGGAGTTCAGCGGGGCGCAGTGCGGCATCTGCACGCCGGGGATGATCCTGGCCGCCGTCGCGCTCGGCCCGGCGCCGACGCTGGAGGAGGTGCGCACCGGGCTGGCCGGCAACCTGTGCCGCTGCACCGGCTACGAGGCCATCTACCGCGCCATCCACAGCGTGAGCGAATGAAGACCGCCACCACACCGCTCGACCTGCGCGACCCGCGCACGCTGGACGAGGCGCTCGCCATCCTCGCCGAAGACGGCCCGCGCACGCCGCTCGCCGGGTGCACGGACGTCTTCGTGAACCTGCACTTCGGCACGACGCCGGCGCGGCGCTTCCTCAACCTGTGGTCGCTCGACGAGCTGCGCGGCATCACGGCGGACGGCGTGCTGCGCATCGGCGCGCTGACGACGTACACGGAGCTGATCCGCTCGGATGCCGTGAACGACTGGTTCCCGGCGCTGGTGTCCGCATCGCGCGAGGTGGGCGGCGCGCAGATCCAGAATCGCGGCACCCTCGCCGGCAACGTCGCCAACGGCTCCCCCGCCGGCGACTCGCTCCCCGTCCTCGCCGTCGCGGATGCCGTCATCGTGCTGCGCAGCACGTCGGGCGAGCGGCGCGTCCCCCTTGCGGAGCTCTACACCGGCTACCGCGCCACCGTCATCCGCCCCGACGAGCTGATCGTCGCCATCGAGATCCCGCGCGTCGAGGGCCGGCAGTGGTTCCGCAAGGTGGGGACGCGCGCCGCGCAGGCCATTAGCAAGGTGGTGATGGCGGGCGTCCGCGGCCCCGAGCCGCGCGTTGCCTTCGGCAGTGTGGCCGCCACCGTAGTGCGCGCTCCCGCCACCGAGCGCGTCCTCGCGGACGGCGGCTCCATCGACGATGCCCACCGCGCACTCACCTCCGAGATCCGCCCCATCGACGACGTGCGCTCCACAGCCGAGTACCGCCTCCGCGTCGCCGGCAACCTCCTCCGCCAGTTCTGGGCGGATACGGGCTGAGAGCGCGTTCCGGCCAGTGTAGGTCTGAGTGCTGGGACTGCAGGCCTCACACAGAGCCACAGAGGATACAGGAGAGGACTGCAACAGCAAGGGAGAATGTACTCCGCGCCTCTGTGACTTCGCTGTTCCTTCGAAGTTAGCCCCACGCATTACCGTCCACTCGACCGATCCACATGCAGACCTCCGCAGAATTCGACAGCTACGTGGCACGGCTGGAGCGCGTCGCGCGGGCGAACCCGGGCAGGTATCGCACGCGAGTGCTCCTCTTTGGGGCGCTCGGCTACGTGTACGTCTTCGCCGTGCTCGTGCTGCTGGTGGCGCTCGGCCTGGGCGTGGGCGCGTTGGTGGCGGCACATGGCGGGTGGGTGCTCCTCATCAAGCTCGCCATTCCGATCGGGCTGCTGGTGTGGACGATCGTCAGGGCGATGTGGGTGCGGATCGATCCGCCCCAGGGAAAAGAGCTGGCCCGCAACGACGCGCCGGCGCTGTTCGCGGAGGTAGACGCGATCCGAAGAGGGGTGCAGGCGCCGCGTGCCCATCACGTGCTGCTGACCGACGACTTCAACGCCTCCGTGTCGCAGGTGCCGCGGCTGGGGATGTTCGGATGGCACCGCAACTACCTGGTGCTCGGCGTGCCGCTGATGCACGCACTCCCCGCCGACGAGTTCCGAGCGGTGCTGGCGCACGAGTTCGGGCACCTCTCCCGCGCCCACGGGCGCAGCGGGGCGTGGAGCTACCGCATCCGCGCCACCTGGGCGCGCATCCTGGAGCAGCTTCGGCAGAACGAGCACGGCGCCACCTTCGTCTTCGAGCGCTTCTTCGCCTGGTACGCGCCCCGCTTCGCCGCGTACTCGTTCGTGCTGGCGCGCTCGCAGGAGTTCGAGGCGGACGCGCGGGCGGCGGCACTCGTGGGTCCAGGCGTGATGGCATCGGCGCTGGCGCGGATCGCGGTGCGGTCGCGGCACCTCGCCGATTCTTTCTGGCCCACCCTGTGGAAGCGCGCCGCCGCCGAGCCGGAGCCGCCCGCCGACGCCTTCACCACGATGGGCCGGAGCCTGCGCGCGCCCATGCCGGAAGCCGAAGCGGATCTCCTCCTGTCGCAGGCGCTGTCCGCCCCCACGCGGAGCGGCGATACGCACCCCGAGCTCGGTGAGCGCATCGCCGCGCTGGGCGTCGCGCCGGGTCCCGCGCTGATCGCGCCCGACGAGGGAGTGCCGAGCGCCGCGGAGGCGTACCTGGGCCGCCCCGCCGAGGATGCCCTGCGCCGCATGGACCGGGAATGGCTGGAGCAGATCAGGGCCGGCTGGACGGCGCAACACCAGGAGGCGCGGCAGGCCGCCGAGCGCCTGGCCGAGCTCGAAGCGCGGACGGAGTCCCTCACGCCCGAGGAAGCAAAGGAGCGCGCGTTTGCCGTCGCCAGCCTGCACGGTGCCGAGGCGGCGGTCCCGCTCTTTCGCGATCTCGCCGAGGCCGAGCCCGCCGACGCCCAGATCCGCTACATGCTTGGGCAGCTCCTGCTGGAGTGCGACGACGAGGAAGGGCTCCGGCACCTGGAGTCGGCGATGGCGGCGGAGGTCGGTCTGGTGCACGGCGGGTGCGCCGCGTCGCACGCCTTTCTGCATCGCGCCGGACGGGTGGAGGAGGCGGAGGCGTACTGGCGCCGCCTGCAGGAGCACGCGGACCTGATGTCGGCCGCGCAGGAGGAGCGGAACGCCGGCGCCGTGTCCGCGCGCGACGTGTTCCTTCCGCACGGGCTCGATGACGAGGCCGTGCGCGCGATCGAGGAAGCGCTGCGCCGCCACCGCGACATCGCCAGCGCCTTCCTGGTGCGCAAGGAGGTGAAGATCCTCCCCGAGCACCCGCTCTACGTGCTCGCGGTGGTCCCCGACTGGACGTGGAAGCGCGGGGAGCACGGCAACCACTCGGCCAATCTCGTGCAGCGGCTGGTGCAGGAGATCCCCTTCCCCGGCGACGCCGTCGTGCTGACGCTGGAGGGCAACTTCAAGAACCTGCGCAAGCCCATCGCCGCCGTCGCCGGCTCCGACGTGTACGTCCGCGGCCGGCGCGTGGCACCCCAGCCCATCCCAGAAGACGAGCGCTGAAACAGCAAGCCTCACACAGAGACACAGAGGGGGACAGAAAGCCACAAGAGGGGGTCACCCATACTCCCTTTCTTCTCCCTTTGTCAGGTTCTCTGTGTCTCTGTGTGAGCCAGCAGTTGCCGTACTCGCTGAGCATCTCTGGCAGCCGGTTAACATCCGCGGCGGAAGTGCATCTTAGACAACACGAGGGTGCATGGCGGCTTTCCCGGCATTCCAGAGGTGGCATGGTCCGACCGGACGTACGAGGAGCGGCGGGTGGATGAGGTGTTATCCGTCCAGGCGCGGGTACGCGTGGGGCTGAACCCGTTCGCCCGCCTGCGCGTCGAGCCCGCCGCGGGGGTGGACGACGCGCTGGTCCGCGCCGCGCAGGGGGGCGACCGCGGGGCGTTCGCGGAGTTGTACCGGCTGCACGGGCGGCTGGTGCACGGCATCCTGCTCGCGCATGCACCGCGGCAGGATGCGGAAGACCTGGTGCAGGACGTCTTTCTCGCCGCGCTGGCGCGCATGCACACGCTGCGCGAGCCGGCGGCGTTCGTGAAGTGGATCGCCGCAATCGCCCGCAACCGCGCGCGCATGCTGCACCGCGGCGGGCGCAGGCTGGTGGCGCTGGAGGACGAAGTTCCCGACCCTGCCGCGGCTCCGTCGGCGGGCGAGTTGAAGGTGGAGGACGTGCTCGCGGCGATTCACCGGCTCCCGGAGGCGTACCGCGAGCCGCTCGTGCTGCGCCTGGTGGAGGGGATGAGCGGCGCCGAGATCGCCGAGCGCACGGGGCTCACCCCCGGATCGGTGCGGGTGAACCTGCATCGCGGCATGAAACAGCTCAGGCAAGAGCTTGGAGGTTTCGATGGCTGAGCACGACGATTACCTGTGGGACCCGTCCGCCAAACCGGACGCGGAGGTGGAGCGGCTGGAACGCCTCCTCCGCCCGCTGGCGTACCAGGAGCGCCCCCTTGCCGTACCTCCCGTGCGCCGCCGCTTCCCTCCGCGCGTGTGGGCGCCGCTGGCGATGGCCGCCACGCTGCTGCTGGCGCTCTTTGTAGGCCGGATGTGGCTGCGAGACGATCCGCACGCCTGGCAGGTGGCGGGGCTGGTCGGCGCGCCGCGCGTGGACGGCGGGCGAGTCGATGGCGAGGAGCGCCTCCGTACCGGGAAGTGGCTGGAGACCGACGCGCGCTCCCGCGCCCGCGTGGAGCTGGGCGGGATCGGCTTCGCGGAGGTGGGGCCGAACAGCCGGCTCTCCGCGCTCCGCTCACGCCGGGGGGAACACCGGATGGCGCTGCGCAGGGGCACCATCGACGCGAAGGTGTGGTCGCCGCCCCGAGTCTTCATGGTGGAGACGCCCGCGGCGCTGGCTGTCGACCTGGGGTGCGCCTACCTGATGACGGTGGAGGACGACGGCTCCGGAGAGATCCGCGTGACTTCCGGCTACGTGGAGCTGGTGAACGGGGGCCGCCGCTCGGTGGTACCCGCCGGGAGCGTGGCGTTGATGCGCCCGGGCCGCGGTCCCGGCACCCCGTACCCCGCCGGGAGCCCCGCGCCGCTGCGCAACGCGCTGGCGGCGATGGACTTCGGCACCTTTCGACGCGCCGATCTCGATGTGGCGCTTGCCGGCGCGTCGGGGTTGGATGCCGCGCCGATGCTCTGGCACCTCCTGCAGCGCGTTCCTGCCGCCGAGCGCGGGCGCGTGTACGACCGTCTCGCGGCCGTGTCGTCGCTGCCGGCGGGGGAGGAGCGCGCCGCTACGCTGCGGCTGGACAAGGGCGCACTGGAGTTGTGGCAGCGCAAGCTGGGGCTGCTCTGGTAGCCCGCCGCTAACACAATCGGGTTCGGCGCAACCTGTATGGGAGAGCGGGACATCCGTCCCGCCTCCGCGGCAAGAGTCCGCGGATCGTCTCCCGAGCCGGAGCCCCACAAATGCCGACCCTCCTTCCCACCCTGTTCTTCGCGGCGCTGGCATCCGCCTCGCCGTCGTCCGGCGCCGCCCTCCCCGATGGCTCCATCCCCCTGCTGAAGCCCGGCTGCCCCGGCGCAGTCGCCGCCGTCAATGCGCCGCGCAACCGCATCCTGGCGGCGCTACGGCGTGAGGAGCCGGCGTGCGAGTGGTGCGGCGCGGCGGAGGCGCCGTCGCGGCTCTCCTGGGCCGTGCGCCTGGCGGATCACGCCGAACGTGGCGAGCCGCTCGTCCTCACCGGCAGGGTGCTGCGCGCGGACGGGCGCACGCCGGCCGCGGGGATCCTCCTCTACCTCTACCAGACAAACGCCGCCGGCGTGTACCCCCGGCGCGGCGACGAGACGGGGAACGGCCCCCGCCACGGCTACCTGCGCGGCTGGCTGCGCACCGACGCGCAGGGGCGCTACTGCGTGGCCACCATCCGCCCCGGCCACTACCCCGGCCGGCTGGACCCCGCGCACATCCACACCACCGTCCAGGAGGGCCGCGCCGCTGAGGGGTACATCGACGACTTCGTGTTCGAGGGCGACCCGCGCGTCACCGCCACCTACCGCGCGCAGGTGCGGAATCGGGGCGGCTCCGGCATCGTGCGGCTCACGCGCGGCCCCGACGGCATCTGGCGCGGCGAGCGCACCATCGTCCTGCGGGACGTCGGCCGATGATCGCCGCACTCGCCCTGGCCCTCCTCTGCGCGCCCGGCACTCCGGGCGCGCACCCGGAGCCGGCGCCCGCCGCGCGCGAGGACACGCTGCGCCTGGACCCGGCGCGGTCGGTGATCCGCTGGAAGGGCACGAAGTTCAGGGGAAGGGGCAAGCACGAGGGCACTGTGCGGCTCGCCGCGGGCTACCTGCTCTCCGAGGGAGGGAACGTGCGCGGCGGCGCCTTCCGCATCGACATGAACGCCATCGAGGTCACCGACATCCCGGAGAGCGACCCCATCCCCCGCCGCCGCCTGCGCGACCACCTGCGCAGCGACCACTTCTTCGCCACCGATCGTTATCCCGCCGCCGACTTCCGCCTGCGCAGCGTGACGCCCTCAGGCCCGGCCCACTACGACGTCGTGGGCGACCTCACCCTGCGCGGCCAGACGCACCCGGTCCGCTTCGCCGCGCGCGCGGTCCCCCTCCCCGGCGGCGGCCTCCGCGCCACCGCGCAGCTCGCCATCGACCGGCAGCGCTGGGGAGTGGCGTACCGCGGCACGTCGCTGGGTGAGATCGCGGTGGACGACACGGTCCACCTGGGGCTGAACCTGGTGTTCGGGCGCTGATGCCGAGCCGTGGCACGCCCCGTTCAGGCGAGATACTTTCGATGGTGAACCTCCGAACGCATTCAGCAAGTCAAACGCGGCTGGATACGGACGCGTTCGGACGGGTGCGCCTGTACGAGGGGCTGTGGATCGCGGAGCTCGCCGTGCCGGAGTGAAGCGCCACGACCGGTCCAACGTTGATCCGACACGGCCGGCTGGTCGTACTTCCCCAGCCGGCCGTAGCTCGTCATTGTTCCTCTACGAACGCCCTCAGTCGATCCGCGGCATCGTCCCACCGCGTCGCGACCTGGTCGAGGTAGCGCTTGGCGATTTCGAGGCGCCTCAGGTCCAGTTCGTAGATCCGCTCGCGTCCATGGCGTGAATCGCGGACCAGTCCCGCATCCCCCAGCGCGTGGAGGTGGCGGGTGATCGCCTGGCGCGTCACTCCAGCGCCCTCGCTGAGGCGCGTGATCGAGAGCGACCCTTCGGCGGATAGGCGTCCGAGGAGGCGAAGCCGGGTCGCATCTCCCAGGGCGGCGAACACCGGCGCGGCCTCCGTGATCTGAAGAGCCGCCGCGCCCCGGCTACTCGACATAACGGGCGAGGTTCTTCATCTGCCCGGCCCACCCGCTCGTGTTCATGAGGAGCGCCTCGGCCCGGCGGGCGATCGGGATCTGGTCGAACCCGCTCTCCACGATGGTGAGGATGGTGCCGCTCTCCGTCTCCTGGAGAGTGAACTCGACCAGCGTAGTGGGCTCGGACGAGTAGTCCACCGACGGGTCCATGGGGTAGGGATGCCAGCGATACGAGAAGTACCCCTCGGGCTCGATCCGCTCGATCTGCATCTCGATGGCGCACGCATGCCGGCCGTCCGCGTGGCTGACGTCTCCCGTGACGGTGGCCCCCTCCACGAACTGCCCATCGAGCTTCACCCGGAACCAGTGCGCGAACTCTTCCGCCGTCGTGATCGCTCGCCACACGCGCGAGCGCGGTGCGCGAAGCTCCATCACCTTTTCGATCCGGTCCGTGCTGGTCCGTGCTGCTTCAGTTTCGATGCTCATCGGTTCTTGTCTCCGTAGCTGGTATTCAATCCACAACACGCAACATCCACGTTGCATATCATAGCCTGCCCCTCTAGGAAGCGCAAGCTTTACGTTGCACATCTCACCGACAAACCGTTTTCTCTGCGCCTCGTAGTTCCCTCTGTGCCCTCTGTGTGACGCTTTTCTCTGCTGTTCTCCGCTCCACACGGACACTTTCGAGACGCAAAGGGGTACTCCGGAAGCACCCCAACCCCATGCGCGAGTGTCATCTGCACCGATTCAGATCCGCGGCCGCGGCGCGGCCGAGAACCCGCCCAACCGCTTCGAGCGCATCGAAGTGGTGGCGGACATGGACGCGTACGATCCAGACGATCCCGGGCCGAAGACCGTCTTCCTGCGCGATCCCACGCGGACGCTGATCGTCAAGAACGACAGCCCGGACGTCAGCTTCGACTACAGCATCAACCCGTACCGCGGCTGCGAGCACGGGTGCTCGTACTGCTTCGCGCGCCCCACGCACGAGTACCTGGGCTTCTCCGCCGGACTCGACTTCGAAACGCGCATCCTGGTCAAGGACGACGCGCCCGAGATCCTGCGGCGCGAGCTTTCCGCGCGCGGGTGGAAGGGCGATGCGCTGGGGATGAGCGGCGTCACCGATCCGTACCAGCCCGTGGAGCGCAAGCTGGGGCTGACCCGGCGCTGCGTGGAAGTGCTGGCCGAGTTCCGCAACCCGGTCGCCGTCATCACCAAGAGCCACACCGTCACGCGCGACGCGGACCTGTACGCGGAGCTCGCGCGGCACGACGCGGCCAAGGTCTTCATCTCCATTACCTCGCTCGATCCCGAGCTGCAGCGGGTGATGGAGCCGCGCGCATCCACGCCGGCGCGGCGGCTGGAGGCGATCGCGAAGCTGGCGGAGGCGGGCGTGCCCGCGGGGGTGCTGATCGGGCCGGTGATCCCCGGGCTCAACGACCACGAGATCCCCGCGATCCTGGCGGAGAGCGCCCGCGCGGGGGCAAGATTCGCGTCGTACGTGGCGCTGCGGCTGCCGCACGGGCTCAAGGAGCTTTTCACGGGCTGGCTGGAGCGCCATTATCCCGATCGCAAGGACCGCGTGCTGAACCGCATCCGCGAGATGCGCGGCGGGGAGCTGTACGACTCTCGCTTCCATGCCCGCGGCCGCGGCGAGGGGGTGTACGCGGACCACCTGGAGTCGCTCTTCCGCGTCGCGCGGCGCAAGGCGGGGATCCCGGAAACGTTTGAACCCCTTTCGTCGGCGGCGTTCAGGAAGCCGGCGGGCCCCCAGCTCGGCCTCTTCTGACCACGGACCGGATGTCCTCACCCCTCCCTCCCCTTCCGCTGGTGGGCCGCGAAGCCGAGGTCGCGATGCTGCGCGAGCTGCTGGATTCGGCGGATGCGGGGCGCGGTGGGATGCTGGTGTTCTCGGGCGAGAGCGGGATCGGGAAGAGCCGCCTCCTGCGCGCCGCCGCCGAGGACGCGGAGCGGCGCGGGTGGAGCGTGGCCGTGGGGCGCGCTTATCCCGTCGAAGCGGGCATCCCGTACGCTCCCGTCGCGGATCTCCTTCTCCCCATCGTCCGCACGCTGTCCCCTGAGGCGCTGGCGACGCTCACGCGCGGCGGCGAGACGGAGCTGGCCTGGCTCATCCCCGCCCTGCATCGCCCCGGCCCCGAAGCGCAGCCCGAGCTCAAGACGCGCCTCCTCTGGAGCTTCACCGAGTTCCTGGGGAGGCTCGCCGCGCGCCGTCCGCTCCTCCTGCTGATCGACGACCTGCAGTGGGCGGATGCGTCGTCGCTGGAGCTGCTGCACTTCGCCGCCCGCCACCTGGGAGACAAGCGGATCGCGCTGCTGGCGTCGTACAACGACACGCAGGGCCCTGGTTGGCTGCGCGCGCTGGAGCAGTCGCGAGGGAACGCGCGCGTGCACGCCGTCGTCCCGCTGTCGCGCGAGGGGACCGGCGCGCTGGTGAGCGAGCTGTTCGGGGAAGACGAGGCGCTCGCGGAGCTGCTGTACGGGTGGACGCGGGGGAATCCCTTCTTCCTGGAAGAGATCCTGAAGACGCTGGTGAAGTCCGGCCGGCTGGCACTGCACGACGGCCGCTGGAGGGGCTCGGAGCTGGAGGGGATCGAGCTGCCGCGCTCCATCCGCGAGGCCGTGATGGAGCGCGTCGCCACGCTGGCGCCGGCAACGCGCGAGGTGGCGGAGCTGCTGGCCGTGATCGGCACCGGCGCGCGCTACGACGAGCTGTGCGAGGTGTCGCAGGCCGGCGACGCGGAGCTGGTGGAGGCGCTGGAGGAGCTGCGCAGGCAGCGCGTGCTGGACGAGCGGCTGGAGGGCGCGGCCGTCGTCTACGACTTCACCCACCCGATGCTGCGCGAGACGCTATACGGCGGGCTGGGCCTGGCGCGCGCGCGCCTGCTGCACGCGCGCGTGGCCGAGGCGCTGGAGTCGCTCCACGGCGCGGACACGCCGGAGCACGCGGGGCGGCTCGCGTACCACTTCGTCCGCTCCCACGCGCGCGACGCGGAGAAGGCGGTGCGCTACCTGGCCGCGGCGGGGCGGGCTGCGCTGGCCCGCTACGCCAACCACGAGGCCGCCGACTACCTGGGCGCCGCGCTGGAGCGGTCAGACGGCGCCGACGCACGGCTCCTGGAAGATCTGGCCCGCGCGCGGCAGCGGCTGGGCGACTTCGACGCGGCGGTGGAGCTATGGAGGCGGGCTCGCGCCGCCGCCGCCGATGCCGGTGACGACGCGCGGGTGGGTGCGGCGGAGCGGCGCCTCGGGCTGATCCGCTACTGGGGTGGGCGCTATCCGGAGGCGCTGCGCCACTTCGACGCGGGCCTCGACGCCGCCCGCCGCGCCGGCGACGAGGGGCTGCGCGCGCGGCTGCGGCTGGCACGAGCGGAGTGCTTCATGGAGATGGGGTCGCCCGGCGAGGCGGGCGTAGAGGTGGAGGAGGCGCTCGACATTGCCGAGCGGCTGAGCGAGCCGCCTCTGCTGGTGCGCGTGCACCTGATCCTCCTCCTCCTGCACACCTGGACCGGCACGCCGGGGCGGGCGCGCGCGCACGGCGAGCGGGCCCTCGCGCTCGCGGGCGAGGAGAGCGAGCCGGGGCTGCGCTGCATGGTGCACTGGGGGATGGGGATGCTGGCCGGCCTCACCGGCGACGCCCCCGCCATCCGCCACCACGTCGCCGAGTGCCAGCGCGTCGCGGATGAGATCCACTCGCCCATCCACCGCGTGCGGGCCGCGGAGCTGGCGGTGGAGCTGATGTCCAACACCGGCGAGTGGGATGCGGCGCTCGCCCTCGCCGAGAAGACCCTCGCCACCGCGCGCGCCCTTCGCCAGCGCACCATCCTGGCGCGGCTCCTGGTCTGGACGGGGCTGATCTACCTGGGTCGCGGCGACCTGGAACGGGGGCGACGCTACGTGGACGAGGCGTGGGAGCTCTCCGGCGCAGGCGATCCCGAGCACCCGCAGGACGTGCACACCGTCGTCCCGGCGCACTGCGGGCGGGCGGCGTACCACCTGGCATCGGGTGATTTCGCCGAAGCAATTCGCGTGGGGGAGAGCGGGCTCGCCGTCGCGGACCGCACGGGGTACACGGTCTGGGCGATGCACCGCGTGCTCCCCATCATGGCCGAGGCGTACCTGTCGATGGGGGACGTGGAGGGCGCCACCCGCATCGGCGCGCGGCTGCGCGAGGACGCCGGGCGGCTGGGGCACGGCCTGGGGCTGGCGTGGGCGGACGCCTGCGACGCCTTCCTCGTCTGGCTGCGCGGCGACATCGACGCGGGGATCCGCTGCCTGCGCGCCGCCGCCGAGCGGCTGGAATCCGTTCCGGTGATCCCGGCGGCGGCCCGCCTGCGCCGCCACTTCGCCGCGCGCCTGCGCGACTCCGGCCGCACCGACGAGGCGCTGCAGGAGCTGCGTGGCGTCCACGAAACCTTTGTGCGCCTCGGCGCGGAGCGGGAGCTGGCGAAGACGCGCGAGCAGATCCGCGAGCTTGGCGCCCGCCCCCCGTCCCGCGGCGAAGTGGCGAGCGGCGCCGCCGGCCTCACCGCCCGCGAGGCCGAGATCGCGCGCCTGGTCGCCGCGCGCAAGTCCAACAAAACCATCGCCAAGACGCTGGACATCTCCCCGCGCACCGTCACCACGCACCTCTCCAACATCTTTCGCAAGCTGGAGATCGGCTCCCGCGGCGAGCTGGTGGACATGGTTCGCGCGGGCGGGGTGCGGGAATAGGGGGCGGGGCGGGCGGGCCCCCTCCCCCGCTCGTACCTCGCGGCCTCTCCCCCAAAACAACCTGGGGGAGGGGCGTTGCACGCATGCATCGAGGGGCGTTTGCCGATTCGCCGGATGCGCGCCGCTCGCGAGACCGCTTCAGCGGTCTTTGCGTCGTTCCAGCCGGGGGCTTCAGCCCCCGGCGACGATCCCCAGCCCCCCGCCGTCACCCTCCTTCGTCGTACCGCTCGCGCGCCTGCACGGCCAGGTTAAGCGCGATCAGCCGCGCGCGGTCGTCGGTGAGGGGAAGATACCATTCCGGGCTCACCACGGTGACCATCCACCCGCCGCACACCAGGCGCACGCCGAGCCGGTTCGCCTCCACGGCCGGGGCGCACGGGATGTCGCCGAGGAGCGGGTGCCCGTCCAGCAGCTCCGCCACCCAGACCCGCATCGTCTCCCAGGGTGTCTCGTCCGGCTCAGTCATGCAGTCCGCGCTCCGGTTGAACCAGCCGAACGGCAATCTCACACGGAGACACAGAGGCACAGAGAGAACTTCAGCCTCTTTCCTCTGTGTCTCTGTGCCTCTGTGTGAGCCCTGCAGTTGCCGTTACCTTGCCGCGCCCAGCACCCCGTCGATTGCTTCCGTGAACTCGTCGATGTCCAGCGGCTTGGTGAGGTAGGCGCGCGCTCCGCTCTCCAGCAGCCGCTTCACGGTGGTGGGCGTGGCGTCGGCGCTGATCACGATCACCGGGATCTCGCAAGTGCGCGGATCGTCGCGAAGGCGGCGGAGGACCTCCTCGCCGGGAAGGTCGGGGAGGTGGAGGTCCAGGAGGATCAGGTCGGGGCGGTGCTCCGCGGCGAGGTCTACCCCCAGGCCGCCCTGAAGCGCCGAGAGGAGCGTGATCTCCGGGCGGCCGGAGAGGATCGCCTCGATCAGGCTCAGGTTGGCGACGTTGTCCTCCACGTACAGCACCTTTGCCAGCGATGCGCCGTCGCGCGCCGCGGGGGCATCGTGCGTGGCGTGCGGCACGGGCTCGGGCTGCGCGGCCGGGGCCAGCGCGAGCGGGAGATCCACCGTGAACGTGGAGCCTTTCCCAACCACGCTCTCGGCCACGATCGTCCCGCCCATCGCCTCGATCAGCGGACGAGAGAGCGCAAGCCCCAGCCCCGTCCCCTCCACCCCGGAATCCTCCGCGCCGAGACGCGCAAAGGGGACGAACAGCTGGTCCATCTTCTCCGGCGCGATCCCCTGCCCCGTGTCGCGCACGGCGATGCGCACCCGCTCGCCGTCCACCTCGCACGCCACGTTCACGGAGCCGCCGGGGTTGTACTTGACGGCGTTGGAGAGGAGGTTGAGGAGGACCTGCGTGAGCCGCTGCCGGTCCGCGCGCATCTGGACGGGCGAGGTCACGGGGACCTCGTTGACCAGCGTGCACCCGTACTGCACCGCCACGGGGCGGATGAGGCTCAGGGCGTCCGTCACCACCTGCGCGGCGCGCACCGGCTCCAGCAGCAGCGCCTGGCGGCCGCTCTCGATGCGGGCGATGTCCAGCACCTCGTTGATCAGGTTGAGGAGGTGCCGCCCGGCGCGCAGGATGTGGTCGACGCCCTTGTGCTGCTCGGGCGTCAACGGATGGCGCGCCAGCACCTGCCCGAAGCCCAGGATGGAGTTCATGGGCGTGCGCAGCTCGTGGCTCATCCGGCTCAGGAACTCGCTCTTGGCGCGGTTGGCGCGCTCCGCCTCTTCCTTGGCGCGCTGCAGCGCCTGCTCGGTGCGCTTCCGCTCCGTGATGTCGCGCGCGATCCCCACCGTACCCGCGATGCGGCCGGCGTGGTCGAAGAAGGGCTGCTTCACCGTCTCCAGGAAGTGCTCGGTGCCGTCCGGGTGCTGGAAGCCTTCCTCGGTCACGAACTGGCGCCCTTCGCGCAGCACCCGCTCGTCGTCCTCGCGGATCTTGCGGGCCACGGGGAGCGGCCAGATCTCGAAGTCCGTCTTCCCCAGGCAGAACTCGCGCGTGACGCCGGCCGCGCGCGCGACCGCCTCGTTGACGGCCAGCACGCGGTGGCTGGCGTCCTTGAGCCAGGCCAGGTCGGGGATGTTGTTGAGGAGCGCCTCCTGCTGCTCCTGCACCTCGCGCAGCGCCTCCTCCGCCTGCTTGCGCTCCGTGATGTCGCGCGCGACGGCGATCACCGCGTCCTGCCCGAAGTAGGTGGAGCGCGTGAGCACCAGCTCCTTGGGGAAGGTGCTGCCGTCCTTGCGCCGGCCCCACCACTCGAAGCGCTGCGGCTCCCCCGCCACCACCCGCCCGAAGCGGGCGCCCGTGTCCTCCAGGTCCACGCGCTCCAGGTCGGCGAGGATGGCGGGCGTCTGGCCCATCAGCTCCTCGCGCGTGTAGCCGTAGGTGCGCAGTACCGCCGCGTTCACGTTCAGGAAGCGCCCCTCCAGGTCCTGCACGTACACCAGCTCGGTGAGGGAGTCGAAGAGGCCGCGGTAGCTCTCCTCGCTTGCCCGCAGCGCCTCGCTGGACGTCTTGCGCCGCGTGATGTCGCGCGAGTTGACGACGATCCCCTCCGCCGTGGAATCGGGGCTCAGCGTGCGCCCCATCCCTTCCAGCACGCGCCACTTGCCGTCCGCGCCGCGGCAGCGGAACTCCACGCCCCGGCTCGTACCCGGCTGCCGCGCGACGGCCTCCAGCGCCTCGCGCACGCTCTGCACGTCGTCCCGGTGGATGAGGCGCAGCACGTCCAGCCCCACCAGCTTCTCCGGATCGAAGCCCAGGATGCGCTTCACCGAGGGCGAGTTGTAGCGGAAGCGCCCCTCCTCGTCCACGATGGTGATGAGGTCGGAGCCGTTCTCGATGAGGGCGCGGAAGTGCTCCTCGCTGCGCTGCAGGGCACGCTCGGCGCCCTTGCGATCGGTGACGTCGCGGACGACGGTGACCACCTGATCCTCGCCGAAGGGAAGGAAGCGCGCCTCGAAGTCGCGCGTCCCGCTCTCCACCGGGAGCGAGTACTCCACGGTGGCCAGCATCCCAGTGCGCCTCACCTCCTGCACCCGCTCCATCACCGGCGCCGCGACGGCCTCGGGGAGCACCTCCTCCAGCCGCCGCCCCGTGAAGACGTCGGGGCTGGTGTACAGCTGGCCCCCGTCACCGGACTGGTGGTCCAGGATGCGCCCCGCCGCGTCCAGCCTGAAGTACAGGTCGGGGAGGGCGCGGAAGACGGCCTCCAGCTCGGAGCTCTTGTGCGCCAGCTCCGTGACGTCGGCCAGCACCACCAGCTCGCCCGCGGCCCCGCCGGTCCCCTCGCCCACGAACGAGGTGGAGACCTGGTACACGCGCCCGCCGATCGCCACGCGCCGCAGCGAGCCGTACGCCACGTCCGCCGGCCCCAGCGGTGCCAGCACCTCGCGTCCGGGCTCCCCCACGCCGCGCCCCTCCTCCACCTGCAGGATGCGGCGCGCGGAGGGGTTCAGGTCCACCACCGTCCCCTCGCAGTCCAGCACCACCACGCCGTCGCGCATCCCCTCGATCAGCGCCTCGCGCGCGACGGGCACCACGCGGATCAGCCGCAGCCGCATGATCCCCCAGCCCAGGATCGCCCCCGAGACGGTGAAGAGGAAGGGCATGGGGTTGGCCCTGAAGCGCACCAGCTCCAGGTAGTGGATCACGTTCACCACCCAGGGGATCAGGATGGCCATGAGGAGCGCCACGTCGCGTCCCAGGTGGTCTCGTGGGCCGCGCACCGCGTGCGCCGCCAGGATGACCACCGCGGCCAGCAGGATCAGCCACGAAACCGCCAGGTGGGCGTAGAAGCCGGGGCCGTTGACGATGGGTGCGGCGGCGCCCCCCGGTCCCGGCACCCCGGGCCGCGAGAAGAAGCCGTGCAGCTCGTTGCTCCACGCCAGCGCGACGGGGATGGCCGCGGCCGCCACCGTCGCCGCGAAGGCCGGGGTGCGCAGCCATCGCCCGCGTCCGGTGTAGACGATGGCCACCGCGAGCCAGGCCACCGGGATCATCCCCGCGCCCAGGAGGACCGCTTTGACGAGCCAGGCCCTCGCCGCCGGGTCCGTGCTGGCTCCGAACAGCGCGTAGGCGAGCGACCACTCGGCGGAGCACAGCCCCACGGCGGCCAGCCCGCGCGCGCCGTGCGCCCTGCGGTGGCGCAGCGCGTACGCCGCGACCGCGCCGGACACCAGCGCGGAAAGGAGGAGCAGGAGGAACCGGGTGGAGTACCAGGGCATGACGCGCGGTCGGGCGGCGAAACGACAGAGTGGTGCGGATGACCTTCAGGCCATCATTATAAGCGCTCCGTTCCGATCTTTACAGATTCGAGCCTCTTCTTGCCTTTCCGTTCACCTCCGTGTCTTCTATGAGAAGGCCTTATCTGTCAAGGGCCAACGTGGTGGCCCTGCCGGCCTCCGGCCGGCATTTCGTCCCCTGACCGCTCTGCGCTCAACTGCTGCGCGCAGTCCATAACGGAGCGCATTTGGAGCG
>DASWNZ010000005.1:0-27919 GCA_036398975.1 Longimicrobium sp.
GGCGGCGTGCGGGTGCGGGACGTGGACCCGGGGGCACGCATCGAGCGCGATGCCGCCGATTGGGTAAAATCCACGGTCGGTCCGGGACACGAGCTGACTCCCGATGCCCTGAAAAAAGTGGTGCTCGCATTGAAGGAAGAGCACGGAAAGGCGATGGTTCGGCGCCGCGCGCGCATTCGCGACTCGATGCGTGGGGCTCTCGCGCTCCGCGGGCTGGCAGCCTGGATCGGCCCCGACGGCCTGCTGGAATGCCAGTCGAAAGGGAACCACTACGCCATCTGGCTCACCCCTCGCCCGCCGGATGTGACCGACTTCCACTTCACGCACGGTAGGCTGCACCCCGCGCCTCTGGGGGGGCCCGCGCGGAAGGGCGTCGTGGTGGGCCCTACCGCCTCGCTGGAGGTGCTGCGCCAGGCGCGGACCGGGTGGCTGGCCGACCGGTGCGAGTTCGGTTGCTACGACGAGGACCGAATCACCGATCTCGCCGATCAGATCAAGGCAGGTGTGCTTTGAGCCGGCCGGTGAAAAGCCGCGGTCTGGACGGGCGCGTGGTATTCCTCTCCGCCAGTGTTCCGGATATTCGCCGCGAAGCCGAGTACCGGGCAGATCCCGAGCCCGGCGTCGTGTACGATCGGGTAGAAGACGCGCACGTGGAGGTGGAGCGGGCGGTGGTGTCGCTCGCCCGCGCGGTGCTCTCGGCCGGGGGGCGGCTCGCGTTCGGGGCGCATCCCAGCATCTCCCCTCTGGTCGCGATGGTGGCGGGCGAGTACCGGCTCCCCGCCGCCGCGGAGCGTGGGCCCGACGAGCCGCCGGCAGTGCGCTCGCGGGCGGGTTCAGGGGAGGAGGCTCCGCTCGTCCTGATCTATCAGTCCCGCGCATTCCAGGAGGTCGTGCCCGACGAGACATGGCTCCTGCACCGGCTGGGCTACGCGCAGATCCGCTGGACCGCGGCTCTTAGGGGCGAGCGCTACCGGCCTGAAATGGACGGCCAAGCGCAGTGCCGCAAAAGCCTGGCGCTGATGCGCCAGGCTATGCTCCGCGAGACCGACCCAGTGGCGATGGTGGCGCTGGGAGGAATGAGCGGTGTCCTGGAGGAGGCCGCGATGTTCCGCGAGTTGTTCCCAACGCGGCGTGTCTACGTGATGGAGAACACCGGGGGTGCGGCGGCGCGGCTGGCCCGACACGGCGGCGACGCCGTAACGGTTCTGGACCGGCGCGTCCTGGAACAGCTCCACGAGATCGATCCCACGCTCCAACGTTCGGGGCGGGACCGCTCCGGCCGGGATGAACCCGGTGTAGATCAGACGGACAAGGTGCCTTACCGCTACACTCCGTACCCGCTGATCATGCAGCTCGTCGTTGAAGACCTGTTCCGGGCCGGCGAGACGGAGGCAGGGAGCGTTTAGCCCGCGGGAAGCGTTGCGAACGGACCGATTCTCCGAGCTTCCATCCACCTGTTGAAACCGCCTACTTATGATGGGTGAAATCCCCCTGCACCGGACCTTCATCAGCTACCACGACGGCCGGCCGACGTTCGAGCGAGGGGGCGACTACTCCCTCCGCGTCGAGTTCGAGCGGCTGTTCTCTGAAGTCGAGGGCGCATTCGTCTCCGGAGCCGTGCAGGATGGAGACATCGATCTCAACATCTCATCCGAAACGATGAGGCAGCGGATCCGCGAGAAATACCTGAGCAACACGACAGTTACGCTGGTGCTGATCGGTGAGCGTACGTGGCAGCGCAAACACGTGGATTGGGAGATCGGGTCGAGCATCCGTGATACGGAGGCGAACCGACGATCGGGCCTCCTCGGCATCTTTCTGCCGTCATATCCGGGTGTGCGTGACCCGTCGGGCCGTTTGCAGAAGTATTGCCCGCACACGATCCCCCCGCGGCTTCACGACAATGTGGAGCGTGGGTACGCGACGCTCCACGACTGGCCGACCCGCCCCGATGAAGTGCGGTCCTGGATACATGACGCTTTTGTTCGGAAGGATCGGGTACAGCCGGTGAACACGCGTGAGCATTTCGGGCAAAATCGGACAGGTGATCGCTGGATGCCTTGAATCGTGATTCGAGGGTGCAGGTCAAAAACGGAGACGGTTGTCTCACGCAGAGGCGCAGGGGAGAGCTGCGACTGTGGGGCTCACACAGAGGCACCGAGAGAACCGAAAAGGTCTCTCTGTGCCTTTGAGTTCCTTCTATGGCCTCTGGTGTGATGCTTTCTCCGCTGTCCTCTTCCTGCGCCTCTGCGTGACAAACCGGTCAGGATGGTATCCTCTAAACGGTATGAATGGTTTGGAGGCGAGGCTTCCGGCGCCGTCGCGCTTGGCCGCCGAGGCGGAACTCCCCGCAGCACCTCATCGTAGACCTTCATCCCGAATCGCATATGGATCGAGAGCTCGCGCACGGTCTCTGGGCGCGCGTCGAGGACCGATTAGACGAGGAGTTGCCGGACTGGCGCGGCCGGATCGAGCCCTACGCCCAGATCTCGGCCCTCGAGGCGAGGGAGATCGGCCGACACCTGACCGACGAGCAGATCTTCGCCGCCCTCGTACGCTCGATCCTTTCCAGTAGCACCGATTGGGCGAAGGTCGAGCGCGTGCTCCCGGAGCTCGGTCCGCTATTTGGAGGGTTCGACCTGCGGTGGTACGCGGGCCTTTCCTCCGAGCAGGTGGAGGCGGCGCTCGTCGCGGAGTTCCAGGCGAGGAAAGCGGGATCGCTTACGCTGCGGCAGGACCTGCTGCGGCTCGTGCGAACCGCGCAGCGACTCTCGCACCTGTCGGACGAGTACGGATCGCTGGCAGCCTACTTCGACACGCTGTTCGAGCGGAGCGGACGCGATCCGAAGTCGATGGCCGTCGCGCTCGCATCCCACGCGAGCTCCGAGAAGCTCGCCGGCCTGGGCATCCCGTTGGCCGCCGAGTTCCTGAAGAACATCGGACTCGACATCTCCAAGCCGGACCGGCATATAAACCGGGCCGCCGGGTCGCTTGGGCTCGCGCGATTCCGCCGGTGGCCCAGCCGTGAGGGCACCACACCGCCGCAACCGACGGAGCCCGAACTCGTGGCGGTGATGGCGGCCATGGAAAGCTGGGCGGCCGCCACTGGTCTCCGGGTCGCCTTCCTCGACAACGCGGTATGGCTTCTCTGCGCCCGGAGCGGCCTGCACCTTTCAAACGCGGAGCTGGCGGGGCTCGCGGAGGGCAACGAGCAGAACGCGCCTCCAGAAGCACCGGCGATTCGTGAAGACCAGCCTTACGACCGGTATGTGACGCGGCTGTGGCGACACCTCGCGCTGTACAAGAGAGAGCGGCTCGGCGTCGAAGAAGATGGTGTCTCGGCACGTCAACGCCGATCGTACCCGCACATCCTCCCGGAGTCGCTTCGGAAGTTGAACATTCTCGAGCCCATCCGACGGGAGTTCTGGAAATATGGCGAGGCCACCGGCCTCGTCCGCCAGCTCCACCGGGACTTTCACCACCTCAACTCTTCGCAGGCGCTCGCTTTCAACCTCTTCTTCCCCTTCTTCAGCCCCAAGGAAATGTCCGCGGCCCCGCTGCTCGGTGCGCTGGGGTTCCCGGCGCATCCGGTACGCCGGTGGGGATTCGAGTACATCGCGGATGCCGAGGAGGGGACTCGCTTCGACTTCGCTGTCGAGTTGGAGTCGGGCGAGCGGATCCTGGTCGAAGTGAAGCTCTCCGAGTCGGGATTCGGCTCGTGCGGGAATGACGACCAGCATCGCAAGAAGTACGAGCGGATCTATCTGCCGAAACTACGCTCGCGGCTCACCGAGGAAGCGCTGGAGATGGGCGCGTTCTTCCGGAACTACCAGCTTGCTCGAAACGTCAGCTACGCGGGGAAAGGAGTGACGGTGGTCTTCGTGATCCCCGTCGCCAACCGGGCGGCGTTCGCCGAAGCGGAGCAGTACCTCCGGACTGCGCTTCGCCCGGAGACGCAAGCGTCGGTTCGGCTCCATTCTCTGGAGGATCTCATCGCCTCCCTCCTCGGCGCGGATGGCGAGCCGCCCCTCCGCGGGTATCTCGGAATGCTGCGGGAGAAGTACCTATTCGAGCAGGCGGAGTGAGCCCAACGCGGCCAAGTCTTCCTGGCGTATGACCTCGGGGTCTACTCGGAGGCGACGGATCGCGCGGGTAGATGCAGCTAAACAAGCGCGGTTGGCGGGAGAATGAGCCGGAAGAGCCGCCGATGGAATATCCGCAGGTTCTGCCCCAGGTCGTCCAACTCCTTGAAGAAGCCGACTTATCCCGAGGCACGTATCGCCGAGAGGCGTGCACCTGCACACGCCCGATCTCGAGCAACTGCTGCTGTTGTGAGGCTCTGGATGATCTACCCGAAGGATGCAGTGGCCAGCCTTTGACGATTTGGCGCGGACGCGATGAGGCCGACGGAAGGGACACGGTTAGGGCGCGATGATTTCTGTACGGCCGGGCTACGCCGCCAGGAGCGGGGTTCCTCTCCTTGAGCCGTGTCCCAGAACGCGCCGTAACGCGGCAATGCGGGTGCGCTCCTGTAGCACTATGCTCGCACATTGTGGTCTGGCGAGTTCCGTTTTCGGGCGCGGTATCGCATCCGAACGACTCTCCCCAAGGTGCGATCCGCAAGATTGAAGGTAGTTTCAACATCGGCTAGAGCTTGGTCCAATCGATCATCAAGTAGTATTCGGTAGCTCTCGTCAATGTCGATGGGTGGGAAAAGGAACGAGGGGGACGCTAGCCGCCCTGTGAGCACAAATCTGGTGTTGTTCGGAATTCGGACGCGAGCCACCACCGACGAACGGTAGTCGAACTCTTTCATCTCGGCACCGTCCTCCTGAGCAGCAGCAGAGAGCCCATGCTGCGCGTGAAGCCGAACGTTCATGGACGAGTGGTGTTTGCGCAAATCGATCGAGTGCAAGGTCCCACCGTACATCTGAGGGCTGGCTGCGATAAGGTACAACCACCCGTGGGACTCGTCTGACTTCGCGTAATAGCCTTCCCGTGGGTTGAGCATGATATATCGATGCGTAGCGAACCAGACGGCGGTATAGATGTTGTCGACTAGATCGATCCAGGGCGTGTTGAGACCGTAGTGCTGGAGGAGGGCTCCTACGTTGCTCCGCCGGAAGCGGCCTTGCCCGAACAGCCTTTGGACTGCTGCGAGCATCGCCCCGTAAGCGTCCACCCGCTGCTGACGCTCTTGGGAGTCTCCGCGAAACAGGCTGGGGACCATACCGGAGTAGTTCGCGACTTGGCCCCGAAGGTATACTTCGACTTGATGAACCTTCTGTGCGCGATATTTGGCAAACGCAATGAATCGCGCGAGTGCTACAGGATGGTCGAGATGGAGGAATTCCTCCCCCGTTCGAGTGACGTCTCTCCGTACTCCGAACTTCGCAGGTAACCCGCTTTTGTTGGCGAACTCACCGACGAGATCTGGGAGGTACATTCATCCGTGTTGATTAGGAAGTAGAGAGGCGCGGATGCGAAGACCCTAATGCGCACTGGCGAACGGACTACTTACTACGTGCGGCACGCACGTATGGAACGTGCTCCAGGCTTACAGCCTTCTTCTTCCGCTCGCCGCGGCGGGTTCGAGCGATTGCGAGACTCACGCGATCTTGCGCCTCCACAGAGAACGTGGATTTGCAACCAGCACGTATGCAGCCGGCGCCACGAGGGTAATGGCTAAGAGTGCCCCGCATGCCCCAGCGGCGATGGAGTACCCTAGCCCGGACCAGTTCGCCCCGAGGCCGGTCCCCAGCAGAGCCAGTGGCAGCAATCCCGCGAGCATGGTACAGACAACCGCGAAGATTACTGGCGCCCAGGCACGGACCGCCCGCCGGAGCGCACCCGCGGATCTCGCCAGCCGGTGTTCCGAGTCCTGAGCCGCCGCACGGATCAAGATCAGCGAGTACTTGACGACCATCCCCTGAACCACGAGTACGCCTATGAACGCTTCGGGTGTGAAAGGGTTAGAGGACACGCCGAAGGCGACGAGCACGCCGACGCTGCTGACCGCTATGGCGAGCACTACCGCCAGCGGGAGCGAGAACGACTCGAGGAGCACGGCCGCGAGCGCATAGGCCAGTAGGAGCGTCAGGACCCACACCACGTACAGCTTCACGTTCCCATTTGAAGGGACTGCTCCGAGCTGTGGTTTCACAGCATAGCCCGGGGGTACGGGCGAGGTGTCGATCATGGAGCGGTAGAGATCGGCGCCCACATCCGAAGGCCCCCGAAATTGGTAGCTCACGGTGAGCCGGTACTGCTGATTGTCGCGAACCACCTGGCCGGGCACCGTGCGGGTCTCAATGTCGGCCAGGTCACGCAAGGCGACGGCTCCACCAGCCATGCTTGGAATCAGAAGGAGCTCCAGCCCGGACCGATCCAGCGCGGGCCCTGTCCCGCTGCGCACGGTGAAGCTCACCTCGCCCGTGTCAGTTCTGAACGTGGACCGTGCGGGAGCCTGGTTGAGAGCGGCCGCCACCGCCCCGGCCAGCGTCTCCGGGGATATCTGGTACTGCGCCAAACGAGCCGGGTGCGTTGTGAGCACGAGTTCGGTTTCCTCGTCGTCCGGTTTCGTGGCCAACGGCGAACCAACCACCACTCCCCGCACCCTGCCGATACCCTGGAGCCGGTTCTGGATCTCACCGGCGATTCGTCGCAGAGTACGGTAGTCGTAGCCCACGACGTCGATCTTGTACCGGATCGAACCCCAGACTTGATCCTTTGGGACCTCCGCACCCAGCACCTGTACCTCCGCGCCCGCAAAGCTTCTCCCCAGGCGCGCCAATCGCTCGCTCAGCGCACGAATGACCGGCGAGTCGGCGTGGGATTCATCGATCTCTACATGGAGAGACGCCTGATCGTGGCGGCCGGATGCAGTCCATCGCTTGACGCCGGGCACCTTGCGGATCTGCGACTCGAACGCGCGCGTGACGAGATCGGTCTGCTCCAGGCTCCCTCCCCTGCCCACCTTGATCTGCACGTCCAGGCCGGGTGCTCGATCGCCCCCTTCCGCGGCATCGAAGACCGCACCCGCTCGAGGGCGCAGGAGGGCCGCGGTGACGAGGAGTGCGACGATCGAGCCGGCGACGATGTGCCTGGCGTGCCGAAGGGACTTCCACGAGGCATGGTGCGCCAGGCGCCGGACCAAGGCCGCAGGGCGGCGCGGTGCCTCAACGAACCAGGGGAGCACGGCGACCGCGGGGACCAAGCTGGAGTTGACCAGGGTGGCTGCGAGCATGCTGAGCAGCATGGCCTGGGCGAGGGGCAGGTAGAGGGAGCTGGCCTCAGGATAAAAGGCGAAGTACAGGGCGCAGGATCCCGCCATCGCGGCCATCCAGGCCGCAACCGCCGGGAACACGAGCGACGTGCCTCGCGCGACCGAGTCGGCATCCGGTGCCCTGGAGCGCTGCTCGACCGAGCGGAGTACGGCGACCGAGTCACCGATCGTCGCCCCGAGACCCACCGCGATTCCGACGATCGTCAGCACGTTCAGGGTGAGGCCGGTCACGTACAGGAGGTTGATCGAGCCAAGAGCCGACAGCAGCAGGGCGAGCAGGACGAGGCCGGTCCGTCGACAGGAGCGGAGCAACAAGGCGAGGACCAGAACCATCGAAAAGACGAGCGCTATGGCACGCGTCGCGGCGCTGGCGAGGGCACTCCGGACGGTGTCGCCCTGATTCTCATCGATCTCGATCCGAACCCCGGGTGGCGAGCCGCGAGCGAGAACTTCGATCCTTTCCCTGACTCGATCAGCGACGTCGACGGTGTTCACCCGGTCGCGCTCGTGAACGGACACCGAAACCGCCGGGTTCCCGTCGACGCGGTAGAACGACGTCGGATCGGCGTATCCCTCGCGGACGGTGGCGATACTTCCGACGCGCAACGCACCGTTACCCAACGAGCGGAGCGTGACGGCTTCGACATCCCGGATGCGCTCCCCGTCAGCCTCCACCAGCAACGAGCTGGATGTCCCGCCACCGGTGACGTTGCCGGCGTTGACCCTGTAACCGATCTCCGCAAGCTGGCTCCGCACCTGGTGCGCGGTCACTCCGGACGCCAGGGTTCGGCCGGGATCGAGGTCGACGACGACCAGCGGCTGCCTGCCGCCGTCGACGTCGATGTCGCCCACCCCCTCAACGAACCGCAGTTCATGGGCGATCGTCCGTTCGGCGTAGTCGCGGAGCGCCTCCGCCTCCACCGGTCCGCTTACCGAAACCCGCAGCAGGGGCCGGGTCTGCGAGGCGAACTCCTTGGGCGTCCGGGTCCAGATCTGAGGACGGGATGCACGCTCGGGGAGCTCGTACTGTGCGCGGGCGATCCGCTCCGACAGCTCGAGCCGGGCGAGGTTCATGTCCGTCCCATTCGAGAACTCGACCCGCACCGTGGCAAATCCCCGCCCGTTGCGGCTCTCCGAAACCGAGCTCACCGAATGGACGCCCGACACCTGTTTCACCGCGGATTCTAGGACGGAGGTCACCCGCCCCTCCATTGTTTCCGGCGAGGCGCTCTGCCACCAGGAAGTGACCGTCAGGCCTGGGAGCTTGGCCGATGGAAGAAGCTCGATGGGGATGGACGCCCATGCGGCCGCGCCGGCAACGGCAGCAGCCAGGTGCGCCAGGAGCAGCGCCGCCGGCCGGCGCACCGCCCAGCGGATCAACCGCGTACCACACCCACCCGGCGGGGGAACCCCTTGCCGGGTGTCACTCCACATCGCATGGGCCCGCCAGTGCCACCGCTGGAACGGGCGCCGGCACGGTGCCCGCGTTTGCGCCCGCCGCTGTTCCGGCACGGCGCACCCACGAGCGAACGATCCGCAGCGCGCCGCGCTCGCGGAGCTCTTCCAGTAGGTCGTACGCCACGGGGACTACGATCAGTGTGAGCGCGGTCGCCGAAAGCAGGCCGCCAAACACCGCGGCAGCCAGAGGCGCCTGCAGCTCCGCGCCCGCGCCCATACCGAGCGCGAGAGGAAGGAGCCCGAGCATGGCCGTAACGGTGTTCATCACGATGGGGCGCAGCCGCGCGCGCCCGGCCGCACGGATCGCGTCACCGCGGGTCATCCCTGCGCGCCGCATGCGGACGATGCAGTCCACCTTCACCACCGCGTCGTTGTCTACGATTCCAACCAGTACCACCAGTCCGATCATGCTCATCGTGTTGAGCCCGGCTCCGAATACCCACAGGCCGAGCACCGCGCCGATGACGGCGAGCGGGATGGCGAGCAGAACGACGACCGGAAGCAGCAGCGACTCGAACTCGACGGCGAGGATCATGAACACGAGGAGCGCGGCGAGCAGACAGGCCACGCCGAGGCTGCGAAAGCTATCCGCGATCTCCTCGTCTTCTCCCCCTACCTCCACGGACACTCCGTACGGAGCACGCACCGAGGCGAGAGCCTGCAGAACGTCGACGCGCGCCGCGCGGGTATCTCGCCCCACCACGTTGGCGTAGACCGACGTCACCCGTACACGATCCACCCGGCGGATCTCGGATGGGCCGAACGCATGCGAAAATTTCACCAGGTCACGCAGCGGAATCCCGGACACGGGAATGTCCTGCAGTGCGTCCAGCGGGATGCGGGGCGTGCCATGCATCGCGACGACCACCGGGATCTTCCGGTTGAAGTCGGTTAGATCGGTGGCGGTGGTCCCGCGCGTATAGGAGGTGATCGCGTCCGCTACGGCCTGTGGCGCAATCCCGTACGCGGCGGCGCGCTCACGATCGACTTCTACGTGGACCTCCGGCTCAGCCATTTCCGTCCCGACTCTTACGTCCGCGAAGCCTTTCTGACGCGTGATGGCCTGCTGAACCGCGCGTGCGTAGCCGACGGCAGCGTCCACGCTCCCCCCGCGGATGCGTATGACTACGTCTGCCTTCCCGCCGTTCAACAGGCGATCGAACACGGTGGTGCGCCCTGCCGCGGAGCTGACCGCCCCCGGCGGAAGGCCGGCGAGCACCGGTTGCAGCCGGTCGAGGACGTCGCGGCTGTGGGCTCCCGAGGCGATCTGCGCCTGCATCACGGCCGTGTTTGGACCACTTGTCTCGTCGTCCCACATCTGGTCGGCGTCCGCGGCGCCCACCTGGACGAACAACGCCTCGACGCCGGGATCGTTCCGCAGGTGGGCCTCCACCTCGCCCGCCCGCTCAAGGGTGTGCGCCAGCGGGGTGCCGGGGCTGAGCGCGACCCGCAAGCGAAGGGTTTGCTGCTCCACCTCGGGGAACAGGCTCCTCTCCAGCCGTGCCCCGAGCCACACCCCGAGCCCCAGCAGGACCGCCGCTCCAGAAATGACCAGACCACGGCGGCGCAGGGCGATCTCCAACGCGGCTTCATAGAGTGCGGTAAGGCGCGAGAAGCCGCGATCGAAAGTCGAGAGCGCGCGGGAGAGTACCCCACGCCCGGAGCTCTGCGGGCGAGCTTCAATGGGCCATCGGGCGGCGAGCGCCGGCAACACGCTGAGGGCAACGAGGACGCTGAGCAACAGCGAGAAGGCCACTGCCTGGGCGAGAGAGGCGAGGAGTTGCCCCGCCACACCATCCACGTACAGGATGGGGCCGAAGACCGCCACGGTAGTGAGTGTGGAGGCGAAGATCGGACGCTGGACTTCCTCCGCTCCGAGTGCAGCGGCCTCGGCGGGCGAATGGCCTGCTTCTCGGTGGCGGAAGATGTTCTCGAGGACGACGATGGAGTTGTCCATCAGCATCCCCACGCCCAGAGCGAGCCCACCCAGGCTCAACAGGTTCAGCGAAGAGCCGAGCGCATACAGCAGCACGCACGTGGCCACCACGCATATCGGGAGCGCGATCGCCACCGCGATCGGGTAGCGCACCTCGCGAAGGAACGCGAACAGCACCAGGAAGGCGAGTACACCGCCGGCGATGACTTCCTGCCCCACGTTCGCGAGGGCGCCGGAGATGAACTCGGCCTGGCTCTGTGCGACCGCCACCCGAATGCCCCTCGGGTCGCGCTCGAAATCCGTCAGGAGACGCTTCACTCGTTGCGCCACGCGTACCGTGTTCGCCCCTGCCTCCTTGAACACCAGCACACCGACCGCGTCGCGTCCGTTGAAGCGGGCAACCGACTCTCGCTCCTGGAGCTCGTCGCGTATCTGGGCCACGTCTCCAAGGCGGATGGAGCCTGCCACCGGTGCCTCGTCCGTCGCCACGGCGTCATGCCCTCCCTGCTGGGACCCTCCCGCCGCTGGCGACACCGGGATGGGGATGTCGGCGAGCATTTCGACGTCCGTGAGTCCCGCGTCCACGCGTAGGACGTGCGCTTCCTCTCCGTCGCGCAACATCCCGCCGGGCGCAGTGACGTTCGCCGATGAGATCGCGCCGGCGACCTCCTGTGGGGTGATCCCGTAGGCAGCAAGCAGGGTCGGATCGGTCTGAATCGTGATCTGCCTTTGCGCGTGTCCAACCGGCGTTGCATGCGCAACGCCGTCGATCTGTTCCAGCCTGCGCCTGAGCACCGACTCGGCGAAGTCGGACAGCGAGCGAGAATCTCCGGGTCCGGTGACGCTCAGCACCATCACCGGCTCGCTCCGCGGGTCCGCGCGCAGAACTACGGGACGGCTGGCCCCCTCCGGAAGCGTGTTGCGCAGATCGTCGAGACGCTCTCGCACTTCGAGCGCGGCGAACTCCATCCGGGTTCCCCACGCGAACGTCACCGTCACGAGCGAAGTACCCGCGCGCGTGATGGATTCGACCGCTTCCACTCCGGTGGCCAACCCCGCCGCCTGTTCGACTTGCGCCGTGACGGAATGCTCGATCTCCGCGGGCGAGGTGCCCGGAAGAGAGGTCTGAATCGTGAGCTTCGGGTACTCCAACGCGGGGAGGAGGTCGACGGGGATCCGGCCGGCAGCCACGATCCCGAGCACGATCACCGTGATCGACAGGATGGTTACGGCGACCGGACGCCGGATCGACAGGCGGGGGAGCGACATGGAATTCCTCTCGGGCTATCGGCGCGCGGAGGACGCCAGTGGCTCACCGATCACCTTCTCGAGCCCGAGAGCCGCTCGCGCAAACGAAAGCCGGGCGTGGTCGATGCTGCGCTCGGCGTAGGCAGCCTGGGTAACCACTCCCTGCACGTCCTCGTAGCGGATGATTCCCCGGCGGTACTGCTCGTTCGCGATGGAGACGGCCGTGGCGGCGATCTTCACCGCGGACTCCGCAATCCGCACCTCGTCGAACGCGGTGACCAGGTCGATGAGGCTGGTGCGAACGGTACGCTCGGTCTCGAGCCTCGTGTTTCGGCTCTGGAGCTGCGCGTTCGTGTAGCTCATCCGCGCCTGCAGCCGGGCGTTCGCTCCCCTGAACTGATCGAAGACCGTAAAGGACGTCGACAGGCCGAAGCTCATCGACAGGTTGGGGGGGTCGACAGTGAACAGCGCCCCGTAGCCGCTGCGGTGGAAACCGCGGTTGAGCCCCGCGGAGAACGAGATCGCGGGCCATCGGCTCCCCTGCGCCGCGTGCGTCCTGTGGAGGGCGGACTGCTCCGCGGCGGCTAACTGCTGAACCTCCGGGCTGCCCTCGAGGGCGGTCGCCACCAGCCGCTCGGCATCCAATGCGCGGGGGTCGAAGGTGTCGGGCAGTTCGCCCGTGGGCGAGTACAGGGTGTCCAGGGTTCCCATGCGCCGGGATAGCGCGAGCCTCGCCTTCCGCGCCTCGCCCCTTGCGCGTTCCACCGCCTGCTGCTGCTCCGCCAGCGACAGCTCCGCGCGGAGGAGATCGAGGGGACCGCTGCCCAGGGTCGGCAGCTTGCGTTCGGTGAGATCGCGGCGCGCCCGCGCGGCTTCGAGCAGCCGCTCTTCCAACCGCACGAGCCGCTGCTGTGTGAGGAGGGTGTAGTAGTCGACCGTGACATCCATGTGGACCCGCAGCCGCTCGCGCCGGACTCGCGCGTCCGCTCCCTGCGATCTTGCGCTCACGTCCCGCAGGCGTGGGAGGCGTGCCGGATCCCACAGCACGCCACCCATGGAGATGCCCTGTGCGGCCGAGCTCCCCGTGTATGTCAGCGGCGTCTCACGTCGAATGGGCTCCCCGTACGCATCGGTCGCCGTGAGCGTGCGGGAGTAGGAACCTCCTGTCGAAATGCTCAACCTGAGATCCGGGAGTACCGTGCCCCAGGCGTGCCGCCTCTCGAACGCTGTGGACGTCGAGTCGTTGACCGCGGCGAGATAGCTGGGGTCGGTGGATTCGGCGCGGCGCAGGGCCTCGGCGAGTGTGAGCCCTTCCGCCGCCTGCGCGGCCGCGGTGGAAGCAGCGAGCAAACCCATCAGCGGCAACGCCGCCCAGAGCCGCTGAACGTTGCCGCCGGTCACCGGTTCGCCGGGATTCCCGCGGCCTCGGGTCCGGGTACCACGCGAATGGGTGCGTCGTGTACCAGCATCTGATGGCCCCGGGTAAGTACCACATCACCCACGCGCGGCGGCTCGGTGCCCGGGTCCGGCAAGACCTCGACGAGGGTGTCGTTCTGCACGCCCGTGCGGACGTAATGCCACTTTGCGCGCCCGTGGTCGTCCGTAAACAGCAGCGTTCGCCCGTCGCGGCGGAGGATCGCCGTCCGCGGCACCAGCAAGCGGTCGGCGAAGCGTTTCGACTCGATCGCGACACGCGCGTACATCCCTGGAAGGATGCGTTCGTCGGCGTTGGGGATGGACACCGTGACACGAGCTGAGCGCGTGCCGCTGTCCACCAGAGGATTGACCATCTCTACCCTGCCGGCGAACACCTCGCCGGGAAAGGCGGCGAAGGTCACGTGGGCGCGGCTGCCGCGCTCGACGTTCTGGATCTCGCTCTCGAGCACCTGTACTTCCACCCGTGCCGGCCGAAGGTCGACGAGCGTCATCAGCTCCTGCCCGGCTTCGATCCATTGCCCCGGCACCACCCGCAGACTCGCTACCCGCCCCCCGAAAGGCGTCGTGACGCGGGTCCGCTCGAGCTCGGTGCGAGTGCGGGTCAGGCGAACGGTGGCGCTTTCCAGGCCGCTCTTCACCCTGGCCAGCCGCTCGCGCTGCGTGCGCACGACCGGGTCGGCGATCTGCTCGTCGGAGATCAACAGGTCCTGGTAGCGCGCTTCGGCGTCACGCGTGTTCGCCTCCGCGTCGCGCAAACTCAGCTCGTGCTCGCTCGGATCGACCAGTACGACCGCCTGGCCGGCGCGTACGGGCTCGCTCTCCTGCACGGCCACGTTCTGAATCCTGCCGCGAACCAGACTGGCCAGCGACATCCGGCGTCCCGCTTCCGCCTGTCCCGCCGCCTTGATGGACACCACGAGGGTACCCCGGGTGACGGCCATGCCGCCCACCGACACCGCGGCATCGGCCGGCGATGCCGCCGCACGCGCGGCCCAACGGGCACCTACCCCCGGCGCGGGATCGTCACCGGCGAGACCGCCCGCGCGTGCGCGGGCCGCCCAGGTGAGACCGAGTGCAAGCGTGGCGACACAGAGCAGCGCCGTCACCCGGCTGCGGGTGACGAGCAGACGCGACCAATTGTGCTGGGTTGGTTCACTCATTGGAACTGCGGAACTCCGTTCAGGGGAATCACCCACCCGCGAGTTGCGGGTGTGAGCCGCGGAGAGATGCACCATCGGAGGGCTGCCCAGGAAAGGCTGCGCCCGGTACCGCCTTCCGGGACTGGGGGACGATCAGTCGCGTGCAGCGCGCGTGGCCACCGATGAGCCGCGCACGCGCTCCTCCACGAGCTGGATGAGCGGACCGTATGCGCCCGCGAGCTGCACCCGATCATCGTTCACGAACACGGTAGGCACTCTCTCGATCCCGACGCGCTCCGCGGCGTTCCGGTCGCGGCGCACCAAGCCCAGCGTCCGAGGAGATCCGACGCACGCGCGGAAACGGGTACCGTCGATACCGAGGGCAGCCGCATAGGCCGCGATCTTGGGTGCGGGGTCCTCACCGCGCCCCCATTCGGACCAGGTGCGGTATAGAACGTCCCGCATCTCCGACCCCCTGTCCTGCTCATCGGCGCAGTATGCCGCGGCCGCCCCGTTCCTGTTCCGGCTCGTCATGTCCCTGGAGCCATGAATGAACACGTACCGGATCTTTCCCTGCGCGGCCATTTCCCTCAGCCGTGCCCCGGCGGCCAGCTCGAAGCTTCCGCAGTGGGGACAGTGGTACGCTCCGAAAACCCGTACCACTACGGGTGCGCTGTCGGCGCCGGACGTCATACCGGCGTTCCCAGCCAGCTCCTTCAGGTTCATACCGGATGGACCCACGCGGAAACCCCGCTCAGCCCGCAACGCTCCGGAAAAGATCGCCGCCAGTCCGACGACCGTCAGAACACCGATCGAAGCGTTGAAGAGGTGGAGGCGTGTGCGGGCACGGTTGCGGAGCGTGTTCTTCATGGTCCACTCCGACGCAGCGGGTGCGCACTGTACCCCATCTCGTTCACCAGATGGACGGCGTTCCCCCCGAGCACGGCGGCGCGTGCCGTGACGATCGGCTTGGCGTCGGTGGCCGCGGAGGGGAGGTGGAGCGGTATGGCCGTGTAGCTGGACGGATCTACGACGAGTCCGAAGACCGTGCCTGAATTGAAGAGGAGAAAGATCTGGCCATCGGGCGTGAGCGTCATGTCCTTCACGAGAGGCACGGTCGCGTCTGGCCGACGCAGGTCCTTCCAAATTTCACGCCGCCTCTGGCGAAGGTTCCGGAGGTGCTCATCCGGCAGCCTCCGCCTGACGAGTACCCGCCCGGTGGAGTCGAATTTGGTAAGCAGACCCAGCTGGTTGTCGAACACGTGGATCTCGCCACCCCGTGTCACCACTACCAACTCCGCGCAAAGGCCGCGGGGCACGCCTTTCAGCAGGTCATCGCGCCCGTACAGATCGAGCGGGCGTGCCGCCATGCGCCGGCGGGCCCCCTTCCCCAACCCAGGGATCGCGTCGAGGTAGTGTGTACGATCGCAGCTCACGAGATAGAGCGTGCCCCGAGCATCCAGGTCGAACGAGGTTGTGCCCTGGGGTGCCCGCACCGAATGCGCATACCCGCCATTCGGCCTGAAGAAGGTCACACGTTGCGACACGGCGTCACTTACGACATACATGCCGTTCCACAACGAGAGCTCCTGCGGATTCTCCAACTCACCCGGGCCGGCACCCTGGCGCCCGATGACACCTCGGGAGTTCAACACCGAATCCAGGATCAGCACACGGCCATTTTCATTGTCGATGGCCACTACGGAGTCCCCGGCAAACCGCAGGTCGGCGAGCGTCGACAGCGCGGTGAGACGCCCCAAAAATTCCGGGTCGTCCTGGTGGCCAGCCGCTCCGGCGACGAATGCACCGGGCGTGGACCCCAGCGCCGGAACCGAGTCCACGGGCGGGGGGGCGCACGCTGTTATCAGGGCCAAGGTGCACCAAGCTATTTTCTTGCGCATCGGTAAAGCGAGGGAAGCTGCGCCGAAGCGCGTATCCAGTGGATGAGCAGAAACACCGTGGAGGGCAGGCCACAAAGATGGCCCGGACATGAGGTGGCTGGGGTGCCGCCGCTACGGCGCCGGCACCCCTTGTCACGCTACACGATTCGTCCAGTTACGAGTCCCGTACCGCAGTTCACGTTGATGCGGGTGCCGTCCGCCGCGATGTATGTACCCTCGTTGAAGGTAACCGTGCTCGAATAACCCACTTCCGCTGAGCCACCGGCAAAGCCGAACTGCGCATTGACTGTGGCCGTACCGTTGAGCGTCACCGTTCGCTCATTCTGCCCAAACAGGTTGTACTCCCGTCCCGAGTTCATGCCCGTCACCCTCTCCGGGCAGTCGCTCGGGTCGGCACCGTTCTCCGCGGAGCCGTCCGGAGCGTTGCGGCGCGGATCGGTCGCGTCCCATTCCGTCATGTCGCCATAATTGAAGTAATCCTCCTCCGTGGCACTCGCAGTCGACGCCGCGGTCGCGAGGACCGCCAGCGAGAGCACGGGCGCGCGCATCCATCGAGTATTCATGCTACTCTCCGTGATGACCCAAAAGTGGGTCGTGAGATAACCGGGCAGGCGGAATGCCGGGCCCGGGGGCGTGGTGCGCGCACCACGCCCTTGCCACCCCCTCCGTAGCGGGAGTGGAATGCTCTCAGGCGCGCTATGATCCGGGTTGCCGTGCTGGGTTGGACGATCCGGAGGTCCACCAGGATTCCCAATCAGACTGGAGCGTAGCCGAGTCGCGGGGGAGCCCAGGCAATCCAAAGAGTGCCGTGTGCGATGCTTGGCCGGCCTTCAGGCGTGCACGCAGGTCGCGAATCGCTGCCGCTCCACCGCGTTCGTGTACGTAGGCGAGCACCGCGAATGCCGGTGCGTAGAAATCATCGGCCGGCGACACAGTCCGCACGGTGTCACTTTCGGGACTCAGGTAGGTGGTATCCACAGTCCCGTGGCCCGAGGTGTCGACCGTGCTGGTTATAATCACGGTGCGGGTGTCTACAGGGGTGCAAACGCCCCTGCACTTTCCGACGGAATTACGGATCGTGATGGTGTTACGCCAACCACGAAAGGTGGAGTCCGCCGTTGGGTGTTCGCGCCCGAGCAACTCCGCGAGGTTGGCCGGCCTGCCTGCAGCCCCCTCCATAAGGCGCGCCAGGCGCGCCGCGCGCGCGGCGCCCGGTTCCATCCAGACCGCGACCCCCTCGTCGAACCAATCCGGAAGCGGCGTGCCGTACATGCCGGGAACCGCCGGGCTGTCAGGAAGCTCGAGAGATGACGCCAGTAGCGCGTGCCCCAACTCGTGGGGGAGGATCTGGCCCCACTGTTCAGCAACCCACCGGTCCGTAGGGCCCGTGGCGCTGACCCCCGCGGGAAGGGGTGTCAGCTGCCGGCCCACAGCGGCGAGCGTCGCCGTCGCCGGCCACCGAAGTCCCCAGCGCCCATTCTCGAACAACGCGAGGAACATCGGGCGGTCCGAGATGCGAACCCAGATGGACGGGGCGGGCTCGCCGAAAAGCTCGGAGAACCGGCGTTGGGCGAGCTCGCATCCGGACCGGGCCAACGCCTGGTCCGCTTCCGTTGCTGGGCCAACGATCTCACAGGGCTGTGTCCCGGAAGCCGGAAGAGACCTGCACGAACATACCGCGAGCGACAGCGCGAAGATCACGTAAGCGGGCCAGGCGCCGGTTCGCCCGCTCGGCCGACCGCGCGTCTCCGTTGCCGCGACCTTCAAGTCGCGTACACGGACGAGAGCCGCGGGGGCGTTTCTCTTGTCTTCCGCATGTGTGCTTGGGGATGCGATGACAACAGGATCATACTGCATCAAGACCCTTATATTTCGGGGGGGGTGCGCGGCCGGACCAGGCACCCGTCCGCCCTTCGTCGCCGCGACAGCGTGGGACCGTAAGATCGTCGTGATACTTGTGGTGCGGGGCGCTGAATCACTATATAGGTGACCTGCCGCTCGAACGCAAGGATGTAATCGTCAGCCCCTCACGAGCGCCCGCCGCGTGAAGCGGACCCGCGCTGTCGTACGCGGGGTTCCGCTTCCCCGACCAGCTCGGGCGGGCGATTGGGTACGGCCACCCAGGTTCCGTCCCGCGGTTGCCCGCGCGAGGTTCTGCCGCCCCACATTCCGGGTCGGGCACACTTGTTTCCGGCAAACATCCTAAACCCACGGTGAAACGGCGTGCGGACAATGCTCCTGCAGCTGAGACCCCCCGGCGCGCCCGCAGGAGACGATCGCCATGCCGCGGCCGCGGCCATTCTCGCCGCGTTAGGCCTGGGCGGATGCGTGCTGTCGTTCGTTTCGTCACCCGTGCTGGGACCCGATGGTTACCTCTTGCCCAAATCCCTGATCTTCCAAGCCTCGGTGCTCCTGGCGGCTTGCGTGCTACTCCTGGGCCAGAGGACGATTCGGCTGGATATGCTCGATGCTTGCGTCGCAGCGGTCGTGATCCTGGGCATCCTATCGGCGGTATTGAATGCCGAGAACCGCTGGTGGGCGTTCCGGGGCCTGGGGCTGGGTATGTCCGTGGCCCTTGCCTTCACGACGGCGCGCACCGTCTCAGGGGCGGGACACGGCAGGCGGCTCCGTGCTGGAATCGTCGTCGGCGCGACCCTCGTCGCCGGCACCGCACTCCTGGAAGCGTACGGCGTGTTGCCGTTCCTCTCGCTCCCCGGGCGCGCGCCAGGCGGGAGCATGGGGAACCGCAACGAGATGGCCCACCTTCTCGTCGTCGCGCTCCCGACGGCGATATGGTACGCCTGGACGGCACGCGCACGGCTCTCCTGGAGCTTGGTGGCGGTCTTCCTGCTCGTCTGGGCCGTGACGCTTTCCCGTACCCGGGCGGCATGGCTCGCCCTCCTCGTCGCCATCGTGTGCTACGGCGCCCTGCGAGTGCTGCAGCGCCGTTCTACCACTCTCCCTATGGCCCCCACTCGCACCGCGTGGGTCGTGTGTGCCTGCGCGGCGGCGGTCATGACGGCGGCGGTGCTTCCCAACGATCTCTCGTGGCGATCTTCGACGCCGTTCGCCGACAGCGCGAGATCTCTGGCCGATTACGAGACCGGCAGCGGCCGGGGGCGCACGATCCAGTACGCCGCCACGCTGAGGATGATCGCGGGGCAACCGATACTCGGCGTCGGGCCAGGGAACTGGCCGGTGCGGTACCCCGAATATGCGCACCCGGGGGACCCGTCATACCGGCCGGAGCGGGTGTTTCCCACCAACCGCGTGCCTCATAGCGATTGGCTGGGCATCGCCGCGGAGTGGGGGGGGCTTGCGGGAGCTTTGCTGGTGGTGGCCGCAGTGCTGCTCATCAGGCAGGCGGGACGTGTGGTTCCGGGCGAATCAGCCCGCGAAGCACCCGCCTACCGCACCTCCGTGATAAGCCTGGCATGCGTGCTGGTGGTGGGGGCGCTGAATCCCGTGGTGCTCTTGCCGGCCGGCGGGTTCATGGCTGCCCTCGTGCTCGGTGCCTCCGCACCGCGAGATCCTCTCGCGCTGACGATCCAAGTCACTCGTTGGCGTAAGTACGCGGCCGCATCCGCCCTCCTGCTCGTTTGCGGGCCCTCGGTCGTGTATGCTGCCAACCAGCTGCGTGCCTCTTCCAGGTACTCGTTCAACTATTCAATCGAGTCGCTCACCGAAGCCGTGACCCTCAACCCCGGCGACTACTACGCGCAGCTCCTGCTGGCGCAGGCGTGGGTGCGCTCCGAACGGTGCGACCGCGCGCGCCCACACGCCGCCGCGGCCCAGAGTCTCCTGCCGGGGGCCCGCGCGCCTGCTCGCGTGTGGGCTCGCTGCGCCCGGCGAGGTGAGCCCGGCACCGGCATGGGGCCCGCCCGTGCGCGAGTCCGTGAATAACGTGAGGAAGCGCACCCGCCTTTGGCGCAACACGGCTTTGGGTGCCGGCGCAGCGGTCGCGCTCTATTGTGCCATACTCGGGTTATCCACCCCCGACGTCGCCTGGCTGTCTACCAGCAACCCCGTTCGGACCAGCTACATGGACCGGCGGGCGGAGCAATCGCCGGCTCGATCTCGCCCCGACACACGGCGGTCCTGGACGCGAATCGATTCCATGTCGGTCCTCCTCGTGTGCGCCGTGGTGAAGGCAGAGGACAGGCATTTTTTCCAACACGGTGGCTTCGATTGGGCGCAGGCGAAGCGCGGAATCCGGCGCAGCATCGCCGGAGAGGGGTTGATGGGGGGGAGCACGATTACGCAGCAGCTGGCACGAAACCTCTTTCTCGGACCCGAGCGGACTCCGCACAGGAAGCTGCGGGAGGCGTTCCTGACACGTGCCCTGGAGTCTCATCTCTCGAAGCCCCGCATTCTGGAGCTGTATCTGAATGTCATCGAGTGGGGCGAAAACGAGTGGGGCGCGCGGGCTGCCAGCCGGCGGTATTTCGGCAAAGAACCCGACGAGCTTGATGCCTTTGAAGCGAGCTTTCTCGCCGCCTTGATCGCCGCCCCCCGCGCACCCGTCCGTGGGAGGAACGCCGAACGCCTCCGCCGGGTGCAATCGCGTGTACTCGTTCAGTTGTACGCGTCCGGGCTCCTTGGTCAAGACGAGACGTGGTCGGCGCTGGCGCGGGCAGAAGCGTCTTACCGCCGGTTGTCCCGTGGAGTGGCAATCGACGTCGCGCTCCGCGAGAGTGCCGGCCGCGCCGCAGCGGTGGAAGGGAGCGTCCGGCGCCGGTACCGATTTCTGGTGCTTGGGAACGCCACGCGGCTTGCGCCGGAGCGCTCCCTCGCCGGCGGGTGCGGGATCGAGCGTGAACAGGGGTGAGATCGACGGCGGCCATACGGCGGAGCAGAGAACATAGCCCTGCCACCTCGTTCCACATCGTGGCCCCGGCTCCGAGCGCCGCCCGGCAACCCACCTGGACGTTTCTCCATGCGACTGGCTGACTCGGGGCCTGCACTGAGTGTTCCGCGGTCCGGATGGCGTGCAGGCCGGCGCGGATGCCTGTGGTTGGGCGTGGCACTCGCGGTAGCCGCCTGCGCGGAATACGCGAGCGGTGCGGGTCCATACGTTGACGGCCCGCTCCGGCCGCGCATCTCGTACCCCGGCGAGCAGACCGCGCTGCCGCACCGCGATACCACCCTGGTGTACGGGTCGCTGGGGAGCGGCCGGGCGTCGCTGACGATCAACGGAGTGCGCGTGCGCGTGCATCCAAACGGCAGCTTTCTATCGCGCATTCCGGTGCCGGCCGCCGATGGGGCATTTCTGCGGCTCGTGGCGGTGCTGAAGGGCGATACCGCCGTACTGGTTCAGCGGGTACGGCTCGAAACCGATCGGTCCCGAACGGCCGAGGATGCCGTCGCAATCACTCCCTCCAGCCTCGAGCTGATTCGGAACGCCATCGTACGCGCTGGTGATCTCGTCCCCTTGGAGGTGTCCACGAAGCGGGGAGCGCGGACGTGGGTGGAATCTTCCTTCGGCCGGTGGCTTCTCCCACACACCCTGAAATCCAGGCACGGAGCCCTGATTCCAGCGGAGGCACTTGCCGCGGGCGCCACGCTCGTTGCCGTCAGGGGCGACGATACGACCCGCCGTCCACTCCCCCGCGTCACGCTTGCTGGAGAATCGGCTCGACGCGTCACGGTCGGAGGGAAGTCCGTTGGCGCACATGCGGGCATGGCCCCGGGTGCAACCAGGCTGGGGGCCGAGCCGTCGGCCTTGCTCCCGGCTGGGTTCCGCGGCGTAATGACGGGACGGATCGGCGGATCGGTTCGCATCGAAGCTCGCGGCGCGGCTGAATGGTGGGTGGACTCCGCGTTCGTCTCAATGGATGCCCACGGCCCGCACATTCGCGTCTCACAAGCTCTGGAAATGCTACCCCCCAGCGTCCTCGCGCGGGCCAGGTGGCTGGAGGTGAGGGTCCCCCTGGCAGAACCGCTGCCCTTCACGGTGCGGGAGCAGCGTCGCGGGGTGGTGCTCATCGTCCACGGCGCGCGTACACCCGCACCGCGAGCCGAGCAGATGCCGCTCGGATCGTATGTGAGCCGTATCCACATCGGTCAGCGCGGCCCGGACCAGGTGGAGATCAGGGCGGATCTCGCTACAGCCGCCCACGGGTACATGGTTCGCTGGGACGGGACGCATCTGGTACTGCGGATTCGGCAGCCCCCCAGGGTTCACCCGACGCACCCGCTCCGGGGCCGAGTGATCGCACTCGACGCGGGCCATCCCCCGGGCGGTACTGTAGGGCCCACTGGATTGCACGAGTCGAACGTCACGCTGGATGTGGCGCGGCGAGCGGCGGCGCTCATCCGAGAGCGAGGTGGGGCGGTCGTCCTGACTCGGTCGGACGAGCGACCTGTTTCTCTCGGAAAGCGAGTCGAGGCTGGTGAAGCAGCGAACGCGGACGCGCTCGTCTCGATCCACCTCGACGCACGCATCGACTCCAGAGATTTGTATGCCGACAATGGATCGCGCGCCTTCTACCTGCGAGCACAGGCATGGCCGCTGGCCGACGCACTCCAGCGGGCGGTTTCGCGTACACTCCGTCTTCCTCCAAAGGGAGTGTTCCGGCAGGATCTAGCCCTCACGACACCGACGTGGATGCCGGCGGTGCTATGCGAGGGAACGATGCTGGTTCTCCCCGAAGAGGAAGCAAAGCTCAGAACCCCGGGTTACCGGCAGGAGTACGCACGTGGGATCGCCGATGGGGTCGAGAACTACTTCCGTACCCTGGGCAACCAGGCTGCTGGTGAGTGGCCACGTTGATTCTCCAGCCAGCGAACTACGGCTCTTCGGAGCGGACA
This sequence comes from Longimicrobium sp., assembly GCA_036398975.1. GTDB lineage: Bacteria > Gemmatimonadota > Gemmatimonadetes > Longimicrobiales > Longimicrobiaceae > Longimicrobium. The sequence goes on from DASWNZ010000005.1 coordinate 23,215, forward strand.
CCGTCACCGCAACCTCAAAGACCGCCGCCTCGCGAGCGGGGCATTTCGTAAGGGACGATCGCGCGCGCACGCGCACCCGGTCAGAGCGCGTCCACCTGCTCCACCATCCAGCGGAACAGGTTCTCCACCGCGCGGCGGATATGTCGTTCCGGCGCACTCACGTCCGCCGCCTCCATGGACCTTGCGCCTCGCAGAAGTCGCAGCTTCATCTGGGGAGGGACAGCGAGGTGACGAACGGGGAGAGGCCTACCGCCTGAACCGATCCGCGTACCTCTGCTCCCCCCCCGTCTCCCACGGCCGGTACGTGTTCGCGAACTCGATGCGCTCCCCCAGCACCGGGTGCGACGCGCGGAACAGCTTGTACAGCGTGCCGGGATAGGGCACGGCCAAATTCTCCGCCTGCAGCTTGGCGAAGGCGGTGGCGGCCGAGCGGTTGTCGTGCGTCAGCTCCAGTCCGAACCGGTCCGCCTCGTGCTCGTTGTGCCGCGTCACCGCGTACACCACCGGCGTCGCCAGGAAGCTCACCGCGCCGAAGACCAGGATCAGCAGCGGATACGACGCGACATCCGAGAGCTGGTCGAAGCCGAAGCGCCCTCGATAGCGCGCGATCAGCCAGCCCGCCGACGCGTGCACCGCATACAGGCACAGGAGGACCAGGAGCGACACGATTCCCAGCATCATGAAGACGTGCTTCAGGACGTAGTGCCCCATCTCGTGCCCCATCACGAAGACCACCTCACGCGAGTCCAGCTTCCTCAGCAGCGTGTCCCACAGCACAATGCGCTTGCTGCCGCCGAAGCCGGTGACGTACGCGTTCACCGCTTCCGTATCCACGCTCTTGTTCACCTCGAAGACGCGCCCGCCCTCGATCCCCGCCCGCCGCGCGGTGGCCAGGATCTGCGCCTCGAGCTGCTTGTCCTGCATCGGCCCGAACTTGTTGAAGAGCGGGTCGATGAAGATGGGGCTCAGCCACTGCCCCGCGATGATCAGCGGGATGACGGCGATCGCCGTGTACAGCCACCAGCGGCGCGGGCTCTTTCTCAGCAGGAGGTACGGGATCCAGAGCGTGATGGCGATCAGGAAGATGCCGATTCCCAGCCCCTTGGCCGAATCGCCGAACCACTTGCCGAAGCTCTGGTTGGACAGCCCGTACGCGTGCTCGCGCACGAAGCCGCTGTAGTACGCAAGCGGCAGGTCCAGAATCCAGGTGAGGAGCGAGAACATCGCCCCGTACAGCACCAGCGTGAAGAACCAGTTGCGCCCCACCGCCCGCGCCGCGTCGCGCATCCGCGCCGAAAGGCCGCTGAACAGGATCGCCGCCGGCACCAGGAAGCTCCAGAGCGTGGCGATCACCCACAGCACGTTGCCGCTGCGATGGTAGCGCACCGCCTTCTCGCTCGGCTTCGGCACGGGCACGTGCGCCGACGCGGATGCCTGCGGCTGGGCCGCGGGGGCGGGCGTCTGCTGAGCGTGCGCGGCGGGCGCCAGCGCGAGGACGAGGCACAGGAACAGCGTGCGGAGCCGGTTCATGACGGATCGTTGGATGGAATGAGGGCACTGCGGAAGGGGTGGGCCGCGCGCTCGAAAGGCGCGCGGCCCCGGTCGTCACATCTGCGGCGGAAGCTCCTGCCCTGCCTGGAGCTGGTGAAGGATGCCGTTGAGCATCTGCTCCCTGCGCTTGAGGGCTTCGCGGAAGTCGAAGTTGTCGGTCCCGGCGATCTCGTCGTGCAGGTCGGAAAGGTACGAGCGAAGTGCGTCCGCCAGTACGGCGGCGCCATCCGTGTCGAGCGAGAGTTGGGTCATCCCGGCGGCTCCGTTTGCGTTTGGATGGGTCTGTCGTCCAGTCCTTACCCGCCCCTCACGCAAACCGCGTACGAACCTGGGCGCAGCTCACCCCTTCCGCGCCCGCACCTCCTGCACCAGGCGCGGCAGGATGCCGCCCGCCGTCCCCTGCAGGAACACGTTGGCGATGCCGGTCAGCTCGCTCGGCTCGGGATTCACCTCGATGACGAACGCGCCGTTGGACCGCGCGATGTGGGGCAGATCGGCCGCGGGCCACACCGTCCCGGAGGTCCCCACCAGGAGGAGGGCGTCGCAGCGGCGAGCATCGTCCCACGCGCGCTCCACCGCCTGCTTCGGCAGCATCTCCCCGAACCAGACCACGTCGGGCCGCAGCGGCGACCCGCACGCCGGGCAGGGCGGCGGATCGCACTCCCCGTCCTCATCGCCCGGGATGTCGCCGGCGACGGGGTGGCCGGCGTCCAGGCAGCGGAGCCGGCGGATGTTGCCGTGAAGCTCCACCACGTCGTCGCAGCCGGCGACGGCGTGGAGGCCGTCCACGTTCTGCGTTACGATTGTGACGCTCGGCAGCAGGCGCTGGAGCTCCGTCACCGCGAGGTATCCCTGGTGCGGCGCGGCCTCGGCCACGCGGCGGCGGCGCCACGCGTACCAGCTCCACACGCGCCGCGGGTTCGCGCGGAACCCCTGCTCGGTGGCGAGCTCCTGCGGGTCGAACTCGGCCCACAGACCCTCCATCGCATCGCGAAAGGTGGGGATGCCGCTCTCCTTCGACATCCCCGCCCCCGTGGACACGACGACGCGCCGCGCCCGCGCCAGCGCGTCCGCCGCGGCGGCCATAACGTCGGGCGATACCAGGATCTTGTTCGGCATGAAGGCTACTCCGGTCTGAATTCCGCCGCGACTGTGATTGGCCCCAAAAGATTCCTGTTGAATTCCTCCAGATCCTCGGCCGGTATCCAGTACTCCTCGTGCCCCCTCGCGCCCACGACGCGAGGAGTGTACCGGCTGAGGAAACCGGTCCGCACTTCGAAGCGCGTCACGTATCCCACGTACCCCGAAGCGGCGTCGCGCGTGTTCCAGTCGCGGGCGATCTGCGCGGCGTACGCCTCGTTCGTGACAGGGTAGAAGATGGGCTGGTGCGCGAGCCGCGGCGGGAATGCCGTCCACCCGCTCTCCCGGATCAGCGCCAGCTCCGCCTCGCCCACGGGACGCCAGAGCGTCGTCGTCTCGTCGCTCATACGCGGTGCACCACCTCCCCGCCCACCATCGTCAGCACGCACTCCATCGTCCGCAGCTCGTCCGCCGGCACCTCCAGCGGATCGCGGTCCCAGGCGACGAGGTCCGCGTGATAGCCCGGGAGCAGGCGCCCCTGCCGGTCTGATTCGTTCGCGGCGAAGGCGGGCCCCTCTGTGTACGCCCGCAGCGCATCGTCGGCGGAGATGCAGTGCTCGGGGAACCATCCGCCCTCCGGCCCGCCATCCCACCCGCGGCGCGCGACGGCGGCAAAGAGGCCGGGGCGCGGATCGACCGTCTCCACTGGCACATCGGACCCGAAGGCGAGCACCATCCCAGCGCGCTTGACCGCGGCGAAGGGGTAGGCGCCGCGCGAGCGCTCATGCCCCCAGTGCCGCTCGGCGGCAGGGATGTCGGTCATCAGGTGCACTGGCTGCACGGAGGCCACGATCCCGGAGCGCGCCGCGCGATCCCACAGCTCGGGCGGGCAGAGCTGCAGGTGCTCGATGCGGTGCCGCATGGCCCGGGGCGGCGCCACACTCCCCATCACGTCGATTGCCAGCTCCACCGCCGCGTCGCCGATGGCGTGCACCGTGGAGGCGATCCCCGCATCGGCCGCGCGGCGCACGTGCGCGCGGAACTCGTCCGAGGCGAGCGTCTGGATCCCGCGCTCGTCGGTGCTCCCCTCGTACGGCTCGCGCAGCCACGCCGTGCGCGACCCCAGCGCGCCGTCGAGGAACATCTTCACCCCGCCCAGCTTCAGCCACTCCCCCCCGAAGCCGCTCCGCACCCCCAGCTCGATCGCCGCGTCCAGCCGCGCCAGCGGAATCGCCTGCAGCACGCGCAGGCGCAGCACGCCATCCGCCTGCATCGACGTGAAGTCCTCGATCCCCGTGGCCTCCACCGAGTGCACGCCGGTCAGCCCCAGCGCGTGCACGGCGCTCTGCGCATCCAGCAGCGCCTCCCGCACCTCCGCCGCGGTCGGGACAGGGAGGTGCGCCTCGGCGAGCAGCTTCGCCGTCTCCAGCAGGATGCCGGTCGGCTCCCCCGCCGCGTCGCGCACGATGGTGCCGCCCTCGGGATCGGGCGTGTCGCGCGTGATCCCGCACCGCCGCAGCCCCTCGGAGCTCAGCCACGCCGCGTGGATGTCGTGGCTCTCCAGGTAGCACGGCCGCCCCGGAACGGCCGAATCCAGATCGTTGCGCGATGGAAAGCGTCCCCACCGGTGCACGTCCCACCCCAGCCCCCTGATCCACCCCTCGCCCCCTGCCGCGGCCACGGCTGCGACGCCCTCCTCCGGCGTGCGCGCGGCGTTCAGGTCCACACGCCGCCGCGCCATCGCCCACAGCGTCAGGTGCACGTGCGCATCGGTGAGCCCCGGCGTCACGGTGGCCCCATCCAGCCGCTTCGTTTTGTACCCGGCCTTCGCTGCCGCCCGCACCTCCTCCTCGCTCCCGAGCGCGACCACGCGCCCCTCGCGCACCAGCAGCGCCCTCACCGGCGCATGGGTCCCCAGCACGTGGATGCGGTCCGCGACGACGATCAGGTCAGGCTGCATTGGGCGAAGCGAAGGGAGGCGGTACAGGGCGGGCGCGGGCAAGATGGGGGCAGGGGCGGGATGGGGCAACGGCGAAGAGGGGCCCCCTCCCCCCGACCCCCTCCCCCGCCTGCG
>DASWNZ010000006.1:0-33664 GCA_036398975.1 Longimicrobium sp.
GCCCCCTCCCCCCGACCCCCTCCCCCGCCTGCGGGGGCGCAGGGCGGGGGAGGGGGAGAACTGCCCTTTGCGTCACACAGATCCCGTAGGGGCGCGATTTATCGCGCCCGTGCCCCGCCCCGCCCAGAATCCCGTAGGGGCAGACCTGCGTGTCTGCCCTCCCCTGCCCCGCCGCGATCCCTGCCGCGCACACTGATGTCGTAGGGGCGGCCCCACGTGGCCGCCCGTGCCCGACGCTGCACCGTCGCCGCGATGCGCGCCGGGAACCGCTCACATCACCGCCGACAGCACCGCCACCGCCGCGACCGCCACACCGATCCCCGACTTCACCGCCGTGGCCACCAGTCGCCCGAGGAAGGCGCCCCAGCCCACGCGCATGGCGCCGCGCCACTCGGGATTGCGCCAGTCCTTGGAGTTGGTCATCTCAAGCAGCGCCGCGCCCACGAATGACCCGACGAACGCGCCGATAACGCTGCCGATGATGGGGATCGGCACGCCCATGATGGCGCCCGCGATGCCGCCCAGGATGGCGCCCCACGCCGCGCGCTTGCTGCCGCCATAGCGCTCCGCGTACTTGCCGCCGAGCGCGAACTCCGCGACCTCGGCGAGGACGGCGAGCACCACCACGAGCACGAGCGTCAACAGCCCCACCTCGCGGAACCCCGTCGCCCAGGCGAACACGCCCAGCGACACCACCTGCAGCCAGATCCCGGGAAACCCGAACGGGATCAGCAGGAGCCCCGCGACCTGCGCCAGCACCAGAAGGGCGACACCCATTCGTTTTCTCCCGAGGTGATGTAAAGCCTCACACAGAGCCACAGAGGAAACTACAAGAACGGAAGGAGGAACGGATTGGTTGCAGTTCTCCGTGCCTTTCTCTTTACCTCTGCGTCTCTGTGTGAAACGGCGGTTCCCGTCAGTAGAAGGAAGTCGTGGCCCCGCCGCCGCGGCCGGAGAGCATGTTGAGCTTCAGCTCGAAGTCGCCCGGGTTGGTGGCGGCGGCCTTGGCGATCGAGTAGTCGACGCGCTCCGCCTGGACGAGCTCCATCAGGCACTGGTCGAAGGTCTGCATCCCGTACGTGGTGCGCCCCTCGGCAATGTGCTCGCGGATCTCCTCCACGCGCTCCGGATCGGCGATGCAGTCGCGGATGGTGCCGGTGACGACCATCACCTCGGCGGCCAGGACGCGGCCCTTGCCGTCCTTGGCCGGGAGGAGGCGCTGCGAGACCACGGCCTGGAGCGACTCGGCCAGGCGCAGCCGCGCCATCTGCTGCTCCTCGGGCGGAAAGGTGGCGACCAGGCGCGAGATGGTGGCGGCGGCGTCGCGCGTGTGGACGGTGGAGATCACCAGGTGGCCCGTCTCGGCGGCCTTGAGCGCGATGTCGATCGTCTCCGCGTCGCGCATCTCGCCGATCTGGATGACGTCCGGGTCCTGGCGCAGTGCGGCGCGGAGGCCTACGCGAAAGGAGTCGGTGTCGATCCCCACGTCGCGCTGCGTGATGGAGCAGTTGAGGTCGCGGTGGAGGAACTCGATCGGGTTCTCCAGCGTCACCACGTGGCGGCGCATGTGCTGGTTCATGTGGCCGATCATCGCCGCCTGCGTGGAGCTCTTGCCGCTGCCCGTGACGCCCGTCACCAGCACCAGACCGCGCTCGTTCGAGGTGATCTTTTCGAGGACGGGCGGCAGGCCGAGCCCCTCGAAGGTGGGGATCTCGAAGGGGATCACCCGCATCACGATCATGAAGCTCCCCCGCTGGCGGAGGATGTTCACGCGGAAACGCCCCACCCCCGGAATGCCCCAGGAGCAGTCGTAGTCGTTCAGCTCGTCGATCTGCGCGCGGTCGCGGTCGCGCGGGATGAGCTGCAGGGCGATGGCGCGCGTCTGCTCCGGCGACAGGCGCTGCTTGGTGAGCGGGACGAGGGCGCCGTGGATGCGGGCGCGGAAGACGTCGCCCGCCTTGATGTGCAGATCACTGGCGCCGCGCTGCACGGCCGTGGCGATGATGCGCCCGACCGCCTGCTGGAAGTCGCCGCCGGCAATCGGCTCCACGCCCTGCGTTGGGGTGTCCACGCTCAGTATCCCGCTTGTTTGTCGACGGTGTTCAGCAGCGGGGCGCCCGAGAGGTACCGACGGATGTTTTCCACCACGAGGCCGGTCTGGCGCCGCCAGAAGAGGTGTGAGGCACCCGAAATGTGGGGGGTGAGCAGCGCGTTGGGAAGGCCCCACAGCGGCGACTCGGGCGGGAGCGGCTCGTGCGCGAACACGTCCAGCGCGGCCCCGCGCACGCGTCCGTCGCGGAGCGCATCCGCCAGCGCGTTCTCGTCCACCACGCCCCCGCGCGAGATCAGCACCACGGTGGCATCCTTGCGCAGCCGCGCCAGCTCCGCCGCGCCGATGCTCCCCTCCGTCTGCTTCGTGCGCGGCACGGTGACCACCAGCACGTTGCTCGCATCGAGAAGCCGGTCCAGCGAGTCGTCGCCCGTGAGCAGCTCCACGCCGTTCGGACCGTCGCCGGGGCGGCGGCGGGTGGCGAGGACGCGCATCCCCAGCGCCACGCCGCGCCGCGCGACCGCCTTGCCGATGCCGCCCAGCCCGTGCACCCCCAACGTCAGCTCGGTCAGCTCGCGCACGGGGGCGTCGGCGGCCTCCCACGGGCCCTTGTCCCAGCGATGTGCGGCCTGCAGGCGCACCGCCCAGTCCAGCCCCCGCGCGAAGTAGAGGATGGCGGCGAGCACCGTGTCCGCGATGGGCTCGGCGTGCACGCCCGCGGAGTTGGTCAGCACCACGTCGGAGGCGAGCATCCCCTCGTGCAGCGATCCTCCCACGCCCGCCGCGCCCGAGTGCGCCCAGCGCAGCCCATCGCCCGCCGCCTCCAGCAGCGCGGCGGGGATGCCGTAGCCCAGGTACACCTCGGCGTCCCTGATGGCCTCCAGCGCGGCCGCGGTCGGCTCGCCGCCGTCGCCGCTGGCGTCCACCACGTCGCGCAGCACCACCGTTTCCCAATCGTCCGGCACGGCGGCGCAGATCTCCTCCACCGCCCAATCCGGAATCGACCAGAGCGGGCGGCGGTCGTTGAGGTCCACGACGATGCGGCGCTTCATCCGCGCCCCATGCTGCGCACCTGCGGCTCGATGGCCAACATCCGCACCGCGCGCTCGTGCCCGTCCAGCGGCCCGACGGCGCGGATCACCAGGTGGAACAGGTCGCGCTCCTTGTCGATCGATTCGATGCGGGTGCGCAGGCCGAGCCCCTCGAGCTTCTCCTCCACCGTCGCGAGCGACTCCATCGTGGGGTCCACCGCCACGTTGTAGCGCCGGTCCACGCGCCGCTGCAGGAAGGCGTTCTCCAGCCTGCGCAGGGCGAATAGGGTGAGGATGATGAGCGTCGTGGTGCCGATGGCGACGGTGTACTGGTGCGCGCCGATCGCGATCCCCACCGCCGCCACCACCCACAGCGTCGCCGCCGAGGTCAGCCCGATGATCCGCCCGCGCGACTGCAGGATCGTCCCCGCGCCGATGAAGCCGATGCCGGAGACGATCTGCGCGGCCAGGCGTCCGGGGTCGCCGCGCGAGCCGCCCGCGTCCAGCGTGGTGATGACCACGGAGATCTCGGTGATGAGCGCCGCGCCCACGCAGATGAGGATGTTGGTGCGCAGCCCGGCGGGCTTACCGGACGCCTCGCGCTCCACGCCGACCGCGCCGCCCAGCACGCACGCCAGCACGAGCCGCCCCAGCGTGTCCAGGTGTAGCGCCGCCACCACCGCGGCCGGTATGCCGATGCGAAGGAGGAATTCGTCCATGAGGCGGTATGGGTTGAGTCCCCGTGATAGGAACGCGTACGGTACAATCGCGGTTTAGCTCCCGAGCGAGCCGCTCTCCACAAGGTTGCGGCGAGCATTCCACCTCAATGCGAACGCCAGCAGCGCTGGCACCACCACCAACACCGCCAGGAGCAACCCGCCGATCTGTGCTCCGTGGATCGGGCGGGGAAAGTCGGGATCGTTTTGAAGCCGGAGTACCAGCGCACCGCCCGCCAGGGTCAGCAGCAGCTCTGCGAAAGCTGCCGCGCCTACGATCCCTACACCGATCCACCTGCGACTCCCGCCCGTCACCCATGCGACGGCCGCGAACCCCGCGAGAAGGACCGCACCCCACCAGATCGAGGCCCGCTGCCCGGGATCTGGCTGGAAGAACTCGTACGAAAAGCCGATTGCGTTCTCGCTGAACCGTTCCAATTGCACGCGCCGGACCGTCCGCGTGAAGGCCCGCGGCGGGTCCGACACGCGCCACATCTTGAAGACGCCAGTACCGCCCTGCCGAAGGCTCTGCGATCCCGTATACCAGCGGCCGCGAACCGTATCGCGGTGTAGAACGCCTCGTAGAAATGTACCTGCGTCGATAACCCGCGTGTTGATCCCGACCCAGACCGAGTCTGAATGCGAACGGTGCGCGATAGCCTCGGGACAGCCGGCAGCGGCGTCGAACTCGCGGGGCTGGGATGTCGTATCGCCGTAGAAGCTGTTGATCGGCAGGTAGGAACAACCGCTCTCGCGCGGCCCGAGGTATTCCTGCCGGTCCCACGCGGGCAAATCGGGGAGGCGGCGGTCGAAGATCAGCTCACCCGTCACCTCGTCACGCAGGGGCCGGTGCCGCTCAGACCAGTTGTCGCGGATGCTCATCTGCACCCGCCACCGTCCCTCGAGGCTCGGATATGGAGTCTCGCTGGCGCACGCAGCGGTGAGCAGGCCCAGGGCGGCGGCGAAGAGGCGGAGGAAGGCTTTCATGGTGAGGGAACGCCCGACGCGGCGGGCTTCTGCCCGGGCTCCGCCCCGTCTACGACAGCCCGAGCACGTCGCGCATGGTGTAGCGGCCGGCGGGCTTGCCGGCGAGCCAGCGGGCGGCCCGCAGCGCGCCTTCGGCGAAGAGGGCGCGGTCACGGGCGACGTGGCCCAGCTCCACCTGCTCGCGCTCGCCGATCAGCATCACGCGGTGCTCGCCCACGATGTCGCCGCCCCGCACGGAGTGGAAGCCGATCTCGCCGCGCGGCCGTTCGCCCGAGATGCCGCTGCGCCCGTCCGTGCGCACGTCCGCGAGCGAAACGCCGCGGCCGCGGGCGAGCGCTTCGCCCAGCGCGAGGGCGGTGCCGCTGGGCGCGTCGGCCTTGCGGCGGTGGTGCGCCTCCACGACCTCGGCGTCGTAGCCGTCGCCAAGGACGGTGGCGGCCTGTTCGGCGAGTGCGAGGAGGAGGTTGACGCCGATGCTGAAGTTGGCGGCGGCGAGGACGGCCGTGCGGCGCGCCGCCTGGTCCAGCGCGCGCTCGCCGTCGTCGCCCAGGCCCGTGGTCCCCACGACGAGCGCCTTCCCCGCCAGCGCATCCCGCTGCCCTTCGAGCAGGCGGCCGAAAAGCTCGGGGGAGGAGAAGTCGATCACCACGTCGGCCTCGCGAATCCACGCGCCCGCGGTCTCCGGCGTCTCCACGATTGGGCATCCCACGTCGCACCCGCGCTCGGGAATGCGCCCGATGCCGCCGACCAGCTCGATGCCGTCGTCCAGGCGGATCAGCTCGGCCAGGACGGTGCCCATCCGCCCGGTGACGCCGCTGAGCACCACGCGCAGCGCCGCCACCTCAGCGCTCCCCCAGCCCCACGTTGCGCATCGCCTCCACCAGCTCCGCGCGGGCCGCGTCCGCGAGCGGGACGAGCGGCAGCCGCGGCGCGCCGACCGCGAAGCCCAGCATCTCCACCGCGGCCTTGATGGGGATGGGATTCGCCTCGCGGAAGATGGCCGCGATCAGCGGAAGGTAGCGGAGCTGGAGGTCGCGCGCCTCGGCGGCTTCGCCCTCCAGGAAGGCGTGCGCCATCCGCGCAGTGTCGCGCGGCGCTATGTTGGCGAGCACGGAGATCACGCCGACGCCGCCCAGCGACATCAGCGGGACGATCTGGTCGTCGTTGCCGCTGTACACCGCGACGCGGTCCGCCAGGCGGCGGCACACCTCCGCCACCTGCGAGATGTCGCCGCTCGCCTCCTTGATGCCGACGATGCGCTCGTCCTCGGCGAGGATCTCCAGCGTCTCGGGGAGGATGTTGCAGGCGGTCCGCCCCGGGACGTTGTACGCGATGGCGGGGAGACCGCCCGCGTCCATCACGTGGCGGAAGTGCGCGACGATCCCGCGCTGCGGCGGCTTGTTATAGGGCGGCGGCGCGATCAGGAGGGCATCGGCGCCGGCCTCGCGTGCCCCGCGCGCCAGCACGGCAACCGCGGCCGTGTCGCTCCCCCCCGCCCCCGCGATGACGGGGACGCGCTTCGCCGCCTCGTCCACCACGATCTCCACCGCGCGGCGCTGCTCGGCGGCGGACATGGCGGGCGCCTCGCCGGTGCTGCCGTTGACGATCAACGCGTCCGTCCCCTCGGCGAGGTGGAAGCGGACCAGCTCGCGGAGGACGGCCTCGTTGACGCCGCGGCCGTCGAACGGGGTGACGAGCGCCACGCCGGAGCCCACGAAGAGGGCGCCGGCGGGCCTGGTTGCGTCGGGCATCCGCCTAGAGCCGGTTGAGGTCCAGGATGTCGCCGGGGAGGACGTCGCCCTCGGGATCGTCCGGGTCCAGGTCGCGCTCGGTGGAGTCGCGGAAGTCGTCCGCCGCCTCGTCGCCGATGGGCGTGTGGAAGGAGCGGAAGACGGACGCGCCGCACTTCTCGCACGTCATGCCGGGGACCGGCTGCTCGTCTTCGAAGAAGTAGTCCTTGCCGCAGTTCTCGCACACCAGCGTGAGCACCTCGCTCGCCGGCTCGCGCCCGCGCGGCGGCTCGCCGGCCGGATTGGCGCGCAGGTTCTCGGTAGCCTGCTTGGCCCCCGCGATCGTCGCGTCGTCCGACGTGTACGCCTCGGCCTGGTGCAGGTGCTGGTTGGGATCTCGATTCTCGTCTTGCATGCGCTTCCTTCCGGCTCTCGAGTGTGCCGCGGCCGGTGCCGCGGGGCGGAAGGGGGCGGGGTGCACAAGGCGGACCAGCGGACCCGTGACGGCCCGAATCGTCAGGCGGCGGGGAGCTCGGTGTGGATGTGGCGGAGGGTGTCGATGAAGGCGGTCATGGCGCTGAAGGCGCGGCCGGGGCGGTAGACGACGGCGATCTCGGCGGTTTCGGCGCAGTCGGCCAGCGGGCGGAAGCGGATCTCGGGGCGGCCGATGCTGCGGACCGAGGCCGGCACCAGGCTCACCCCCACGTCGGCGGCGACGAGGCTGAGGATCGTCTGGTACTCGGCGCCCTCGTGGGCCACGCGCGGCACGAAGCCCTTCTCCATGCACAGCCGCGTGATCCAGTCGTGGAACTCGGGCGCCAGGTGGCGCGGAAAGAGGACGACGGGCTCGTCGCGCAGCGCGCCCAGCGGGATGCGCCGCCGCCGCGCGAGGGGGTGCGACGCGTGCATCGCCACCACCAGCGGCTCGCGGAACACCGTCTCCGCCACCACGCCCGGCGACGGGGCCACGGGTCCGCGCACCACCGCCAGGTCCAGGTGCGTGTCCTCCACGGCCTGCACGTGCATGCGCGTGGGCCCCTCCACCAGCTCCAGGTGCACCTCCGGAAAGGCGCGGCGGTGCTTGCGGACGGCCGCGGGGAAGATGCTCAACGCCGCCGAATCCGCGAAGCCCACCCGCACCGACGCCACCTCCCCGCGACCCACCCGCCGCGCCAGCTCCACTGTCCCCTCCGCCGCGGCGAGGGTGCGGCGTGCGCCGTCCAGGAACGCATCGCCGGCCGGGGTCAGCTCCACGCGGCGGCTGGTGCGGCGCAGGAGGACGGTGCCCACCATCTCCTCCAGCTGCCGGATCTGCTGGCTCAGCGGCGGCTGCGCGATGTGAAGCCGCCGCGCCGCCCGGCCGAAGTGCAGCTCCTCCGCGACGGCGACGAAGTAGCGCAGGTGGCGAAGCTCGAGCGCCATGAGGGATGATCCAGAGGATGCGCGTATCGATCGCGAACGAACAATGTATTGGCCGTATCGTTCCCGAGACAGTAAAATCGCTCCCGAGCACGCTCGTTCTCCCCACCTCCAGGCCCGCCATGCGACACCTTCTGCTGCGCACCTCGCTCGCCATCGCCTGCGCGTGGAGCCTCCCCGCCGGGGCTCAGCTTCGCTACACGGTGGACCTGCGTCACCCGGCTCGGCACAGCGCGGAAGTCACGCTGGAGGTGGATTCGCTCCCCGCGCGCGACACCATCTTCCAGTTCGCCGCCACGGCGCCGGGGACGTACCAGACGATGAACATCGGCCGCTTCGTCCGCGGCCTGCGCGCGACGGATGCGCGGGGGCGCACGATCCCCACGCGCCAGCTCACGGTCAACAGCTGGCGCATCGGCGATCCGGGGCGCGTCCGCCGCATCCGCTACGACATCCTGGACACCTGGAGCACGCCCGTCACCGAGTTCCCCATCTACCCGATGGCCGGCAGCGCCATCGAGCCGGACCACGCCCTGCTCAACGCCCACGCCCTCTTTGGCTTCCCGCGCAGCATGCAGAGCTCGCCCGTGACGGTGAAGCTGCGCACGCCGCGCCGGTGGACGGTGGTGACGCCGCTCACGCAGGGGCCCCGCGGCTACGAGGCGGAGAGCTACGACCACGCCGTCGACTCGCCCTTCCTCCTCGGCCGCAACCTGACGACCTCCACGCTGGAAGTGGGCGGCATTCCGGTGCGCATCGCCGTGCACTCGCGCCACGGCGTGCACGCGGACCAGCTCCGCGAATCGATGCGCGCGACGCTGGCGGCGGCCGGCCAGTTCCTGGGGAAGCTCCCGGTGGACCGCTACGTCTTCCTCTTCCGCTTCGCGCCGGAGCGTGCCCAGCAGGCGATGGGCGCGTGGGAGCATGGCGAGAGCTCCGCGTACGTCCTTCCCGACACCACCTGGCACGAGGAGATCGGCGTGCGCGCCGCGGACATCGCCGCCCACGAGTTCTTTCACATCGTGACGCCGCTGAACGTGCACTCGGAGATCATCGAGCACTTCAACTTCGAGACGCCCGTCCCCTCTCAGCACCTGTGGCTGTACGAGGGGCTGACGGAGTGGGCTTCGGAGAAGATGCAGCTGGATGGCGGGCTGCGCTCGCTGGACGGCTACCTGCAGGCGGTCGCGCGGAAGTGGAACACGGACCGCACGCGCTACGACAGCACCTACTCGCTCACCCGGCTCGCGGCGACGTCGTTCACGCAGGAGGGGGCGCGGCAGTACGGCAACATCTACCAGCGCGGCGCGATCGTTTCGGGCCTGCTGGACATCAAGCTCCTGCAGCTCTCCGACGGCCGCTACGGCCTGCGCAACCTGGTGGTGGACCTGGCGCGCGACTACGGCCGCAAGCGCCCCTTCCCCGAGGACTCGCTTTTCCAGATCATCGCCGCCCGCACCTCCCCCGAGGTCCTCGACTTCTTTGCGCGCTACGTGCAGGGCACCGAGCGCCCACCGGTCAAGGAGTACTACGCCCTTCTCGGCATCGACCTGGTGGAGGACGAGCGCGGCCTCCCGCAGCGCTTCGTTGTGAAGCCCGACCCCTCGCCGCAGCAGCTTCGACTGCGTGAGGCCTGGCTGCGGTCGGGGAGCCCGGTGCCCACACAGTAGGCCGGGCCAGGGCGGGCGAGTGAACTCGCTGCAACAAAAGCACAAAGTCCGCCTGCGCGGACTCGCGATCGGGATTCGTCCCAAGCTTCGACCTTTGCGCGGCCGGGAAGGCCGTACCAGGAGCGAATGAATTCGCGGCTGGAAACACGCAAAGTCCGCCTTCGCGGACTCCGGGTTGTATCGCGCGCTTCTCTAGCCGGCTTCAGCCGCCTTCGCGTGGTTCCAGCCGGGGGCTTTAGCCCCCGGCGCCGCGCCCCCGGCGATTCCGCCCCCCCCAGCCCACCCGCCCTACCGCAACCCCACCGCCGCCCTCACCCGCTCCATCGTCGCATCGGCGATGTCGCGGGCGCGGCGGGCGCCGTGCTCCAGCACCTCGTCCACGTAGCCGGGGCGCGCCATGATCTCGGCGCGGCGGGCGCGCATGGGGGCAAAGAACTCCCACAGCGCCTCGAACAGCCGCTTCTTGAAGTCGCCGTAGCCGATGCCGCCGGCTCGGAAGTCGTCCTCCATCTGCGCCACCTGCTCCGGCGAGGCGACCAAGCGGTAGAGCGCGAGGATGTTGGAGCCCTCGACCGGCTTCGGATCCTCCAGCGGCGTGGAATCGGTGACGATGCTCATCACGCGCTTCCGCAGCGGCTTCTCGTCCTGGAAGATGTCCAGCGCGTTGCCGTAGCTCTTGCTCATCTTGCGGCCGTCCAGCCCGGGCACGACCGCAACGTTCTCGCTGATCTCCGGCTCGGGGAGCTTGAGCGTGTCGCCGTACGCCGCGTTGAACTTGGTGGCGATGTCGCGCGTCATCTCCAGGTGCTGCTTCTGGTCCTTGCCAACCGGGACGACGTCGGCGTCGTAGAGCAGGATGTCGGCGGCCTGGAGGACGGGGTAGGTGAAGAGGCCCGCGTACGCCGCGATCCCCTGCTCCACCTTTTCCTTGTACGACACCGCCAGCTCCAGCATCCGCATCGGCGTGACCGTGCTGAGGATCCACATCAGCTCTGAGTGCGCGGGGACGTCGGATTGGCGCCAGCACACCGTCTTCTCGGGGTCCAGCCCGCACGCGAGGTAGTCGGCCGTCGCCTCGCGCACGTTGGCGCGCAGGGCGGCGGGGTCGCGCAGCGAGGTGAGGGCGTGCAGGTCGGCCAGGAAGAAGAAGATCTCGCCCTCCCCCTGCCGATTGAGGATCGGGCGCATCGCCCCGAAATAATTGCCGATGTGGAGGGTGCCGGAAGGCTGGATCCCCGTCAGGATGCGCTTCATCAGGTCGAGTGCCGGTGCGTTGCGGGCGGACGTGGCGGGCCGGCGGCGTGCTCTCTGGCAGCACATCGGCCCGTGGGCGTAACTTAGCCCCCGCCGACGATCGCTGACAAGCCGAATCCCCACGCCGCGCCGCCATGACCGATCCGCTCCAGGGCCTCCGCACCGCACCCGACCCACGCGACCCCCGCGCCCCCGCGCTCCTTGTCCATCGCGGCGACGGGGACAGCATCGACGGCCGCGTGGTGCTCCTGGGGATTCCATACGATGGCGGCATCCCGTCGCGCCCCGGCGCCCGCTTCGGCCCGCGCGCCATCCGCGACGCGCTCTCCTCGTTCGGCACGTGGGACGGCGAGCGCGCGGTGCCGCCGGTCATCGACCTGGGCGACCTGTCGCTTCCCTCGATGAACGGCGCGGCCGCGCACGCCCGCATCGAGGATGCGGCGCGCCGCGTGTTCGAAGCCGGCGCGCGACCCATCTTCCTGGGCGGCGACCACGGGATCACGGGCTCGCTGATCCGCGGCCTCGCCGCCGCGCGCCCGCACACGAAGCTCGCCCTCGCCACCGTGGACGCCCACCTGGACGTGCGCGAGTACGACGACGACGCCTCGCTCTCCAGCGGCACCCCCTTTCGCCGCGCGCTGGAGACGCCGGTGCTGGAAGGCGCGCGCGTGGCGATGCTGGGGTTGCGCCGCTTCGCCAACTCGCGCTTCTACCTGGAGTGGGCGGTGTCCCACGGCATCCACCTGGCGAGCGTCGACGAGGTGGCCGCGAAGTCCCCCGAGCGCGCCGCCCGCGCCGCCCTGGACCGCATCACGGCGGACGCCGACGCGCTCTACCTGAGCATCGACATGGACGCCGCTGACGCCTCTGCCGCCCCCGGCGTGAGCGCCCCCGGCATCGGCGGCCTCTCCGCGCGCGAGATGATCGCCCTCGTCCGCGCCCTCGCCGCCGACCCGCGCCTCGTCGCCGCCGACATCATGGAGACCTCCCCGCCGTACGACCAGGATGGCCGCACCGCAAAGCTCGCCGCGCGGCTGCTGCTGGAGCTGATGGCGGCGATGGCCCCCTCCCCCCGACCCCATAGGCGCTAACTTAACGATTTTTGGACCCTCGCCAGCCCAACTTTTGTGTTGATCGGCGGCGCAAAACTGGCGATTATCATACCAGAAGAGCCACCGCTAAAACGCTTGGTGAGATAAAGTTAACGCCTATGCCCCCCGACCCCCTCCCCCGCCTGCGGGGGCGCAGGGCGGGTGAGGGGGAGAACCGCACAGTTCTGGTAGGGGCGCGATTTATCGCGCCCGTGCCCGGCGCCGCTCCGCCGCCCGCCCACACGCACGCATCCCGTAGGGGCAGACCTGCGTGTCTGCCCACCGCCCGCGCCACCTCCACGCCTGCCCTGCGCACCAATCCCGTAGGGGCCGCCCCACGTGGCTGCCCGTGCCTTCCCCCGCGACGAACTGGGCAGCAGGCACCAACGCAGGTGAACGCCCCTCCCCCGCGGTTTGGGGGAGGGGCAGCGAGGAACGAGCGGGGAGGGGACCCGGGACCCCCACACGCAATCGCCCCCGGCACGCGTGTGCCGGGGGCGATGCTGCTCCGTGGTGCGGGACCGCGCTTACTGCGGGCGCGTGCCGTACTCGCGGAGGATCTGCTGGCGGTACTGCTCGCTGGCGAAGATGGCGACCTCGACGCGGCGGTTCTGCTGCATCCCGGCGTCGGTCTCGTTGGAGGCGACCGGCTCCGACTCACCGCGGCCCTCGGTGCGGATGCGCGAGGCGGCGATCCCGCGGGAGATCAGGAAGTTGGCCGCCGACTGCGAGCGGTTCTGCGACAGCTGCATGTTGTACTGGTCCGTGCCGCGGGCGTCCGTATGCCCCACGATCAGCACCGTGGTCTCGGGATAGCGCTGCAGACTGCTCGCGAGCTGCGCCAGGTTGTTCTGCCCGGCCGACAGGATCTGCGTGCTGTTGGTGGGGAAGAGGATCCCCGACGCAAAGGTCACCGCGATCCCCTCGCCCACGCGCTGCACCTCGGCGTCGGGAAGGCTCTGCTCCAGCTCCTGGCTCTGGCGGTCCATCTGGCGCCCGATCACCGCGCCGGCCGCGCCGCCCAGCACCGCGCCCAGGATGGCGCCGCGCGCCGTGCTCCCGGTCTGCTTGCCGATCACCGCTCCGATGGCGCCACCCGTGCCGGCGCCGATCACGGCGCCCTGCTCCGTCCTGTTCAGCGAAGCGCACCCGGTCACACCCGTCATCCCCAGGGTGCTGACGCAGGCAAGCACGGTCAGCTTGCGTGAAAACGTAGTCATCTGTCGCCTCTGGCTGTGGTTCTCCGGAAACTGTCGCCCCATGGGCCAGTTGTGCCCATCCTCGTTGCAAGCACCGGGCCCCCGCGCCCGCATCGCTCGCGGACGCCCCGCCATCCGAGCGAAATCCGCCCAAACCCTTGTGAATACAGCTGTTTCCCTGCCGCCGCGAGTGCTCGACGCGCATCGCTCCCCCGCCGCGCCTGTCCTCCCTAGAGTACAATGCGTCTGCACGGGCAAGTACATGGCGCATCTAGGGTTACATCCGTCGGCCAGCTTCCATGGGCCTCACGCGGAGACGCGGAGACGCAGAGAGAACTTCGCGTCCTCTCTCCGCGTCTTCGCGCCTCCGCGTGAGACTGCTGTTTTGAGGGCCGCGCGTGGTCCGATGCTTGCCTTGCCAGAGGGCCGCAGACCGCGCTCCCGGCACCCACACCCCCAGAGCACTGCTTGACCACCGCCACTACCGGCATCGCGCGTGACGAGCTTCTCGACACGCTTCGCAAGAACTTTGGATTGAACGAGTTCCGCCCCGGGCAGGAAGAGGTGATCCGCGGCGTTCTGGAAGGGCGTGACACGCTGGTGGTGATGCCCACCGGCGCGGGGAAGTCGCTCCTGTACCAGCTTCCGGCGCTCCTGCTGCCCGGGCTGACCGTGGTGGTGAGCCCGCTGATCGCGCTGATGAAGGACCAGACGGACAAGCTGGACGAGCTGGGCGTGGATGCCTGGACGATCAACTCGTCGCAGACGGCCCGCCAGCAGCGACAGGCGGAGGAGGCGGTGGAGGGGGGCGGCGGCAAGATCCTCTACATCACCCCGGAGCGCTTCCGCGACCGCGACTTCTTCGAGGTGCTGCTGGACCGCGAGGTGTCGCTCTTCGTGGTGGACGAGGCGCACTGCGTGTCCCAGTGGGGCCACGACTTCCGGCCCGACTACATGATGCTGGGCGCCGTCGCCGAGCGGCTGGGGCGGCCGCCGATCCTGGCGCTCACCGCCACCGCCTCGCCCGAGGTGCGCGACGACATCACGCGCCAGATGCGGATGCGCACCCCCGTGGAGCACATCGCCGACCTGGTGCGCTCCAACCTCACGCTCGAAGTCGTCCCCACCGTCAACGATTCCGAAAAGGATGCCGCCCTGGAGCGCTACCTGCGCACCGCCAAGGGCACCGGGATCGTGTACGTCGCGACCATCAAGGAGGCGGAGCGGCTGTACGAGGAGTTCGGCAAGCGCCACGAGCTGGCGCTGTACCACGGCAAGCTGGCGTCGGCCGAGCGGCACGAGGCGCAGGACCGCTTCATGGCCGGTGCGGTGCGCGCCGTCATCGCCACCAACGCCTTCGGGCTGGGGATCGACAAGCCGGACATCCGCTTCGTGATCCACTACCACTTCCCCGGCTCCATCGAGTCGTACTACCAGGAGGCGGGGCGCGCGGGGCGCGACGGGCTGCCGTCGCGCTGCACCATCTTCTACCGCGTGGAAGACAGCGCCGTGCAGGGCTACTTCCTGGGCGGCAAGTATCCGGACCTGGAGGAAGCCGTCGCCGTGGCGCGCATCATCAACAGCGCGCCGAAGGAGGAGAAGCGCCCGCTGGACGAGCTGGCCGAGATGGCGAACGTGGCGCGGCGCAAGGCGCGCATCGTCCTCACACTCCTCAAGCGCCACGGGATGGTGCGCGAACACCGGGGCGGCGTGTGGGAGCGCATGGCGGACGACGTGACCGCCGCCGACCTGAGCCGCGAGCTGGTGGACTACGAGCAGCGCCGCGCCCGCGACCGCGAGAAGCTGGACGAGATGGTGCGCTACTGCCGCACCGCGCGTTGCCGCACCCGCATGATCCTGGAGTACTTCGGCGAGAAGCCGGGGGAGG
The DNA here is from genome assembly GCA_036398975.1 of Longimicrobium sp. Classification (GTDB taxonomy): domain Bacteria; phylum Gemmatimonadota; class Gemmatimonadetes; order Longimicrobiales; family Longimicrobiaceae; genus Longimicrobium. The sequence continues at coordinate 15,036 of DASWNZ010000006.1, forward strand.
ACTTCGTCTGCGGCCACTGCGACAATGACCTCCACCCCCGCACCGACTCCGCCGAGCGGGAGTCCGGGCCGGCGCCCGCCATCGCATCGCCCGCCGCGCCCCTGCCCGCCGGCCTCGCCCCGGGTGACGAGGTGACGCACGGCACCTTTGGCGAGGGCCTCGTGCTGGCCATCACGCAGGACCGCGCCGAGGTCGACTTCTTTGGCCACGGCACGCGGACCGTCAAGACCGAGTTCCTGAGCCGCATCGACTGAAGAACCCCAGGGCTCACGCGGAGGCGCGGAGAGACGGTTTCTCTGCGCCTCCGCGTGTGCCCGGCACCGCCGCTTTGGGGCCTCCGGGTGAGGCAATCGTGCCCCACGTGGACAGCCACGCTCCCCGCCTCACAGCTGCTCCGCTGCGCCATCCCATTCCCGTTCCACATCTTATCCCGCAAGCCGGAACCATCTGATTCCTGGCGTACACCATGCGACGGTTTGCGCGGGCTGCGACCGGTCTCCCCGCGGGCCGCGCGGCGGAATTTTCCACGCGGGATCCTTCATGCCGACGGCGCACCAGGCGCCATTTCCACTTGGACACGGGAGGCAAGGTGAGCGAGCAAGAACCCGGGGCGGACAACACCCGCGAGGGCGGGCGCGGCGAGAAGCGCTCGTCGGTGGGTCAGATACCGCGCGACGCGTGGGTAGCGGAAGTCGTGGGGGATGCGGCGAACCCACAACCGGTGCAGCTGCTGTCCGGCTACGTGGGCGATGCGGCGGAGGAGGGGCGCACACGGATCTACTTCGACCCGTCGCTCTCGTCGTACGTGGACGTGGCGGACGAGGACGTGCTCCGGTACGAGCCGCTGGAGGGCGACCACCGGCCCCAGGGCGGCGCGATGATCTGGCTGCGCGCGCAGCAGCCCGCCGCGGCGGCGGGTGCGGACTTCTTCACCGGCCCCGTGATGCAGCAGCACCTGGGCGCCGCCCGCGGTGGCGAGCCGGTGCAGATCACCCTGCTCACGGTGGCCGGATGCATCACCCGGCAGCCGCCGTGCCCGCCGCTGACGAAGACCTTTTTCCCGCCGTGTACATTCCCGATTCCCATTCCCCGGCCGACCCGCTTCCCGCCCGGCTGCAGCTGGATCTGCCAGACGCCGGGCGGCGGATTCGGGCATCCGGGCGGGGGCGGCGGGCTCGATCCGGAAGGGACCATGAACTGCCCGTCCTTCGGGTGCCCCACCCACCTGGACTGCCCGCGTCCGTGGGACCCGGGCAGGGTCGTGCTGCCCCAGCAGCACGCGTTCATGGCCGGTCCCGCGCCCGTCGGCCCGACGGGGTGGCAGGGCTGCGCGCCGGGAGCGGACACCACCCTGCGCCAGACCACGACCGCCACGGTGTGCACCCAGATCGGCTGCCACACGCAGGCGCCCCACTGCCCGATCGGCGTGACCGGGTGGCAGGGGTGCACGCACGCGATGGGGTGCCCCGACACCAGCACCTGCCCGCCGCAGACCCATGCCTTCGGCTGTCCGCGCACCTCCACCTGCCCTCCGACCGCCATGGTGGGCTGCCCGGACACCAGCACGTGCCCGCCGACGCAGGGATTTGGCTGCCCGGACACCAGCACCTGCCCGCCGACGCATGCCTTCGGCTGCCCGGACACCAGTACGTGCCCGCCGACGGATGCCTTCGGCTGCCCGCGTACCTCCACCTGTCCGCCCACGCACATGCCGGGGTGCCCCAGCACCAGCACCTGCACGCCGGGAGCAGAGATGGCGGCCGCGGGACCCGCGCAGACCACCGCGACGGTGTGCACCCAGATCGGCTGCCACACGAGCATGCTCGGCTGCCCGCAGACCTCCACCTGCCCGCCGCACGGACCGATCGGCGTAACGGGGTGGCTCGGGTGCACGCAGCATTGGGGCTGCCCGTCCAGCAGCACCTGCCCGCCGATTCCGACTCTGCTGACGCAGTGCTTCATCTGCCCGCCGCTGCCGACCATGGGGCCGGGATGCCCGCCTCCCGGAGGCGGCCCCCACACCATCGCGACGATCTGTACCCAGATCGGGTGCCCGCAGCCGCCGACCGTGGCCACGCGGTGCTTCATCTGCCCGCCCATCACGGCGCGGTGCTGAGCGCGAGCCTTTCACGGATGGAGGGCGCTCCGGCGCCCTCCATCCGGCCGGGCGGTGGGGCATGATCCTCACCGCCCGGTCCCTTCCCGGCTACCTGCTGGACCGCGGGCTGGTCGCCCCCGCCGAGGTGGTGGACGGCGACCTGTGCGTGGCGGACCTGTCACGCCGCAACCGCAATTTCCGCGTGACGCGCGGGCCGCGCCCCGGGCTGTTCATCAAGCAGCCGCAGGACTGGGAGACGTACTCGGCCGAGACGGTGCGGCGCGAGGCGTCGTGCTACCTCCTGGCCCGCGACGATCCGCGCTTCGCGGAGCTGGGCGGGCTCCTTCCCCGCTTCGTGGACTTCGACGCGGCGAGCTCCGTGCTGGTGCTGGAGCTGCTTCCCTCGGACGAGACGCTGGGCGACTACCACCGCCGCCTGGGCCACTTTCCGCTGGAGATGGCGCACGCGCTGGGGGCCATGCTGGGCGGCTACCACCGCGACGCCGCCGCGCAGCGCGCCGATGCGCCGGGCGCCCGCGTGTTTCCGCAGGCCGTCCCCTGGATCCTCAACGTCGTCAACCACAACCCGTCGCACATCGGCACGGTGAGCGGCGGCTGCCAGGAGGTGGTGCGCATCCTGGCACACCATCCCGAGTACGGCGCCCCGCTGGACTCCGTGCGCGCGGGGTGGCGCCCGGAGGCGCTGGTGCACGGCGACATGAAGTGGGAGAACTGCGTCGTCGTGCCGCCCGACGCCGCGGGGGGCACGCCGGGGCTGCGCATCGTGGACTGGGAGCTGGCGGACTTCGGCGACCCGTGCTGGGACGTGGGATCGCTCTTCCAGGCCTACCTGTCGTTCTGGATCATGTCGATCCAGGGAGCGGACCAGGCGCCCCCGCAGAGCCTGCCCTCCCTGGCCCGTTTTCCGCTGGAGCAGATGCAGCCCGCCATGCGCGCGTTCTGGGACAGCTACGTCCACACGCTCGGCGCCGCACCGCCCGACGCGGAGGCGCGGCTGCGCCGCAGCGTGCTGTACGCCGCCGCGAGGATGATCCAGACGGTGTGGGAATATTCCGCGGCGGCCCCGGCGCTGTCGCCCAACCTGCTGGCCATCCTCCAGGTCGCCATGAACGTGCTCCTGCGCCCGGATGACGCCGTCCGGCAGCTGCTGGGGATCAATGCGCGGAGCGCCGCGTGAGCGCCGCGTGAGCGCCGCGGCACCGCCCCGCGCGTCGTCCGGCGCCGCCATGGAAGCGCTGCGCGCGGCGATCCGCGCCGTCGAGATCCTGTCCCCCACCGCCATCCGCGTGGCGGGCGAGCGGATGGAGCACACCCCCACCGACCCCGCGGATCCCGGCGCGGTGATGGTGCCGCTGCTGGCCCAGGCGCTGTACGCGCGCTGCTACGTGCGCCGCCCCGGCGCTCCCGCGCCTCCGCCCGCGGTGCCCGGCCCGGGCGACGACCTGTCGCCCCTCCTTTCCGCCGCCAACCCCGGGCGCGAGCGGTGGGAGGACGGCTGGCACGTCCGCCAGGCGCTCTCCAACGGCTGCGTGGTCGCCGAGCGGCACGGCAGCGCGCGCTTCCTGTGGCCGGGAGAGTTCCTGTCGCCCCAGTCACCCGGAGCTCCGCCGAGGGCGGGCGCGCGCGTCACCCGCTGGCGGCCGCGCGAGTCCGCCACCATGCAGCCGGGCTTCTTCTACGTCTTCGGCGAGGAGGGGTGGGACGACGACGCCCCGCTGGTGCGCGTGTACTGGAACGTGTCGCCGGAGGGCGCGCCGGGGCTCACGGGCGCGGTGGCCGCGATGCTGAACCGCTGGGGCGTCCCCTTTCGCTACAAGTGCCTCTCCATGCGCTCGCTCTACCCGCGCACCGACGCCGCGGTGCTGTACCTGGGCCGCCGCTCGTGGACGCTGGCGGCCGAGCTTCTCGGGCCCGTGCACCGCGCCAACGCCGGCGCGCTTGGGGCGGACACGCCGCTCTTCGCCCGGCGGCTGGGGCGCGGCGTGAGCCTGGCCGACGACCCGGGGACGGGCGAGAGCTTCGGGATGCATCGCTGCCGCCTGCTGGCGGAGGGGCTCTGGTCCGCCTGGCGTGCGGGACGGCGTGGCACGGCGGAGCGGATCGCCGCCGTGCGCGACGCCTTCGGCCGGGAGGGGATCTCCATCGACCAGCCCTGGCTCGCGCCGGGCCGCACCACCGACTATCCGGGGCTGGCGGATGACTGACGCAGCAGAAGGGTCGGTGTTCCTGGAAGGGGCCGCGGCGCTGGGCGCGCGCCTCTGCCGCGACGCGGTGTGGGACGGCGCGCGCTGCAACTGGATGGGAGACGCGCAGGACCAAGTGGGCGGCGTGCTGGCGGTCGTCCACCGCGCGATGGGCCCCGTGCTGTACGACGGCACCGCGGGGATCGGGCTCTTCCTGGCACGGCTCTACGCGGCCACGGGCGAGCGCCCCTTTCGCACGGCCGCGCGCGGGGCCCTGCGCCAGGCGGCCGACGCGCGCGACCGTGTGCCGCCCGAGTTCCGCATCGCGCTCTACTCCGGCTGGACGGGGCTCGCGTGGGCGATGGCGCACGCCGGTGAGGCGATGGGCGACGCGGAGTGGACGGAGCGTGCCGCCGGGATGGCCGGCGAGCTGGCCGGCACCCCACCCCATCCCGCGGCGGTAGACGTCATCTCGGGAAGCGCGGGCGCCATCCCCGCGCTGTTGGAACTCGCGGGGCGGCTCGAGCGTCCGGAGCTGGCTGATGCCGCGGCGCGACACGGCGACTTCCTCCTGGCGCGGGCGCGCCGCGGGGCGCACGGGTGGAGTTGGCACACGCTGGATTCGCCCACGCGCGCCGACCTGACCGGGTACTCGCACGGCGCCGCCGGCATCGCGCTGGCGCTCCTGGAGCTGGCGCACGCCACGGGCGAGGCGCGGTTCCGCGAGGGGGCGGAGGAAGGGTTTCGCTACGAGGCCGCGTGCTTCGCGCCGGAGGCGGGGAACTGGCCGGACTTCCGCCTGTGGGGCGATCCGGCCGAGGCGGGCCCGCCCTCGCACGGGTTGGCCTGGTGCCACGGTGCGCCCGGGATCGGCCTCAGCCGCGTGCGTGCCTTCGCCCTGACCGGCGACGAGACGCGGCGGCGCGAGGCCGAAGCGGCGCTCGCCACCACCGTGCGCGGGCTGGACGCCTCCGCGGCCGGGGGTGGCATGGGCCTCTCGCTGTGCCACGGCGACCTGGGAAACGCGGAGCTCCCGCTGGAGGCGGCGCGCGTGCTCGGCTGGGCGGAGGGGCACGCGCGCGCCGCATCCGTCGCCCGCGCCGCCATCGCGCGGTACGGCGTCACCGGCGAGCCGTGGCCCTGCGGCATTCCGAACGGCGGGGAGACTCCGGGGCTCCTTCTGGGATTGGCGGGGATCGGATACTTCCTCCTGCGCCTGCACGACCCCGCCATCCCTTCAGTGCTCCTGGTCGCCCCCGCGGCACCCGCACCGAGTTCCTGACCCGCATCGACTGACGCGGAGACGGAGAGGCGCGGAGATGAAGTCGTCTCCGCGCCTCTCTTCACCGAAGCCCGCCCAGCAAGCCGGTGATCCCGTCCGGCGCGGGTCCGCGTATCTCGGGCGCGAACACGCCTCCGGTGCGCACCTGTGCCTCCATGCTCCGGAGAATCCGCTCCAGGTCGGCCGTCAGCTTGCGGACGTAGTAGCGGTACACCGCTCCGCATCCCAGCGCGACCGGAACCCCCAGGAGCGCGACTCCGGCTGCCGCGGGGAGAGCGGCGAGCGCGCCGAGTGCCAGTGCGCCGGCTCCAAGGGTCGCCCCTCCCACGCCTCCCAACACCGCGGCCAATCCGCCCAGGCCGGCAGTCGTAACGGAGCCGTACCGCACGCTGCGCCGCAGGTCCACCGCGATCGACACCTCCGTCACCCGGGTGGCTCCCTCCGTTCCAGCGGGGCGCAGCATCAGCCGGAGCTGCTTGACACCCACCATCGCGGCGGTGTAAGCGAACGGATTGGTGGACATGGCGTTGTAGGCGGGCAGGTCGAAGATGAGCACGCCGCCGTTGAGCGGGTCCGCCCCCACCGTGCCCGAGAGGGTGAGGTGATACGGACCCGCGGGGAGCACGCGCTTCATCGCCTCCATGAGAGCGGCGGGCTCACCCGCGATGCGCCGTGCCACCTCGATGCTGCGCTGGCTGGTGCCCAGCAGGCGCGTGGCCACCCGCTCCCCCGACTCGCCGCGGAAGCCGTGCGCGTCGATCCCCTCCGATTCAGCGAGCGCGAGCGTCACGAACTCGGGCGAGATCCCCGCCTGCGCCGCCGCGGCCCGCACGTCCTCCACGCGGAATCCCGTGTCGCCCGCTCCATCCGCCGCGGCGAGGAGGTGGAGCGGAGGCGAGGCCGCCTCGCTGCGCTTCGCAGCCTCCGCCTGCAGCCCGGCCGCCCGCTGCCACACCGCGGCGGCCCTCGCCTCCGACAGCATCTGTGTCTCGTTCTGCATCCGTCTCGCTGTGCCGCGGTTCCGCGCTCTTTCCGTTCAACCTGCCTTCGGAAGGTAACGTACGGCGCGTGGCCCGGGGAGTTGCACCGCGGGGGGAAGGCTTCGACTCGGTGCCTCCACACGCCCGTAGGGCGCGGAGCCGCAGAGGCGGGGAGAAGGTGGATCTCTCTTCGCCTTGTGCCTACGGTCCTCCCATGGGGATGGACATCTCGATCTTCGGCGGGCTGTTCAGCTCCTCCGTGCTTGGCGGGCGCGCAAGCCACGCGGGGACCCGTGCCCATTGCTCCGCAGTGAGCTGCTCGCGGGTGCGCTCGATGACGGCCGTGGAGAGTCCACCCGCGCGCGCGGTCGCTTCCTGGCGTCGCGCCCTGCGCAACGCCGTGAACGGACCTTTTTCCGTATACACGCTGGTGAGCGAGTCCACCGCCGAAGCGATGCTGGGCGCGAGGGAATCGGCAAGCGCGCGCAGACGGGCACGCTGCGTGGGAGTGAGCCCCAGTGCGGCGGGGTCGGCCGCGCTCAGGCTGAGGAGGATCGCCGGGACGTTGCGGATGCGACGCGCGAGGTCCGAGCGAATGGACTCGCGCGCGCGCCCGGAGCCCAGCTCAATGGCCTGCATGAGCGGCTGGTAGCGCGGATCCGCGCCGAGGGTGATTCGAGCCTGCAGCGCGACGCGGAACGGGAGGCGCAGAGCGCCGCCGCCCGACGGTCTGCCGAAGTTCGGGTTCACGCCGTAGTCGAACGCCCGCCGCTCCCGGTCGAAGCCGCGCACCTCGAGGAGGTTGGCATCCGGGAACGAGTACTGCCCCCAGCCGCGGAGCCGTTCCGGCCCGTGCAGCAGGTAATCCAGCCCGGCCGTCACGTTGGTCGCGGTCAGCGTGAGCGTCGCACGCCGCGTGTTCACGTTTCCCCGCGCCAGGAGTTCGGCGCGCAGATCGAGCGATGGCGACCAGGGTGTGCGGCATGAACCGGCCTCCGCGATGCGCCCCGCCTGCTCGCGCAGGCACCGCCGCACGCCGTGCGGTGCATCGTCCGCCAGCCGCTCGATCGCGGCGGCGACCTCCAGATCGTCGGTGAACGCTGGGTCGAAGATGAAGGCCCGGTCGTTCCCGTACCCGTCGCCGTTCACGTCACCGCTCACGAGCGGCGTGAACGGGAGCCCCGAAGCGAGCCGGCCCACAGCGCTCAGGCGCAGGCGCCGCGTGAGCCGGGTGCTGAGGACGCCCTGGAAGAGGTGCCGGGGCGCGAAAGACGCGTCGGTCCACTCCATGTGTGTGGGATCGCCGGCCGTGCTCGCGGCAGCGGCGCCGGGCGCCGGGATGCCACCCGCGAGCGTTCGGGAGTGCGTCATGGTATAAGCGAGGCTCAGCTGCCCGCGCGGCAGCAGCGCGCTCGCTGTTCCCGTGAGCTGCCGGGTCCGCGACTCGCCGCGGGAGCCGAGCTCCAAGACAGGGCCCAGAGCGGGTATGGCGCGTGATCCGCCCGGCGCGATCCCGCCCGTGGCCAGATCAATCTCGTTTGGTGCCACGTAGACCGGGCGCCCTCCCTCCTGCTGGAGGACGAAGGCAGACGCGCCGACCAGGTTGCGGTCGGTGGCGCTCGGCAGATGCGTGCCGCGTACCAGAAGTACGTCCACTCCCACACCCCACCGGCGGCTGACCTTTCCACTCGCTCCCAGCGACAGCCGCCAGGTGCGGGGCGCGCCGAACTCCGGGTCGAACAGGGTGGTCCGGGGCGCGCTGCTGGAGAAGATGGATCCCCCGTTCGCGCAGGCGGAGGGGATCGCGCCAGAGTCCGCCCCGTAGCGTTCCCAGTCCGGAACGGGAGCGGCGGGGCCGATGCATACGAGGCTCGCCTCTCCCGCTCCCGTCTGGCTCCAGAGCGGGGCAAGCGCCGCCAGCGGGGCCACCCCGCCGAACCCGCCCGCTCCGCCCACCACGGTCCAGGCACCCCGGCCGGGTGCGTCATAGCGAATGCCCAGGCGAGGCGTGAGGACCAGCTCCGCGGGCAGTTGGCCACGCCCCCTGCCCACGACCGAATCCACGGCTGGGGCCGGGGCGAGGCGACGGCCATACCGGGTGGCTTCCAGCCGCAACCCGTACACCATGCCCAGCCGCTCGGACGGCCTCCAGCTGTCACCCACGTAGGCGGCGGCGTAGCGGCGCATCGCCTCCGCGGGGTCCCGGGCGAGGTTGCGCGTGAAGGCGGAAGGACGCCCGTTCTCAAGGTCGCCGAGGCTGTTGAAGGTGAAGGTGCCGGCCGGGGCCGACGCGGCTCCCACCGTCGCGCGCTCTTCCTGGATGAGCAGCCCGGCCTTCACGAGGTGTCCGCCCGTCTCGATCCTCAGCTCGTTGGCCACCTCCCGCAGGGAGTGCTCCTCTCGCCTGGCGAACGGCGTTCCGCCGAACCCGAGCATCGAGGCCCCCGTCGTACCGTCCGGGAGGGTCGAGAGCACGCGTACCGTGCCGGAGGGCGTGTGAGCATCCGCCCCCGCGCCAGTGTGCCCGGCCGAAGCGTAGGCCCGCAGCTCGTTGGCCCATCGCCCCCGCCCGGCGGTGTGCTGCAGGAGGAGCCCACCATCCCGCGCCCGCTGGTCCGCTCCGTCGCCGCCGAGCCGGAGCGGTGAGGAGCCGAACCCGGACCCGTCGAACCCGCGCCAGTCGAGGCGTGCCGTCAGCGACTGGTGCTCGGACAGCGTGTAGTCTACCCGTGCGAGCGCCGACGCGAAGGCACGCGAGCCCGACCGCTCGGGTCCCTCTTCCGCCGCCGCGCCCACGCGCTGGGCGATCTCGACCAGACGCCGCACCGAGTCAGGCGCAACGCCCAGCCGGCGGAGCGCCGTGGAATCCAGCAGCTCGAGCCCCGTGCTCGTGGCACTGCCATGCGACAGGTCCAGTGCCCCGTACACGAAGAGGCGGTCCCGCACCAGGGCCCCGCCGCCCCCGCCGTTGAGGCGCACCTGTCGGCCGTTCCGGCCCGCCAGCCCCTCCGGCGCGCCCCCGTAGCGAAGCGCTGGGTCATCCACGTAGCCGCTGAGCGAGCCGCCCCACAGGTTTGTTCCGCTGATGGTAGTCGCCGCGATCTGCCCTCCCGAGAACTGCCCTCGCGCCACGTCATAGCTGTTGGTGAACACGCCCACGCTACGGACCCCTTCGGAAGGGAGGCTGCCGCCGCCGTAGGTCGCCCCGTCCACAGTGGTCCCGTTCTGCTCCGGCGACTGACCGGCGATGGAGAGGTCCGATCCCTCCGCTCCCACGCGCACCACGCCCGGCTCGAGGGCCGCGACGTCGGCGAAGCTCCCGGGCTCCACGGGGAAGCCCTCGCTGCTCAGCGAGCTCCAGCGCGCCGCACGTTCCGCGGCCGTCGGCTTCTCCCGTCCGGGCCTCGGCACGATCGACCGCAGCGTGTCCAGCTCCAGCGCGCGGGGACTGAGCCGGAGGTCGCGGTCTATGCGCGTGGCGCCGGGGGCGCGCTCCACCGCCACAGTGAACGGCAGGTACCCGAAGGCGGTCGCGCTCACCACGTAGGAGCCGGATCCACCCGGCACCACGAACCGGTACCATCCCCCGCCGTCGGTCAGCACCGCCTGCTCGCGCGCGCCCGCCTGCTGAGTGAGACGCACGGTGGCGCCTGCAATGGGAGCGTTGCCGGCCGCGATCACGCGTCCGGCCACGGTGTCGGCGGCGGCGCGCTCCTGCGCTTTCGCGGGCGCAGCCAGCACGGCGAGCACGAACAGCGCAGCGCCTGCGAGCCATAGTGGCGCCGAGCGGAGACGGGAGACGTTCAACGCGAGAGGCGGTTCATGACCCGGCTGCCGCGCTCGACCGCAACGCGCGTCCGACGTACGCCTCCAGCGAGTCCATGGAGGGGGCGCCCACCACGCGCAGTCCGTTGATGAGCATCGTGGGAGTGGCGTTGACGTAGAGCTTACGGGCTGCCAGGGTGTCGCGCGCCAGCGCGGTCAGCGGGCCGGTCGCGCTGGCGCATTCCCGGAACTTCGACAGGTCGCCTACTCCCGCGGCCTCCGCGTAGCGTTCCCAGGGAACGTTGCCGATAGAATCGGGCGGGGCCGCGAACAGCGCGTCGTGGAACGGCTCGAATCGTCCCTGCTCGCCCGCGCATTCGCTCGCCCGCGCGGCCGCGACCGCGTGCGCGTGGCCCGCGACCGGAAAGTGCCGATAGACCACCGCCACCTCGGCGGGTCGCGCGCTCCTCACCTTCTGGAGGCGCTCCATGAGCACCGCGCAGTACGGACACTGGAAGTCGGAGAAGACGACGATCGTCACCGGGGCCTTTGCGGGTCCCATCCGGTGTCCGCTCTGTGCGAAGCTGCGCCACGACGGGATCTGCATGGGTGCGGAAGAAGCCGGGCGCGGCGTTGCGAGCTCCCGGCGCACCACGAGAGCCGTCACGACGAGCGCGCACCCCGTGAGGATGGCGACCGCCGCATTCAGGAGGCGTTCCGTTTTCACGGACGCGCGCCGTTCGTGGCGGGACGGGTCACTGCCACCAGCGACACCTCCCGCTCCGCATCGCCGCGGCGGATGCGCAGTGAGTACCGACCCCCCGGACGCATGCGGAGCGCGCCTTCCTCCCGAGCATCACGCCCGTCTACCTCAAGGATCACGTCGCCTGATGAAAGTCCGGCCTTCTGCGCCGGCGAGCCGGGATGGACCGCGTCGATCACCGGGTAATCCGAGGTCGCCCGGCCCGGAGTCATCGTCATCGCAAAGCGGATCGAGAAGCCGGTGTAGCCACGCTCGGCCGCGGCAGGTCCCCCTAGGCCGGTAGGCGCGGGCGCGGCTCCAGCCCGGTTCTGCGCGGCTGCACACCCGCTGCACAGGAGCAGCGCCGCAAGGCCAAGGGCGGGAGCGAATGCGGATCTGCGCATGTGATTCCTCTGCGGAATAGAGAAGCGGCGGTGTGGCCGCGGAGAAGCCCGCGGCCACACCTGTGAAGACCCGGAAACCACTGGACGGCGATTCCCGTCGTTAGGCGGCCGAGCAGGTAGCGGTGCCGCTCAGATTTCCGTTCCCGTCCGACTCGCAGGAGGTGACGGTGCCGTCACCCATGCCGTTCGCGGCGCAATAGCCGTCCACGAAGCCGTTCGCGTAGGCGAGCTCCTCGGCGTTGCACGGGCGCGCCAGCTCCGTGGCGGCCACCGGCTTGGCGAGGTAAGTGGAGCCGGCGAGGGTGATCGCGGCGGCGGCGAGGCAGGTCCCGAGCTTTGCGTTCCTCATGATGTCCTCCGGGTGTGGTGCGTGGTTGGGTACCGCCAGAGTGAGTACTCGTATTTTGCCATTGTGGGCTCGTGGCGAGCTTCACCAGGGGTCCCGCTAGACTGCGATTGGACGGTAGCCGACATTCTGTGCCAAGTCAATTGTCTGGAAAGGTGAGGAGGTTGAGCATGCCGGCAACTCAGTTCATCGATGTGTGGGCTTCGGCGCTCTGATGACAAGTTCCAGCCTAGGCCTGAACTCTGCCATGCCTCACACAAGATTGGCTCACCGAGAGCTTTTGGTGTGTTTCGCGTATCCTAACGAGACAAAGGCATGGAAACAGGGCATCTCCGCGGCTCTGGTGTGAAACAAGCCATATTCCCGACCCTGTGCTGTTGAGGGAGACAGAGGGTAGCCGGGTCCCGCGGGTTAGCGATTGTTAGCGCGTCTCCAGCGCTAGCAGTTGTATCTTGGCGTCCAGCCCGCCCGCGTACCCGGTGGGCGTGCCGTCCGCGCCGATGACGCGGTGGCAGGGGACGACGATGGGGAGCGGGTTGGTGGCGTTGGCCCGGCCCACGGCGCGCGAGGCGTTCGCCCGGCCGACGCGCTCGGCCAGGGCACGGTAGCTGACGGTGGCGCCGTACGGGATGCGTCGCAGCTCGTCCCACACGGCGCGCTGGAAGTCGGTGCCGCGTGGGGCGAGCGCCAGGTCGAAGCTGCGCCGCTCGCCGCGGAAGTACTCGGCGAGCTGCGCGGCCGCGGGGGCGCCGCGGGCGTCGTCCCACGCCACGCCGTCGGGCACGGGCTGGTGCGGAAAGAGGAGGCGCGCCAGGGCGCCGTCTTCGTCCACCAGCGCGACCAGGGCGCCGATGGGGGTGTCGATGCGCGTCGCGAAGAGGCTCATGCAGGGTCTCCCAGGCTCATCCATAGGTGAAAAGTCGCCAGGCTGCGGAAAGGGGCAAAGGGCTCCATCAGCGCCCTCACCTCATCCGCGCCCGGCCGGTGGTCCAGCCCGAAGAAGTTCATCAGCCCCGTGGAGAGCCCCGTGTCCCCGACCGGGACGCAGTCCGCGAAGCCGCACGCGCGCATCATGAAGTAGTGCACGCTCCACGGCCCGAAGCCGCGCACCGCCCCCAGCCGCCGCTCCACCTCGGTGGCGGGCGCATCGGCGAAGCCGTCCAGCGGCAGCTCGCCCGAGACGGCCAGGCGCGCGGTGTCGACCAGGTACTCGGCCTTGCGGCGCGAGAAGCGGAGCGCGGCGAGGTCGTCGTAGCCGAGCGCCGCCACCGCATCGGCCGTGGGGTGCGCGCGGAGTCCGCGGCCGGCCGGGTCGCCGCACAGCCGCGCCAGGTCCCGGCGCAGCGCGTAGGCGAAGGGGAGGTTTACCTGCTGCCCCGCGATCGCCCACACGATCCCCTCGAAGGCGTCGGCCGTCTGCGGGATGCGCAGGCCGCGGCGCCCCTCGATCAGCGGAACCCACGACGCGTTCTCGGCCAGCCGGCGTTCGAATGGCGCGGGGTCCATCGTGAGGCCCAGAAGGCGCAGCGAGACGGCGTGGGCCTGGCGCATGGCTTCGGCGTCCGGCTCGTGCGCGGACTCCACGCGGCAGCGGACGCGCCCTTCCGCGACCTCCATCGCCAGCACCGCCGGGCGGCCGGCGAGGCGCACCGCCTTGTACGCGGTGCCGCCCTCCACCCGCTCCACCACGCTCTCCGCGTCGCGCCCGATCACGCGCAGCGCGTAGCCGGCCTGGAAGTCGTCGGGGAGGGTGAGGGTGAACGTGTCCGAGCTTCCCAGGCGGCGGTACTCGCCGGGGGTGAGGGCGGTGTGGCGGCGGAAGTTCTCGTGGAAGGCGGAGAGGCTCTCAAACCCCGCCGCGTACGCCGCTCCGGTCGCTCCTTCGCCCTCGGCCAGCACGCGGCAGGCTGCGCGGACGCGCTCGCGCGCCAGGAAGGCGGCGGGGGTGGTGTGATGATGGCGCCGGAAGAGCGCGTTCAGCTTCGTCGCGCCGATCCCCGAGGCGGAGACGAGCGCGGCGGCATCGGCGAATGCGGCGGGTCCGCGCCGGACCTCGGCCACCAGCGTGGCGAGGAGGTGGAGGTCCGGATCGTACTCCTGGTAGAAGTGGTCCGGCCGGCAGCGGCGGCAGGGGCGCAGCCCGGCGGTGCGCGCCTCGTCCTCGCTGCCGAAGAAGCGCACGTTCTCCGGCCGCGGCTTGCGGGCCGTGCACGAAGGGAGGCAGTAGATCCCCGTCGTCAGCACGCCGGTGAGGAAGCGCCCGTTGGCCGTGCGGTCGCGCCCGTAGAAGCGCGCCATCATCTCGTCGTGGGTCAGCGTCATGCGGACAGTCTAACACGCGGGCGGGGGGTTGTCGTCCTGATTCGGCCGCTGGAATCGGGGAGGCCCTCACCCCCGCTCGTTCCTCGCTGCACGCACACCGGTTTCCGGTAGGGGCAGACCTGCGTGTCTGCCCGTCGCCCGCCGCACCGCGATCCCCGCCTTCCGCACCAACACCTACCGCGGCGGGACCAGGATCTGGACCGGGCCCCACGGCTCGGCGGAGAAGGGGGTGTGCTCGACCGCATCGCCGTTGACGTGGGCGATGACAGCAGAGCCGTCGGCGGCGGTGACGCGGAGGCGGCGGGCGCGCAGGGTGCGGACGCCGGGGATGCGCAGGTGTGCGGTGCCGGGAAGCTGGATGCCGAGCCAGAAGCCCGCCATCCTCGCACGCGAACGGCCGCTGAAGAGGACCAGGTCGATGCACCCGTCCTCGGGATCGGCGGCGGGGGCGACGGTGTGTGTGCCGGCGAAGCGGCGCGTGATCGTGGCGAGCGCCTGCGTGGCGGGGAGGTCGAAGGGGCGCCCGTCGCCGTCTTCGCCGGTCACGCGGAGCGCGGGGAATTCGTAGCGCGCCCACTCCAGCACCCCCCGCGCGCCGATCGCGGGGAAGCCGAGCGTCCGCTTCATGCCGAGCGAGACGCGCTCCATCACCCGCGCCTCGAAGCCCACTCCCAGCCCGAGCAGCGCGGCGCGCTCGCCCACCCGCCACGTGCGGAACGCGCGCCGCCCCGGACGGCGGGTGAGCGCGTCCAGGGCGGGGCCGGGGCCGTTCGGAATGCCGCACTCCGCTGCTACAACGTTCACAGTGCCGGTGGGGAGGATGCCGAGCGGGACTTCGCTCCCCACCAGCGCCGTGGCGGCCTGCCCCAGCGTCCCGTCGCCGCCGCAGACCCACACCGCCTCCACCTCGGGCGACAGGTGCTCGCGGACGAGGTGCGTGGCGTGGTCCTGGCCCTCGGTGACGAGGAGCTCCGCCGTCCATCCGCGCCGCTCCAGCTCACGGAGTACGGACGCGGGCGAGGGGTGCCGCCAGCGCTGGCCGGCTGCGGGGTTGTAGATCAGGAGCGAGCGCGGCATCGATGCACGGGTGCGGGTGAGGGCCCGCGCCTATGCAACCACCCGGCCGCTTCGTCAGTCATCGGGCGACGAAGGCATCGTGGGTGGCGTTTGGTCCGGTGAAATGCGCCACTCGGAGAAAGTCTGCTGCTGCACGAAGAAGCGACCGCGATTCGTTCGCCTCCAGTAGCGGTACGACCTTGGAAGTAGCAGCGCGCCGGAGACGATACTGGGTGGCAGGAACTCCGCTTCGGAACCCGCCTCTTCGTTCAGGGTGGGTGTGAGATACCGCCACCTGCCGCGAATCAGCTCATGTGCGGGGGATAGCGTTAGGGTCCCTTCGAGCCGCGTTCGAGAGCGTCCGTTTCCCCGGCCCGGGCAGAAGCCGAGCACCGTGCCTCCGTGGACGGTGCTCACGATGCTTATCGTATGAAGCTCGGCGAACTGCGGCTCGATGAAGTGCTGCGCGATCGCGAGCTGGAGGGGTGCATAGAACCAGGAAGCATAGGCCTCACCCATTCCTCCGTTGATCCGCATCGCATATCCGTCCCGGCCGATTATGTCTCGCCACACGCCCCAGGTGGGTGTGCCTGAGTACTGCCAGGTGCGTTGTTGCGGTTCGACCTCCCCGACCTCGTCGATCCGTTCAATTGGGACGGTGGCCCGGACCAGGGTGCCGAGGGAGTGGAAGTACACGGTTCCTGAGTGCGTCGGGTATCGCGCCTGCATCGCCTCCAAAAGAGCTCGCGCAGCCGGGTCCTCGCGATTCGGGCACACGCGATTCCCCGCGGTCACGAGGATCCCCGACAGTTGCAGCGCAGTCGAACGAAGCGCGATCACGACACTCGTGTCGCCGCGGATCGCGAGCGAGCTGTTCTCGAACCCAATCCGCCGCACGAACAGCCCGGTTGGAGGCGAGGTGCGGTCGGTCTGGAGGTGAAAGGCGCCTCGCGAGTCGGTTCGCGTCCCCCGGACGCGCCGCAGGCCGCTCCACAGCTCGACGGTGGCAGCGGGGATGGCGTTCCCCAGGCTATCGACGATGGAGCCCCGAACCTGGGCTGCGGCGCTTGGAGCATTGAAAGCGAGAAAGAAGAGCGGCAGGGCAACGATCCGCCACATCGTGGTGGGGCGCATGCGTGGGCGGCGGGTGTAGAGCAGGAGGGGATGGGGCAACGGGAGATCGACGGCGCAGTTGCGGGCTGCGGCGCATGGGAGGGCACGGGCAGCCACGTGGGGCTGCCCCTACGACGGGACGACCTGCGCGATGTCCAGCTTTCGAGGAAGGAGGAGGGTGGAAGCGTCGGTCACCTGACGCCGCCCCGGCGCAGGCCCCGGCCGGAGCGCGCTCCGGTCACGGCGCCGTTGCGGACGACGGGGGTGCCGTTCACGATGACGTGGCGGATGCCGACCGAGGTCTGGACGGGGTTCTCGAATGTGGCGCGGTCGCAGACGGTGGCGGGGTCGAAGAGGGTGAGGTCGGCGTACATCCCGGCCTTCACCACGCCGCGGTCCGCCAGCCCCACGCGCGATGCGGGGAGCGCGGTGAACTTGCGCACGGCGTCTTCCAGCGTGATCACCTGGCTCTCGCGTACGTAGCGGCAGAGGATGCGCGGAAAGGTGCCGTATGCGCGCGGGTGCGGTCGGCTGGTCACCGTGGAATCGGCGGCGCGGGCGCCTGCGTCCATTCCCACGCTCACCCACGGCTGCTTCATCGCCCACTCCAGGTCCTCCTCGGACATGGAGAAGTAGATGGCGGCGGTGCGCGCGCGGTCGGCCAGCAGCACGTCGAAGAGGGCGTCGACTACCTCCTGGCCACGCGCTTCCGCCACCTCGCTGAGCCGCATCCCCTGGTAGCGGCGCAGCGAGTCCGCGCCCACGGAGGCGATCATCACGCCGCTGGGGCCGCCCGCGGAGGTGCCGATCCGCCAGTCCGTGCCGCCGCTCGTGAGCTCCCCGCGCAGGCGGGCGCGGGTGACTGGGTCCCGCAGGCGGGCGAGGAGCGAGTCGGTGCCCCCGGCGTGCGCCCAGTTGGGGATGGTGGCGTCCAGCCCAGTGCCGGAGGCGATGTACGGGTACTGGTCCGCCGTCACGTCCACGCCGCGGGCGCGCGCGGCTTCGATGGCGGCGACGGCGGGGCGCATCTTCCCCCAGTTGGCGCGGCCGGACGCCTTGAGATGATGGATCTGCACCCACGTCCCCGCCCCCTCGCCGATGGCGATCGCCTCGTTGATCGCGTCCACCAGCCGGTCGCCTTCGGAGCGGATGTGCGACGCGTACCCGCCGCCGTAGCGCGCCGCGACGCGCGCCAGCTCCGTCACCTCCTCGGTGCTGGCGTACGATGCCGGGGCGTAGATGAGGCCGCTGGAGAGCCCCATCGCCCCCTGCTGCATCGCGCCTGCCACCAGTCCCCGCATCTGCTCCACCTCGGCGGGCGTCGCGGGGCGGTCCGCGTCGCCGATCACGTAGCGCCGCACCGAGCCCACGGTGACGAACGTGCCCAGGTTGATGGCGGGGCGGGCGCGCTCCAGCGCCGCAAAGTAACCGTCCAGGTCGGTCCAGGTGACGCGGGGGCGCGTCTCGGAGGGGAGCTCACGCAGCGTGTTCTCGTTGACGGGCACCACGCTGGTCACCTCGCCGGTGATCTCGGTGGTGACACCCTGCGTGATCTTGGAGATGGCGCGCGGGTCGGCCAGGAGCGGGTACTCCGAGTGGCCCAGCATGTCGATGAACCCCGGCGCCACGACGAGCCCCGTGGCGTCGATGGTGTCGCGCGCGCGTGCACCCGGCAGGAGCCCCACGGCCACGATCCGGTCCCCCCGCACCGCCACGTCGCCGCGGTACCAGGGGCTCCCCGTGCCGTCCACGATGCGCCCCCCGCGGATCAGCAGGTCATACGGCGCATCCGGCGTCGGCCCCGTGCGCGGCGGGTTCGCGCAGGCGGCGAGCAGGGCGAGCGCGGCGGCGAGGCGGATCGAGTTGGGCATGGGCGTGGTGGGTGGTGAAGTGAGGCCCTCTCCCCCAGCGTCGCTCCGCGACGCATCCCCCTCCCCCAAAACTGCCTGGGGGAGGGGGAGGGTGCGATCGGTGCGGCCGGGCTGTTCTCCCCCTCGCCCGCCCTGCGCCCCCGCAGGCGGGGGAGGGGGCCGGGGGGAGGGGGCCCTCTGCGCTACGCCATCGCCAGCGCCAGCGCGCCCGACACCGCATCCGCGACGGGCTCTCGCACGCGGAGCTCGTGCGGGCCGCCCGCGAGCGCCTCCGTAACCAGGCGCGCGTACAGCGGGGAGGAGAGGACGCCGCCGTGGAAGACGACCGAGACGGGCGCCGTCCAGGGGCCCAGCACCGCGGCCAGCGCGCGCGGGTGCTGCGCCAGCTCCCCCGCCTCGCGGCGCAGCACGTCCAGCGCCACGGCGTCGCCCGCTTCGGCGGCGGC
>DASWNZ010000007.1:0-18979 GCA_036398975.1 Longimicrobium sp.
CGGAGCGGCAGCGGCACGGGCGCGATGAATCGCGCCCGTGCCGGATCTGTGCGAGGCGGCGGGCAGTTCTCCCCCTCGCCCGCCCTGCGCCCCCGCAGGCGAGGGAAAAGGCCGGGGGGAGGGGGCCCTCCCGCCACGGCCCGCTCCTTGTATCCATCACGCGCCAAATGCCCAAGAAAACGACGAAAGAGCGGCCCTGGCGCAGGGTCGGCACTCCCGAAACGGGGTTCAGCTACCTGCGAGGCGACGGCGCGCCGCTCAAGAGCAAGGCGGCGCTGGAGCGCATCCGCAAGCTGGTGATTCCGCCGGCGTGGACGGACGTGGAGATCTCGCCCGATCCCGCGGCCAAGGTGCAGGTCACCGGGATCGACAAGGCGGGGCGCAAGCAGTACCGCTACAACGCCGAGTTCACCGCCAAGCGCTCGCGCGGCAAGTACCGCAAGCTGCTCGACCTGGCGCGCTGCATCCCCCATCTGCGCGAGGCCACGGACGAGCACCTGGGGCGCGAAGGCGTCGGGCGCGAGCGCGTGCTCGCCACCATCGTGCGGCTGATGATGCGCGGCGCCTTCCGCGTGGGAAGCGAGCGCTACGCCACCGAGAACAAGACGTTCGGGCTCGCCACGCTGCGCAAGAACCACCTGCGCATCGAGGGAAACAACCTCGTCTTCAAGTACCGCGGCAAGAAGGCCGTCCACCAGCGGCAGGTGGTGGCGGACACGCCGCTGGTGGAGGTGATGCGCGAGATCCTGGAGATCCCGGGACCGCGCCTCTTCAAGTACCTGGACGACGAGGGAAAGGCGCACCCCGTGACCTCGCGCGACGTCAACGAGTACGTCAAGGAGATCGTGGGGAAGCGCTTCACCAGCAAGGACCTGCGGACCTGGGGCGGCACGGTGCGCGCGGCCGTCGTGCTGGCGGAGCTCGGGCCGCCCAAGAACCCCACCGAGGCGAAGAAAAACACCCTCCTCGCCTGCAAGCTGGTCTCCGCGGACCTGGGGAACACGCCCGCCGTCTGCCGCAGCTCGTACATCCACCCCGCCGTCTTCGAGCGGTACGAGCGCGGGCTGACCATCGCGCCGCTGATGCGCAAAGAGATGCGCCCCGGCGAGGAAAGCCTGCCGGGGCGCTTCTACGCGGAAGAAGCCGCGCTCATGCGCTTTCTGGAGCGCCGCTAGCCGCGGGCTCCGTCGTCTCCACGGCCTCCTGCGGGATGGGGATCTCGTAGACGAAGTACATCTCGCCTACGCCCTCCTGCCGCACCAGCGAGAGCGACACGTTGAACACCGGCACCCCGCCCGCCGTCTTGCCGCGAAAGGTGCCGTGGTGCGCGTGGCCGTGAAAGACCACCGAGGCGCCGAAGCGGTCGATCGGCTCCGCCAGGCGGTCGTTGCCCAGGAAGGCGTGGATCGTCTCCGGCTCGCCCATCACCGTGTCCACCGTGGGAGAGTAATGGAGGAGCACCACGCGGATCGGCGTCGACAGGCGGCGCAGCGCGAACTCCAGTGTCTGCGCTTCCTCGATGGTGGTGCCCACGAACTCCTTGGTGGCCGCCTCGCCGAACGCGGTCAGCGTCCAGCGGCCGAAGCCGCCCATGAAGCCCTTCACCCCCGCGATCCCCACGTGCGGATTGAGCTGGAAGGGCTCGTCGTCCAGCAGGTGGAGTCCCTCGCGCGAGCGGAGGAGCGCCTTCGCCTCTTCCACGCGGCCGCTCTCGTGGTCGTGGTTCCCCAGGACGGCCAGGATGGGGATGCGCACGTCCGCGAGCTCGCCCAGCACCACCTTGATCTCGGGCGGGGTGCCGCGCCGCGTGAGGTCGCCGGCCAGCAGCAGGACGTCGGCGTCGTCGTTGACGCCCGCGAAGTGCTCGCGGTACTTCCCCACGTCCTCCTCGCCGCAGTGGAAGTCGCCGACGGCGGCGATGCGCACCACGCCGGGGCGCGGGTCGGTCCTGCGCCGCCGCTCCGCGGGCCGCCCGTCCGAGGCGGGTGTAGCCGGAGCCGTCATCCGTCGCCCTCCTCAGAGTCTCCCTCGCTCTTCTCGGCCGACGCGCGCTCGTCCCACACGTCGCTCGCCACCAGCGCGGTGACGGAGGGGTGCTGCTCCATGCGCCGGATCAGCTCCTCGCGCTGGTCGTGGAAGCCCCACTCGTTCACGTCGATGGTGAAGGAGAAGCGCGAGATCAGGGTGCCGCGCGTCACGTCGTGCGCGTCGCCCTCGGCGGGACGGCTGCTGGCGGCGGAGCGCGCGTTCTCCAGCAGCTCGTCCAGCACCCACGCGGGCACCTGGTCGCTGTAGCCCGGATAGACGTAGCGGAACATCATCACCTGCGACAGGAGGAGCGGCCAGTGCTCGCCCGTCTTGTCCACCAGGCGGCGCCAGTCCATCTGGTGCCCCTTGCACAGGATCAGGTGCGCGATGTCGGCCATGTCGTGCCGGTGGCGCTCGCTGATGAAGAGGCGGTGCCAGATCAGCTCCTCCACCGGCGCCACGCGCACCGGCGTCGCCGCCAGGATGGCGGGCGACGAGTGCTGGAACCAGTCGCGGTCGATCAGCGCCAGCCCGTTCCCCATCCCGTAGATGACGTCGATGAAGTACGGGTCGTCGAGCGCCTTGGCCAGCCAGTGCCCCTGCTCCAGCCGGCTGCGGAAGCCCGCCTTGCGAAGGACCTCCATCGCCTGCATCACCGCCTCCGGCTCGCAGAAGAGGTCCAGGTCCTTGGTCTGGCGATAGATGCCGGTGTGCTCGTAGATGGCGTACGCGCCGGCGACCACGTACGGGACTCCGGCCTCGTTCAGCGCCGCCAGGGCCCGCTTGTAGATCTCCCGCTCCGCCTCCTGGATCCAGAAACCGCCGTGGGTGATGGACTTCTGCTCTTCCTTGGACAGGTTCCCCATGCGGGGGAGGCGGATGGGAACCGGTTCGGTCTTAGCCATTGGGAATCCTCGGGTGGTCGTCGGGGACGCGGTCAAGGCAAGGATCAGGCCCAAGGGGCTCCAAGCTGGAGCCCGCCAACCCCTTGCCCCGGCGCCCCCCGCGCCCCGACATTCCGGGGCCCGCTCGACCATCACCTCCCGCTCCCCGCCGCCGATGCTGGACGACCTGAAGAGACTGTTCGCGCAGAGCTGGAATGCCCTGCTGGAGGAGACGGCGCGGCGCGATCCGGAGGACGACGTGGCGGGGCTCCTGGCCTCCATGCGCCGCGAGATGGTGCAGGCCCGCGCCGCGCTCCCGCTCTACGAGAAGAACGTGCAGGCCACCACCGCCGACCTGGAGCGCGAGCGCCGCGCCCTGGACGACACCGTGCGCCGCGGCGGGATGGCCGAGCGCATCAACGACGCGGAAACGGCGCGCGTCGCAAAGGAGTTCGCGGACCGCCACCGCCAGCGCGTCGCCGTGCTCGAGGAGAAGCTGCGCGCCGCCAACGCCGAGCTCCAGCTTCGCCGCGCCGAGTCCGAGGAGATGATGCGGCGCTACAAGGAGGCGGACGCGAACCGCTTCATCCTGGTCGCGGAGATCCGCCGCCGCGGTGCCCACGCCGCCATCGACGCCGCCGGCCGCCGCGATCCTTCCGACCCGCTCGACAACATGTCGCGCATGGAGGAGCGCATCGCCTCGGACAACGCCTACTCCGACGCCCTCAACGACCTCTCCGGCGCCCCACCTCCCCCGCCGCGCCCCAGCGTCGACGACCAGCTCGCCGAGCTGAAGCGGCGGATGGGGCAGTAGGCCCCCTCCCCCCGACCCCCTCCCCCGCCTGCGGGGGCGCAGGGCGGGGAGGGGGAGAACTGCCCGCGCTTCGCACAGATCTGGTAGGGGCGCGATTCATCGCGCCCGTGCCCGCCCCCGCTGCACCGCCCCGCCACGCACACCAATACCCGTAGGGGCAGACCTGCGTGTCTGCCCACCCTCGCCCCCGCCCCAATCTCCGCCCCGCCGCAGAACCTCGTAGGGGCGGCCCCGCGTGGCCGCCCGTGCCCGACCCCACGCCGTCGCCCGCTGTCGGCACCACACCAAAACGAACACCGCCCCGCCGCGACAGCTGTCGCGGCGGGCCGGTTTCCGTTTCCCGGTTCACTTAGAACCAGTCGCGGTCCCTGCGGTTCCGGTAGTTCGCGTCGTATCGCGCCGCGAACCCGGGGTCCTCCATGTCGCCGCCGCCCTGCGCACCGAACTCGCCGCTGTTGTAGTACGGATCGTAGTTCGGGCCGCGCTTGTAGCCGCCGTGGTCCTGGTACGCGCGGTACGACTCGTCGTGGCGGTCCAGACGGTCGGACGAGAGGCGGTTGTTGCGGTCGCCGCGGTTGAAGTCGGTGCGCTCCATCCCCTGCGCGCCGAAGGCCCAGCTGCGATCGTAGCCGCGCTCGCGCCCCATCATCCCGCGATCACCAAAGTCACCGCGCCCCATGTTGCCGCCGCCCATGTTCCCCTCGCGGCCACGCATCACGCGGATGGGGGTCTGCTGCTGGCGGTCGCCAAAGGGGTCGCCGTTGTCGGTGTCGCGGCCGCCCTGGAAGCCGCGGTCGTACCCCGTCCCGCCCGCCGCCCCGAAGCCGCGGTCGTAGCCGGAGTTCATCCGCCCGCCGCCCATCCCGTACTCGCGGTCGTAGTTCATGGAGGCGAACCCGGCCTCGTCGCGGTCCCCGGCCCCGTAGCCGTACTCCAGGTTGCGCCCCATGCCGCCATTGACGTTGCCGCCCGGCATGCCGCGGTAGGTCATGTCGCGGTCGTACTGGTTCCCCATCGGGCGCGTGCCGGAGCCCATGGTGTTCCCGCCGTACGAGTCGCCGTTCCACCCGCCGTTGGGGCGGCCCTGGTAGTTCATGCGGTCGTAGCCGCCGTTGCCGCGGTCGTGCATGTGGTCCATCCCGTGGCGCATCGCGTTCCCCGCGCGGTCGGCCAGGTTGCGCGCCCGCCCGCCCATGTTGCCGCGGTTCCCGTTGTCGTTGCGGTCCCAGATCGCCATGTGACCCTCCATTGCGTGGTCCCCTCACCGGCCCGCGGAAGCGGGCCTGTCCGGTCCAAGGAGGGGCGCGTGGGTGCAATCTCCGTTCCATGCACCGGGTTGCGTACACGCGGCAGAGAGAACAGGTTACAGCGCTCGGGCGGGGTCGGTTCCCGTACCTCGTCACCCATCCAACGTACCCCTGCAGTCGCCATGGATCGGTCCGTCGCCGCCGCCCTCCGCTCGCACCCGCTCTTCCAATCGCTCAGCGAGGAGGAGCTCGGGACGCTCGCCGCGCACGCGCAATCGAAGAGCTGTCCGGCGGGCGCGTACGTCTTCCGCGAGAGCCAGCCGCGCCGCGCGTTCGGAGTGCTGGTGAAGGGGCGGGTGCAGATCGTAAAGGGCTTCAACGGGCGGCCGCAGGTGCTGCACCTTCTTACCGAGGGCGAGTCGTTCGGCGAGGGGAGCCTGCTGGACGACTACCCGCACTCCACCAGCGGCGTGGTGACCGAGGATGCCGAGTTCGTGGAGATCCCGCGCGACGCCGTGGCCCTCATCGCCGGCGAGAACCCGCAGCTCTACGGGAAGCTGGTGACCGCCGCGGCGCAGGTGATCTCGTCGCGGCTCCGCTACGCCAACACGCTGCTCAGTGGGCGGGGGAGCGGGTACCTTTCCGGCGAGCTGCGCACCGAGCACGACCTGCTGGGCGAGCGCCAGCTCTCGGTGGACCTGTACTACGGCGTGCAGACGCTGCGCGCCACCGAGAACTTCCCCATCACGGGGATCCCGGTGTCGCAGTATCCTTACCTGATCCACGCGCTGGCGGCCATCAAAGAAGCAGCCGCGCTGGCCAACCGGGAGCTGGACCTCCTGCCGGAAGACGTGGCCGACGCCATCGTCCGCGCCTGTCGCGAGATCCGCGACGGCGGGCTGCACGCGCAGTTCGTGGTGGACGTGGTGCAGGGCGGGGCGGGGACGTCCACCAACATGAACGCCAACGAGGTCATCGCCAACCGCGCGCTGGAGCTGATGGGGCTGCGCAAGGGCGACTACGACGTGGTGCACCCCAACAACCACGTCAACCTCAGCCAGAGCACCAACGACGTGTATCCCACCGCGCTCAAGATCGCCGCGCACTGGGGGATCGACGACCTGGTGAGGGCGCTGGGCGAGCTGCGCGACGCCTTCTTCGCCAAGGGCGCCGAGTTCGCGGACGTCCTCAAGATGGGCCGCACCCAGCTCCAGGATGCGGTGCCCATGACGCTGGGCCAGGAGTTCAACGCCTTCGCCGTCACCATCGGCGAAGACATGGACCGCCTGCGCGAGGCCGCGGCGCTGATCCGCGAGACCAACATGGGCGCCACCGCCATCGGTACCGGCATCAACAGCGACCCGCGTTACGCCGCCCTGGTGTGCCAACGCCTCTCCGAGATCACGCAGCTCGATCTCGAGACGGCGCCCGACCTCATCGAGGCCACCGCGGACACGGGCGCCTTCGTGCAGGTGTCGGGCGTGCTCAAGCGGGTGGCGGTGAAGCTGAGCAAGATCTGCAACGACCTGCGCCTCCTCTCGTCGGGGCCGCGCACGGGGCTCAACGAGATCAACCTGCCGCCGATGCAGCCCGGCTCCTCCATCATGCCGGGGAAGGTGAACCCGGTGATCCCGGAGGTGGTGAACCAGGTCTGCTTCCAGGTGGTGGGGAACGACCTCACCATCACCATGGCTGCCGAGGCGGGGCAGCTGCAGCTCAACGTCTTCGAGCCGGTGATCGGCTTCAACCTCTTTCAATCGACCGACATGCTCACGCGCGCGGCCATCGTGCTGCGCGAGCGGTGCATCGTGGGCATCACCGCCAACCGCGAGCGCCTCCGCTGGATGGTGGAGAACTCCATCGGCCTGGTGACGGCCCTCGTCCCGTACATCGGCTACGAGCGCTCCACCGAGGTCGCCCTCGAAGCGCTCCAGACCGGCGCCGGCGTCTGGGACCTGATCTGCGCAAAGGGCTGGATCGCGCGCGAGGACCTCGACAAGATCCTCTCCCCCGAGCGCATGACCCGCCCCCAGCCGATGCCGCACCCGGTGGAAAGCTGAGCCGTTCGCGTGCGATCTTTGCGGTGATCTGTCGTTCGCCTGAAGTGACCCTGTCCACCGCCCCGTCGAGGCCCGATGCCCGCGTTTCCGAAGATCCGTGAGGTTCACATACGGAACTACAAGAGCATCGAGCAGGCGGTGGTGCGGCTGGGCGATCTTACTGTTCTGATCGGTACAAACGGTAGCGGCAAGAGCAATTTTGTAGACGCGCTTTCGTTTGTACGGGATTGCGTTGCCGATTCGGTTGACCTCGCGATTCAGAGGCGGGGCGGATACTCGTCGCTCCTCTGGCGGCCTGCCTCAGCATCCGGCACGATCGGAATCCGTCTCGTCATCGATCTTCCCAACGAGGACGTCGCCGATTACGCCATCGAATTGTCCGGTGAAGAAGGACGCTCCAGCACGGTCGCCGAAGAGCGATGCGTGGTCACACGTGCGGGAGGACAGGTCGATCGTTTTTCGTTGAAGAACGGCGAGTTCATCGAGGAGATTGCCGGTATACGCGCGCGGATCGAACCTGGCCGCCTTGCCCTTTTCGCCGCCTCCGCCGCTTCCGAGTACCGAAGCGTATACGACTTCCTGATGGGAATTCGTTCATACGGAATAATCCCTGAGAAGCTGGGTGAGATGCAGACGCTCGACTCCGGCTTGCAGCTGCGTCCGGACGGCTCCAACGGCGCTTCGGTGCTGAGGCACCTCAATGACACGAACCCGGATCGTTTCGAGAGGGTGGCGGAGCTTTTGAAGAGCGTCGTTCCCGGTGTCACGGGAATTGGAACGCAGCTGTTCGGAGGCCGCTTCGAATCTGTCCGGTTCGAAGAAGAGGGGCCCACCCCCGAGTCGCCTATGGCGTTCATGGCGCCGAGCATGTCTGAAGGAACGTTGCGGGTACTGGGCTTTCTGCTGGCGGCTTATCAGCCGCTCGCTCCGTCCGTTATGGTGATCGAGGAGCCCGAGGCAAACATCCATCCTGCCGCAGCGGAAGTGGTTACGTCGGTCCTGATCGATGCTTCCCGTCGATCGCAGATCCTGGTCACCACGCACAGCCCGGAGGTCCTGGACTACGACGACCTTTCCGACGACGTGTTCCGCGTCGTGGCGAAGACTGATGGGCGAACTGCTATCGCGCCGGTCTCGACCGCATCTCGCCAGGTGATCCGCGACCACCTTTACTCACCCGGAGAGCTTCTGCGGATCAACGAACTCGGCGCGGATCTCGTTGCCGCCAAGGAGCTGTCGGACAGCATGGACGTGTTCGGCCCGCCCGCCCGCCGCATAGGGGAGGCCGCCTGACGTGTCCGTGGTCAGCATCGTAGAGGGATACGCGGAACTTGCGTCGGTCCCCCTGCTGCTCCGCCGCCTCGGCATCGAGGCGGCTCCTGCTTTCCGCGTGAAGCGCAATCTGGTCGTGAAGGCTGGCGAGCTGGAGCGGGCGCTGGAAGCTGCCGTACGGGTTCGTGCGAGCCCTTCGGCGGTGCTCGTGCTCCTTGATGCGGATGACGACTGTCCGGCGCAACTCGCTCCCGCGCTGCTTGCCCGTGCCCGAGTGGTGACCAACCTGCCGGTCTCGGTTGTGTTCGCGGTGCGCGAGATCGAGGCGTGGTTCCTCGGCGGAATTGAATCGCTTCGCGGCTATCGCGGAATCGCGGCGGACGCGGCATGGACCGACGACCCCGAACGGCCTCGTGGGGCGAAGGGCCGCGTGGAAGAGATGATGGCCGGGCGTGGTTACGTGGATCGTGTAGACCAGCCAGCGCTCATGGCGAGACTCGACATCGCGGCAGCGCGCGGCCGGTGCCCCTCGCTCGACAAGCTCCTCCGAGACCTGGAAGGTTTCGGGCTGATCGGATGAACAGCAAGACAGACGGCGCGCCCCTCGTACGCTTCGACTCGTTCGATCCGATGCGGGGGGCGCGCTCGTTCCGCTTCGGCGGCTTCCAGCGCATGGTGCGGGCGGATCGCGTGGAGGACGTGCTGCCCGTTCTCGCCGAGGTGGAGGCGGCGACGGATGCGGGGCTGCACGCAGTGGGGTTCGTGGCGTACGAGGCCGCCCCCGCCTTTGATGCCGCGCTCACCACCCGCCCCCCCGACCCGCGCCTCCCCCTCGCCTGGTTCGCGCTCTTCTCCAGGCGCGAGGAGACCGCTCCGGACGAGGCACCGCACGGACAATTCGAGCTGGGCGACTGGGAGACCGCCACCTCGCAGCCCGCATATTTCCAGCGCGTCGGCGAGATCCGGGAGCTGATCGCGGCGGGCGACACGTACCAGGTCAACTACACCCTCCGCCTCCGCGCGCCCTTTCGCGGCGACACCGTCGCGCTCTACGAGAGTCTGGCGCGTGCTCAGCGCTCCGCCTTTTGCGCGTACCTGGAGGTGGACGGCAGCGCCATCATCTCCGCATCGCCCGAGCTCTTTTTCGGCTTCCGCGATGGCGAGCTGGTGATGCGGCCGATGAAGGGCACCCGCCCCCGCGGCCGCTTCCCGGCTGAGGATGCGGCGCTCGCGGCGGAGCTGCTCGCATCGCCCAAGGAGCGGGCGGAGAACCTGATGATCGTGGACCTGCTGCGGAACGATGCGGGGCGCGTGGCGGAGCCGGGGAGCGTGCGCGTGGAGCGGATGTTCGAGGTCGAGCGCTACGAAACCGTCCACCAGCTCACTTCCACCATCCGCGCCCGCCCCCGCGCCGGCACGCGACTGACGGACATCTTTCGCGCGCTCTTCCCGTGCGGCAGCGTGACCGGCGCGCCGAAGGTGCGGACGATGCAGATCATCGCGGACGTGGAGGACGAGCCGCGCGGCGTGTACTGCGGCGCGATCGGGTTCGCGTCGCCGGGGGAGGCGGTGTTCAGCGTCGCGATTCGGACGGTGGTGGTGGATCGCGATGCAGGGCGCGCGGAGCTGGGGGTTGGGAGCGGGATCACGTGGGACTCGGATGCGGCGGCGGAGCACCGCGAGTGCCTGGACAAGGCCGCCTTCACCCACCGCGCCCCCAACGACTTCCGCCTCCTCGAAACGCTCCTCTACGAGCCCAGCGCGGGCTTCTTCCTGCTGGATGGTCACCTGCGGCGGATGGAAGAATCCGCCGCCCACTTCGGCTTCCGCTTCGCCCGCGGCGAGATCATCCGCGCGCTCCACAGCGGCCTGGCTACACACAGTCCGCAACGCGTGCGGCTCCTCCTGGATCGCTCCGGAGAAGCCGTCGTGGAGACATCCCTACTCGATCGATCACCAGCGCCGGTGCGCATCGGGATCGCGCGGGAGCCGGTGGACAGCCGCGACGCGCTCCTCTTCCACAAGACGACGAGCCGCGCCGCGTACGACACCCGCCGCGCCTCCCGCCCCGACTGCGACGACGTCCTCCTGGTGAACGAGCGCGGCGAGCTGACGGAATCCACCCTCGCCAACCTCGTCCTCCGCCTCGATCGCGCACTCTGGACGCCGCCGCTCGCATGCGGCCTCCTCCCCGGCGTCTTTCGCGCCCGCCTCCTCGAACGCGGCGACATCCGCGAGCGCGTCCTCCGCCCCGCCGACCTGCACCGCGCCGACGCGATCTACCTGATCAACTCCGTCCGCCGCTGGCGGAGAGCGGTGCTGATCGGGTAGACGGCGTCCCCGCCGCCAGCCGCTCCAGCTCCGCCACGCCCCGCTCCTCCGCGCACTCGGCGGCGATCGCGCGGGCGAGCTCCTGCGCCTTCAGCCGGAATGAAGGATCGGACAGCACCTCACGAACGGCGCTTCTCAGCTTCTCCGGCCTGGCTTTCGGCGAGAGCCGGACGCCGGCTCCGCTCGCCACCACGCGCGCGGCGACGTCGCCCTGATCTCGCCCCATCGGGATGCAGACCAGGGGGAGGCCGGCGGCCAATGCGCGCATCACCGTGCCGTGCCCGGCGTGGGTAACGACCGCACTCGCCTCGCGGAAGATCTGCGCGTGCGGCGCCGAGCGGCACACCACGACGTTGGCGGGCGGTGCCAGGTGGGCGGGGTCAACGGCGGGTCCCGTGGTCAGTAGACCGCGGACCGACAGGCCGCCGAGAGCATCTATCGCGCGCTGCGCCAGCCGCGTCTGCCCCTGGTTCGTGGTGCTCAGCCCCACCACGACCAGCGGATCGAGATGGTCCGCGGGCCATGGCGAGTCCCACGGCTCGGCCCAGGCCGGGTCGTCGAGCTGCGCGCCCACGTAGCGGGTGTTCGGGGGCAGGCCGTTCTCGCCGAAGTCGACGGACGGACTCGCCAGTACCAGCACCCGCTCCGCGCGGCCGAGCACTTCGCGCATGCTGCCGACCGGCGGCAGCCCCAGCCGCGCGCGCGCCTCGTTAAGCGCGCGGAAGCCGCTCTGGAAGGTGCGCAGGAACATGTAGCCGAAGAAGGCGTCCCGCAGGCGCCCGACCGGGCCGCGCATCGGCAGAAAGCCGGGGCCGGGCGCGGGGATGCCGGGGCGGGGGATCAGGTAAACCGTGTGCACGAGAAGGGCGCAGGGGATTCCGGCGCGCTCCGCCGCTGCCGCCACGCCCAGCAGGATGAAGTCGGATACGACCACGTCGGCGGGCTCGCGCGCCAGCTCTTCCAGCGCGTCCTCCGCGAACGCCAGCGCGGGCCCGAACATCAGCCGGTCGCGGATGCGCGTGAACGCCTCCACCGGGTGCTTCGCCTCGAAGTCGCGGATGAAGTCGCTCTCGTTGGATCGGTCCATCCGGTGCGGCGCGCGCCGGAAAGGTACGAACTCGCAGCCGGCCGCCTCGGCATCGCCGCGGATGCTGGGATCGGCGAGCACCCGCACCGTGTGCCCGCGGCGCACGAGCTTGCGCGCGAGCGCGATCTGCGGGGCCACGTTTCCACCACCCTCCCAAAGGGAAAAGAGGAAGCGCCTCGGGTTCTCGTCGCTCGCGTCCATGCCTTGCTCCGTGTCCGGGACGGCCAGTGCCTCCGGACGCCGCACGATGCCCCCGCCCGCCCGCCGCTGCATGGGTCGCATGACCCCGTTCGCGCCACCCCCGCCCCACATGCGGCGAGTCGGTGACCGAACTCGCATGCACATGGGCGGCATGTAGCCACGCGGGGTATTCGACGAAGGAGGGCGCCCAAGATTTTGTCATCCTGAACGACGCGCCGCTCCGGCCTCTCCGCGAAACCACACTTTGGCGCGGAGTGAAGGATCTACTGCGCGTGTCGAGGGGACGGCGAGTCGACGCGGCCTTCCTGTCTCGCCGGCTAGATCCTTCGGTCGCCGCAGGAGGGTGGGGTGTAGCGCGGCCTTTGGTGACGCGGCTCCCTCAGGATGACAGAAGAAATGAGACAGTACAATTATTACGTGTACATCCTCGCGAGCCGTTCGCGTACCCTGTACGTTGGAGTCACGCGCGACCTCCTGCGGCGTGTGTACCAGCATCGCCAGCAACTCCTGCCCGCGTTTACCGCGCGTTACGCGGTGACCCGGCTGGTGTACTTCGAGCACACGAACGACATCCGGGCGGCAATCGAGCGGGAGAAGGAGATCAAGGGCTGGAAACGTGCAAGGAAGCTCGAATTGATCGAATCGCTGAACCCGGCGTGGGAGGAGCTCGCGCCAACTCTGGAGTACGGCATCAGATGAAAAGCGCCCGACGCGCCGTTGCGCCACTCCTGATCCTCTGTGCGCTGGCCTCCGCGTGCTCGCCGGCGTACCTGGTGCGCGCGAGCTGGGAAGAGGCCAAGATCCTGGCGCGGCGCAAGCCGATCGCGCGGATCGTCGCGGACCCGGCCACCGATGCGGAGACGCGGCGAAAGCTAGTGCTGGTGCAGGAGGCGCGGCTCTTTGCGCGCGACTCGCTGGGGCTGAAGGCCGGCGACAGCTACACCCTCTTCTCGCGCGTCCACTCGGACACGCTGGCGATGGTGCTCTCCGCGGCGCGCCAGGACACCTTTCAGGCGCACACCTGGTGGTTCCCCATCGTGGGGCGCGTGCCGTACAAGGGCTTCTTCGATCCGGAAGACGCGGAGAAGGAAGCGCGGCGGCTGGAGCGGAAGGGCTTCGACACGTACGTGCGGCCGACCGGGGCGTTCAGCACGTTGGGGTGGTTCAACGACCCGCTCCTCTCCACGCTGCTGCGCTACGACGACGTGTCGCTGGGGAATACGGTGGTGCACGAGATCGTCCACAACACCTTTTTCGCGCCGGGGCAGGTCGCGTTCAACGAGAGCTTCGCCAACTTCGTGGGCGGGCGCGGCGCCGTGCACTTCTTCTGCGCACGCGAGGGGGCGCAGGGCCCGCGCTGCCGCGAAGCCGCCGCGTCGTGGGAAGACGACGTCATCTTCGGCGAGTTCCTGGAGGGGCTGGTGCAGGAGCTGGAGGCGCTCTACGCCCGCCCCGAGCTCACCCGCGAGGACAAGCTGCGCGAGCGCGAGCACGTCTTCGCCCGCGCGCGGCAGCGCTTCACGGCCGAAGTGCAGCCGCGCTTCAAGGCCGGCTCGTTCGCCGGGTTCACGCGCGGGCCGCTCAACAACGCCACGCTGATCTCGCGCCGCATCTACTACCAGCGGCTCGGCCTCTTCGACCGCGTCTACCGCTCGCGCGGCGGCGACCTGCGGCGCACCGTGGCGGACATCATCGCCGCCGCGCGAGCGAACCGCGCCGACCCGTACGCCGCCGTGGCCGCACTGGCACCGTGAGCCCGTTGTGCGTTGCGGTTGGCGCCATTAGCTTCCACTTCCCCGCAAACCTCTGTTCCCCGAAGCAGGCCCCTCCATGAGTACCTCCAGTCCCATCAGGCTGCGCATCTTCCAGGTCGCGCTGACCGCGCTGTGCGCCGCGAGCATCGTGCAGTCGCTGATCGGCCTGGTGTGGCCGCAGGTGATCTCCGCGCACCGGGGGCTGATGAACGCGGCCCTCTCCGCGTCGGCCGGCGTCAACCTGGGGGTTGCGAAGGTCCCCGCCGTGGAGCTGTACGTGGAGGGCGCGGTGTGCCTCGCCGCGGTGGGGCTCGCCCTGGCGCTGGTGTGGCGCGCGGGTGCACGGGCGGAGTCGCGCGCGCTGGCCATCGTGCTGGCGACCGCCTTCTTCCCCGCGTACATGGTGGCGAAGGCGGGGGTGCCGTATTCGGCGGTCGTCGTCATACAGAGCGCCATGCAGTGGGTGTACCTGGGCGCGTTCCTGCGCTTCGCCGCGCTCTTTCCGCAGCCGCTCACGCTGGCGGACCTGGAGGCGTCCGACCGCGCGCGGGCCGAGCGCAAGGGCCGCGTCGCGAAGCCGGTGGGCCGCGGGCGCCGCATCCTCCTGAACTCCGCCGCGGTGTGGGGCGGCGCGGCGGTGGCGGGCGTCATCGCGGCGCTCGCCGTTGGGACCGGGCAGGCGGTGTTGCACGTGGTGCTGATGCCGGTGATTCTCTGGTCGCTGTACCGCGGCGTCGGGCTTCTGCGGGCCAGCTACGCCGTGGCGGACCCGGTGGGGCAGCGCCGCATCCTGTGGGTGGTGCAGGGGCTCTACTCGATGGTGTGGCTGGGCGTGGTGATGCTGGGCGCGATGGGGTACGGCATGGTGCACGGCGTGCGGGCGGCGTCGGCCGGCATCCCGGCCAGCGAGATCCAGATCCCGTACGGCGTGATGATGGCCACCAACATCAGCCAGTCGCTGTCGGTGCTGGTGATGGTGGTGTGCCTCGCCTTCGCCATCTTCTTCCAGGGCGCGCTCGATCCGCGGCTGGCCCTCAAGCGCACCACCGTCTACGGCATGATGGCGGTGAGCGGCGCGCTCCTCTTCGCCGTGGTGGAGAACGTCGCCTCGTCGTTCATCGCGGACGTGCTGCACCTCTCCGACGGATTCGCCGCGACGGTGGCGGGCGGCGTGGTGGCGCTGGGGTTCAACCCCGCGCGCGCCTGGCTCACGCGCCGGGTGGAGAACCGCCTGGGCGGCACGCTCCCGGACGCGGATCCTCCGGCCGCCGAGCTCCCGGCCGGGGTCGCGCACGCGTAGCATCACCCGCGGGGTTGTAAATCGCGGGCGGCGGGATAGATTTGCAGGAGGCTACAGGCCGCCGCCGCGGGGGAGCTCCCCCGCGGCGGCGGCCCGATTTTCAGGGGACCGACCATGAGCAGCGAACACATCACCGGCAGCTATCAGCCCGCCGAGGTCGAGCGGAAGTGGCAGGCGCGCTGGGACGAGCGGGGGACCAACACCTGGACGGAGGAGGAGCTCCGCACGGCCGCGCGCCCCTTCTACAACCTGATGATGTTCCCGTATCCGAGCGCCGAAGGGCTGCACGTGGGGAACATCTACGCCTTCACCGGTGCCGACATCTTCGGCCGCTTCAAGCGGCTGCAGGGCTTCGACGTCTTCGAGCCGATCGGCTTCGACGCGTTCGGCATCCACTCGGAGAACTTCGCGCTCAAGCAGGGGATCCACCCCAGCGAGCTGATCCCGCGCAACGTGGAGCGCTTCACGAAGCAGCTGCGCCGCGTGGGCTTCATGTACGACTGGAACCACACCGTCGACACCACGCGTCCGGAGTACTACCGCTGGACGCAGTGGATCTTTCTGCAGCTCTACAAGGCGGGGCTGGCGGAGAAGAAGGAGGCGGCCGTCAACTGGTGCCCCAACTGCAACACCGTGCTCGCCAACGAGCAGGTGGTGGGCGGCGAGTGCGAGCGCTGCGGCACCGCCGTGGAGATGCGCTTCCTGAGCCAGTGGTTCTTTCGCATCACGCAGTACGCCGGGAAGCTGCTGGAGAACCTGAAGACGCTGGACTGGTCGGACACGACGCGCAAGGCGCAGGAGAACTGGATCGGGCGCAGCGAGGGGGCGGAGATCCTCTTCCCCATCGTGGGGCAGGACGCGGGCGAGCCGATGGCCGTCTCCGTCTTCACCACGCGGCCGGACACGCTGTTCGGCGCCACCTACATGGTGCTGGCCCCCGAGCACCCGCTGGTGGACCGCATCACGACGGACGGGCAGCGCGCCGAGGTGGACGAGTACCGCCGCCAGGCGACCGCCACCGACCTGGTGTCGCGCAAGAAGACGGACAAGACGAAGACCGGCGTGGACACCGGCGCCCGCGCGCTCAACCCGATCAACGGCGAGGAGATCCCCGTCTGGATCGCGGACTACGTGCTGATGGAGTACGGCACAGGCGCCATCATGGCCGTGCCTGGCCACGACGAGCGCGACTTCGAGTTCGCGCGGAAGTTCGGCCTCACCATCCGCCGCGTCGTCGCCGGCGAGGGCGAGGACGGTGACACGCCGCTGGAGCAGGCGTACACCGGGGGCGGCCGCCTGGTGAACTCCGGCCGCTTCACCGGGCTGGAGGTGGAGACGGGGAAGATGGCCATCACCACCCACATCGCGCAGCAGGGGGCGGGGACGTCGCGCGTCAACTACCGGCTGCACGACTGGACGATCTCGCGCCAGCGCTACTGGGGCCCGCCCATCCCCATCCTGTACTGCGACGAGTGCGGCACCGTGCCCGTGCCCGAGGACCAGCTCCCGGTGCTGCTGCCGCCGATCGAGGACTTCAAGCCGGACGCGTCGGGCGTGTCGCCGCTGGCGCGTCACGAGGAGTGGTACCTCACCGACTGCCCGTCGTGCGGCGGCCGCGCGCGGCGCGAGACCGACGTGTCGGACACGTTCCTGGACTCGTCGTGGTACTTCCTGCGCTACCCCTCCGCGGGGAACGAGGCCGTGCCGTTCGACGATGCGGTCACCAAGACGTGGCTCCCGGTGCACAGCTACATCGGCGGCAACGAGCACGCGGTGCTGCACCTGCTGTACTCGCGCTTCATCACGATGGCGCTCAAGGACATGGGGCACGTCTCGTTCGAGGAGCCGTTCACCCGCTTCCGCGCGCACGGCCACATCGTGCGCGAGGGCGCGAAGATGTCCAAGTCCAAGGGCAACGTGGTGGTGCCGGACGAGTACATCGCCCAGTGGGGCGCGGATACGTTTCGCACTTTCCTGATGTTCCTGGGCCCGTACCAGGAGGGGGGCGACTTCCGCGACGCGGCGCTGGTGGGGCCGTTCAACTTCCTCAACCGCCTGTGGGACAGCGTCCTCACGGCCGAGGATCGCGAGCTGGACCCGGCGGTCGAGCAGAAGCTGCACGCCACCATCAAAAAGGTGACCGACGACCTGGAGGTCCTCTCCTACAACACCGCCATCGCGG
Organism: Longimicrobium sp.; assembly: GCA_036398975.1. Taxonomy (GTDB): domain Bacteria; phylum Gemmatimonadota; class Gemmatimonadetes; order Longimicrobiales; family Longimicrobiaceae; genus Longimicrobium. The sequence continues at coordinate 17,161 of DASWNZ010000007.1, forward strand.
CGATGATGGAGTACCTCAACGCCGTCCGCGCCGGCGGCCGCACCCCTGAGCGCGCGGCGGTCGAGCCGCTGGTGCGCCTGGTAGCCCCCTTCGCCCCGCACCTGGCGGAGGAGCTGTGGGAGCGGACGGGCCACACGGACTCGATCTGGGACGAGGCCGAGTGGCCCTCGTACGACGAGGCGAAGACGGTGGCGGACACGGTGGAGTTCGTGGTGCAGGTGAACGGCAAGGTGCGCGCGCGCATGCCCATGCCGCGTGGCATCGCCGAATCCGACGCCCGCGCCGCCGCCCTCGCGGATGAGAACGTGCTCAAGTTCACGGAGGGCAAGGAAGTGCGGAAGGTGATCTTTGTGGCGGACCGGCTGGTGAACCTGGTGGTGTGAGGGCCCTCTCCCCCAGCGTCGCTCCGCGACGCATCCCCCTCCCCCATAACCGCCTGGGGGAGGGGGTTTGCGTACAATCCCGTTCCCCTTCGTTGTGCCTGCCGGCCGCCGTATATATGTTCGAACAGGACCCGCAAACCTCACTCGTGGGCGGCCCATGAGAAGCATCTTCCAGGCACCGCCGGTACACCTGATCCTGCGCGCGTACCCGCCCGCTCCGGCGCGGCTGGGGCTGTGGCGCAGACCGTTCGCGTTCCGGGTGGTGGCGTCGGTGCTGTCGCTGGCGGTATTCTGGGGGGTGGCGCCGGTGTCGTTCTGGGTGCCGCCGCACTATCCGTGGCCGGTCCTCTGCTTCGTGGCGGGGACGTACCTGGCGATCTGGTTCTCGCGCCAGTACCGGGTGCGCTGGTTCGCGGGGCTCTGTCCCCGTTGCGGCAAGGAGCTGGAGCTGCAGCGCGGCGCCGCCATCAACCTGCCTCACTCGCTCACCTGCTTCCACTGCCACTTCGAACCCCAGCTCGAAGCCTTCACCGAAGCCGAGGAGGAGCGCCTGGCCGTCGACGAGCGCCTCCACCTGCGCCACGTCCGCTCCGAGTGTACGGGCAACTGGAGCGAGGTCGCGGTCTGGCGGCAGCACTACCTGGCCTGCACCACCTGCGGCGCCCGCCACCACGCCACCCCCGCCCTCCGCCACGCCGCCGAAGAGGAGAACGCCACCGGCCGCCTCCTCGAAGAGCTGGCCGACGAGGGACGGTATCTGTGCTGAGAACTGCAAGTGCGTGAGTGCGTCAGTGCGTGAGTGCGCTGTACCCACCGAGCAATCTCGCCACCCGCCCACCCTGCAAGCACCCCCTCCCCCAGGCAGTTTTGGGGGAGGGGGATGCGTCGCGGAGCGACGCTGGGGGAGAGGGCCCGCACTAACGCACTAACGCACTTCCGTTCATCCCCAGATTCCGCGCCAGAAACGCCCACCGGTCCGCCGCCTCCTCGATCTGCATCTGCGTGGGTTTGCCGGCACCGTGGCCGCCGCGCGTCTCGATGCGGATGAGGACCGGCGCGGAGCCCGCCTGCGCGGCTTGAAGTGCGGCGGCGTACTTGAACGAGTGCCCCGGCACCACGCGGTCGTCGTGGTCGCCCGTCGTCACCAGCACGGCCGGGTAGCGCGTTCCCGGCTTGATGTTGTGCAGCGGCGAGTAGGCGTAGATGGATGGGAAGAGCTGCGCGTCGTCCGGCGAGCCGTAGTCCGAGGTCCAGGCCCAGCCGATGGTGAACTTGTGGAAGCGCAGCATGTCCATCACCCCTACCGCGGGGAGCGCCGCGCCGAACAGCTCGGGACGCTGGTTGAGCACCGCGCCCACCAGCAGCCCGCCGTTGGACCCGCCGGAGATGGCCAGCTTCGCCGGCGACGTGTACTTCTGCGCGATCAGGTGCTCCGC
>DASWNZ010000008.1:0-4799 GCA_036398975.1 Longimicrobium sp.
GGGGGCGTGGTTGATTCTGCCCCGGACACCCATCCCGTAGGGGCGCGATCCATCGCGCCCTTGCCCCGCGCACACCGCCACCCGCTGGCGCACACCGATTCCTCGTAGGGGCGGCCCCATGTGGCCGCCCGTGCCCCGTTCCGCACCGTCGCCCGCCTGCTCGCCCCCCGGCCCTCCGCACCGCGATCCGGTAGGGGCAGACCTGCGTGTCTGCCCACCCCCGCCCCGGCTCGGGCGGCCGCTCAGAACGACATGCGTTGGGGCTCGATGGTTATCGTTGCCTCGCGTCCCGCGCCCGCCGGCATTCCCGCGCACGCCGCGCGCAGCTCCTTCGCCTGCGCGCGGACCGCCTTGCGTGCACGGCCACGCGCGAGGCTCCACGACCGCCAGTCGGCATCCGTCTGCGGGCCCCAGCGGCGCAGGATGCGGGTGGCGGCGGCGCAGCGCTCGATGGGCGTGGCGCGCGGGAGGACGGCGAGGAGGCCCGGGACGGCATCGGCGCTGAGGCCCGCGGCGTAGCGGGCGTCGAAGGGCCTCTCGGCGGCGACGCGCGCGGCGTTGGTGTGCACGATGCGGGCATCCGGGTTGAAGGCGTGCAGGATGACCAGCGCCTCGCCCGCCATCAGCAGCGCGCCAAAGGTGAAGCGCTCACGCCGCCCGCGCAGCACCGTCGCGCCGAACCAGGCGAACACCGCCGCCAGCCAGAGCATGAACGCCGTCGTGTAGAGCCGCAGCTCCGTGAGGCCGAACGCAGCCTGGTAGAGCCGCATGCGGTGCATCGCCGAAGCCATGATCACGAAGAGCAGCGCCACCTGCACCCCCGCCATCCACCGGAACACCCGCTCGTGCCGGGGCTCGCTGCGGCGCATGGCGGCGTGAAGGCCCAGCAGCAGCGGAAGCACCAGCCCAGCCACGGTCACCAGCTCAAAGAAACCGCGCCGCGCGTACTGCGCGTGCGACACCTCCGCCGACGGCGACGAGCCGAAGAGGTACGGAAGCTGGACGATGACGAAGGAGAGAAAGAGCGCGTTCAGCAGCCCCAGCACCGTCGCCACCTCCACCACGCCCAGGAACGGCCCGGGCACCCTGATCTCCTCCGCCTCCGCGCGCTCGTCGCCGAGCGACAGGGTGCGCAGCACGCCCGCCGACACCCAGGCGACCGCGCAGCCGAGGAAGAGGTGCGACACCAGCACGGCGCCATCGAGCCGGAAGACGCGGTTCATCATCCCCTCGAACGCGGCGTCGGCGGCGACGAGGAGGGCGGCAAAGATCCCCATCAGCGGCAGCGCGATGGCCAGCCCGCGCAGCAGCGGAAGGAGGAAGCCTGCGCCGCGCCCGCGCGCCACCTCGCTCCAGCGCACGTCCTCGAACGCGAGCACGAACAGCCCCGCGACCGTCTCCAGCGTGCTGCGCGCGAAGCCGACGGCGTACGCGACGATCCCGCCGGTGCGGAGCCGAGCGCCGCGTGCGCGGTGCATCGCCAGCGCCAGCACCAGGCAGAGCGCGGCGATGTCGAACGCCTTCAGGGTGGGCGAGTCGCGCCACGCCATCAGTACGGCGATCACCAGCGCCATCGGCACCCATGCGCGTCCGGCGGCGCCGAAGCCTGCCCAGCGGCGCAGCCCGATCGCGACACCGACCAGCGCCAGCGTCCAGAGCGTGAGGTTGATTCCCCACGGCGTGGCGCGGAGGAGTGCGTCGCCCAGCGCGCCCATCGCCACGGCGCCGCCCAGCACCCCCAGTGCGTTGCGGGTGTTGGGGCTCAGCGGCGCGGGCGCCTCCTGCACGCGGATGGCGGGCTCGTCCAGCGTCTCGTGCACGTTCATCGTGCTGCAATCCTTCCCGCGCATCGCGGCGCGGCCTGCGAATGGTAGATGGTGTCGGCCGCGAGAACGGCGAGGTGCACGCTGAGGATCGGTCGCATGGTCAGCCTCCCGCGGCGGGGTGCCAGTCGCGCTCGCCGTCCGGCTCCGGTGCGGCGAGCGGGTGCAGCGGCGGAATCGGGAGCCCGGCAAGGCGCCAGAACTGGACGAGGTGGGAGAGCGAGAACGCCACCGCGGCCGTGACCAGGACGGGCTCCCGTCCGCCAACCCAGATCGTCATGCTGGCGAGGAAAGCCGCTATGCTCGAGCTCGGAAACAGGAGCACGGCGCCGAACACGCGCACCAGCCACCCTCCCCGCTCCAGTGCGAGCGAAGCCACGAGCCCCAGGTGAAAACAGCCGGCGGCGGGGATCGCGAGCGCGTTGGCTTCGCTCCCGATGAGCGGAACGAAGCTCGCCGCGCTCACGCCGATCAGCGCCATCCGCGCGACGCGGAAGTCGTTCGCCGACCACGATACGGACATCGCTCACCCCGCGGCGGCGGCCGGGACGCGGCCGAAGCGGCGCTCGCGGCGGTGGAACTCGGCGACGGCCTCGCCCAGCGCGCCGGCATCGAAGTCGGGCCACATGCGCGGCGTGAAGTACAGCTCCGCGTAGGCGCACTCCCACAGCAGGAAGTCGCTCAGCCGCTGCTCGCCCCCCGTGCGGACGAGGAGGTCCACGTCCGGCGCGGGCGATTCGCCGCCCAGCGCGAGGGCGAAGTCGTCGCGCGTGGCGTCCGGACCCAGGCGCGCGGCTGCGGCGAGGAGGGCGTCGCGCGAGGAGTAGTCGAGAGCGATGCGCAGGTGCATCCGCGTGCCGTCCATCGTCGCGGCCTCGGCGCCGTCGATGGCGCGGCGCAGCGCCTCGGGGAGCCGGTCGCGGCGTCCGATGATGCTCATGCGGATGTCGTTCTCCACGCATCGCTGCGTCTCCGCCGCCAGGTACGAGCGGAAGAGCCGCATCAGCCCGCTCACCTCGCGCGAGGGGCGCCCCCAGTTGTCGGAGGAGAAGGCGTACAGCGTCAGCATCCCCACGCCGAGGTCGGGCGCCGCCTCCACGATGCGCCGCACGACCCGCGCGCCCTCGGTGTGCCCCGCCACCCGCGGCAGCCCGCGCGCGTTGGCCCATCGCCCGTTGCCGTCCATGATCACCGCCACGTGGATCCCCCTCATCCTCCCCTCCTCCTCTCGCGGGTACCGAGCGCGCCCAAAGCACTCTGCATTGTAAAGTGCATGTGCGTAAAAAAAAGGCCGTGCGGCGGTCAGCCGTCCCGCACGGCCTGGATCAGCGCTTCCATGTGGTCCAGGTACGCGGCCAGCGCGCGGCGCCCGGTCTCGGCCAGGCGGAACTCCGTGCGAGGTACGCGGCCCTCGAAGCTCTTGGTGCACTCCACGTACCCCGCCTCTTCCAGCTTGCGGGCGTGCACGCTGAGATTGCCGTCGGTCAGGCTCAGCATGTCCTTAAGCTCGTTGAACGACAGCGATTGGTTGACGGCGAGCGCGCTGACGATCCCCAGGCGCACGCGCTCGTGGATCAGCCGGTCGAGCTCGGCCGCCCCGCTCTCCGCCCCGCCTACGACGGCGCGGAGGGAGAAGTCCTGTGAATCGCGCGTATCGCGCTTCGCCTCAGCCACCGTACCTCCGCGCGATCAGAGTGCCAAAGAACATGTGCAGCCCGCCGAAGCCGAGCGCCATGTACGCATCGCCCCACGCCGCCGGCGAAAAGAGCGCGGCGGTACCCAGCGCCATGAAGGTGAGCCCCATCACCGGCACCACCGGCACCGAGAACGCGCCGGCCGTCAGGATCCCCACGCCGAAGAGGAGGAGCCACACCCCGGGCAGCACGGCCATGCTCCCGGTCTTGAAGAGCACCACGGTGAGCACCGCGCCCGCCACCAGCGGCGGCGCCAGCGACAGCGTGAACTTGCGACCCGGCCCGGTGAGGAGCGGCATCTTGGCGGCGCGCGCCTTCATCGCCGTGGTCAGCACCCCAATGGCGACCGACACCACCGCAGCCAGGCACCAGGTGGCGAGCCACAGCTCCGGCGACCCCTGCACCGAGGCGAGCCACGCCGCCAGGAAGCCCGTCACCCCGATCACCACCTGCCCCCACCCGCTGACGGCGGTGAAGCTCCCCGCCCGCTCCATCGTCTCGCGGATGAAGCGGAGGTTCTCCATCGCTTTCGCGTGCAGCTCGAGCGAGGGCTCCTCGTCGGGCGTCTCTTCGCGGCGGATCGGGTGGATGGTTGCCATGGTCTCAAGATGCACGGGTTCGGCGCGCCAGTCAAGTGCTTTGCGATGTAAAGCAGGAAGTATGCCGGTCCGGAGAAAAGCCTCACACAGAGAGACACAGAGAGAACAGCAAGCCACAGAGAACTTCTTTGTTGTTCTCTCTGTGCCTCTGTGTCTCTGTGTGAGCCCCGCTGTTTTATCTCAGAAGCGGCGCCAGCACTGAGGCCCGGCCGTCGATGGAGGGGTTGGGGCGCAGGCGCAGGATGGTGGCGATGAGCGGGTAGAGGTGCACGTTATCGAAGGGGGGGACGCGCGTGCGCTGGCGAAAGGCAGGGCCCGCGGCGGCGAAGAAGGCGTGCATCGAAGGCGTGGCCGGGTCGTAGCCGTGGTTCGCGGCGTCGTTGCCGGACCCGGGGCGGCGGGGGGCGATCAGGTCGGGAGCCGGCATCACCACCAGGAGGTCGCCCGCGCGCGGCGAGGCGGAGAGGCGGTAGCGCGGGGGGATCTCGGCGCGCCGGTAGACGCCCGCGCCGGGGAGCCCCGCGCGCAATGCCGTGCGCGCGCGCTCCAGCGCGGCCGTGTCGCCGTCGAAGAAGAGCGACGTCGTGGGCCCGGTGCCCACCACCCGCACCCCCTCCAGCCGAATGTGGTCGGCCAGGAAGCGGGTGCGGCCGGCGCGTACGTCCTGGATCCCGTGGTCGGAC
>DASWNZ010000009.1:0-22716 GCA_036398975.1 Longimicrobium sp.
GCCAGCACAGACAGCCTCACACAGAGCCACAGAGGAAACCACGAGAACAGCGAAGTGGTTCTCTGTGCCCTTGCCGTACACTCTGTGTCTCTGTGTGAGGCGCTGTTCACAGGAGGTGCCCGCCGTCCACGGGAATGACCGCGCCGGTGATGTGGCGCGCGTACTCGGAGCAGAGGAACATGACTACGTTGGCGACGTCCTGCGGATCGCCCAGGCGGCCGAGGACGGCGCGCTCGCGGGCAGTGTCCAGGATCTCGGCGGGGACGCCGCTGGTGAGGCGCGTGGTGCGGATGTACCCCGGCGCCACCGCGTTCACGTTCACGTTGCTCGGCCCCAGCTCCAGCGCCGCCGAACGGGTGAGCCCCAGCAGCCCCGCCTTCGACGCGCTGTAGTTGGCCAGCCCGAACTCGCTGCGGATGCCGTGCACCGACGACACGTTCACGATCTTGCCGTCCGACTGACGGCGGAACATGGGCGCCACGGCGCGGATCATGTGGAAGGCGCCCGTCAGGTTGGTGTCCAGCACCGTCCTCCACTGCTCGTCCGTCAGCCGCCAGAGGGCGCGGTCGCGGGCGATGCCGGCGTTGTTCACCAGGATCTGGATGGCGCCCAGCTCCTCGTGCGCGTCGTCCACGAAGCGCTTCACCTCGCCCGGGTCGCGCACGTCGCACGAGGCGTGGTGCACGCGCACCTCCATCTGCGCGATCTCGCGGGCGGTGGCCTCGGCCTCCGCGCGCAGGTCCTCGCCGTCGTCGTAGCAGTAGTAGTTGAACGCCACGGCGGCCCCGTGCCGCGCGAACTCCAGCGCGATCGCCCTGCCGATCCCCGTGGCCCCGCCTGTTACAATCGCGACGCGCCCGCGCAGGCTGGAGCCGTAGCCCAGCGACTTGCTCTGCGTCTCCTCGCTCATCTCCACCAGGAGCTGCTCCACCTGGTCCTGCATCTGGACCATCTCGGGAGCGGTCGGGGAGTACTGCGCCGCGGTGTGCGGGGTGTGGCCGTGGGTCTGGGGAAGTCGCTCGCTGGGGTGCGGAGGCATCAAGCGACCCGGGGGTGGGAGGTGCGATGCTGCTGTGCGCGCGGAAGCTTACGGGCACGGGAGGGTGGGGTGCAAGCTCCCGGCGCGCGGGCACAGTGCGGCCATCGTTACACAGAGCAAGCTCCGCGCCGGGCCAACGCCGCCCCCATCTGTCATCCTGAGGGAGCCGCGGGACGGACCTCCGCTGAACGCCGAACTCCTGCGGCGACCGAAGGATCTAGCCGGCGAGGCGGGAGAACGGTGGGTGCCCGCGAGCCCCTCGTTACGCGCAGTAGATCCTTCGCTCCGCGCCAACCATTGGAGCTCGGGCGGGGACCGTGCGGCGCGTCGCTCAGGATGACAGTGGGGGGTGTGCGCGACGCGCGCCGAGGTCGGCCTGGCGCGCCCCGGCGGTTGGTGTGGAGATGGGTGCGACGCGCGGCGCGGTTGGGTGCCCGACGCGCGCCGAGGTTGGGTGCCTGGCGCGCGAAGGTTGGGTGCGGAAATGGCTACGTGGGGCGAGTCGTCGCGCCCTACGCGCCCGAGAGCGCCCCGGCCCCGTGCTTGATCGAGCGGCCTTCCACCAGGAACACCACGTCCTCGCCGATGTTGGTGGCGAGGTCGGCGATGCGCTCCAGGTTGCGGCTGGCCAGGAAGAGCGACATGGCGCTGCCGATGCGGCGCGGGTCCTCCATCATGTGCGTCACGAGGATGCGGAAGACGGAGTCGTGGAGCTGGTCCACGCGGTCGTCGCGCCGGCACACCTCGCGCGCGCCCGCCGCGTCGCCGCGCACGAAGCAGTCGAGCGCGTCGGAGAGCATCTCGCGGGCGAGGCGCGACATCTCGTCGATCTCCGCCAGCTCCATGCTCACCGGGTGCTCCGCCTGGTGGCGCACACCCTCCGCGATGTTGACGGCGTGGTCGCCCACCCGCTCCAGGTCGTTGGAGATCTTCATCGCCATGGTGATCAGCCGGAGGTCGCGCGCCATCGGCTGCTGAAGCGCCAGCAGGTGGATGCAGGTGTCGTCCACCGCGATCTCCATGGCGTCCAGGTCGTTGTCGCGCGCAATCACCTGCTCCGCCAGCGCCACGTCGCGCTCGGTGCGGGCCTGCACCGCCATCCCGACCAGGTCCTCGGCCAGCGCGGACATGTTGAGGAGCTGGTGCTTGAGGCGCGCCAGCTCCTCGTGGAAGTGGCGCACTCCCGGCGTGGGGCTCATCCGAACCTCCCGGTGATGTACGCCTCGGTGCGGTCCTCGCGCGGGTTGGTGAAGATCTGGTGCGTCGACCCCACCTCCACCAGCCCGCCCATGTAAAAGAACGCGGTGACGTCAGACACGCGCGCCGCCTGCTGCATGTTGTGGGTCACGATCACGATGGTGTACTCGTCCTTGAGCTGGTAGATCAGCTCCTCGATCTTCTGCGTGGCGATGGGGTCCAGCGCGCTCGCCGGCTCGTCCATCAGCAGCACTTCCGGCTGCACCGCCAGCGCCCGCGCGATGCAGAGGCGCTGCTGCTGCCCACCGCTGAGGCCGAGCGCGCTGCGGTCCAGGCGGTCCTTGACCTCGTCCCAAAGCGCGGAGGACTGCAGCGACCGCTCCACGATCTCGTTGAGCTCCGCGCGTCCGCGGGCCAGGCCGTTGACGCGCGCGCCGTACGCCACGTTGTCGTAGATCGACTTGGGGAACGGGTTGGACTTCTGGAAGACCATCCCCACCCGCTTGCGCAGGTTCACCACGTCGAGCCCCTCGCGGTAGACGGACTCGCCGCGGATCAGGATCTCGCCGTCGTGCCGCACGCCTGGGATCAGGTCGTTCATGCGGTTGATGGAGCGCAGAAAGGTGCTCTTGCCGCAGCCGGACGGGCCGATCAGCGCCGTCACCTGCCGCTCGGGCACCTCCAGCGTGATGTCGTTGAGCGCGCGGTTGTTGCCGTACCAGAAGGAGAAGTCGCGCGCCTCCACGGCGAGCGGCACGGTGCCCTGCGATGCGTTGCCGGGCGCGTCCGGCACGGTGCGCGGGGCGGCGGTGGCGGTCTGTTGCATGTTCAGCGTCCCTTGTATGGGCTGCGGATGAGGAGGCGGGCCGCGAGGCTCACCCCCAGCACCAGCGCGATCAGCAGGAGCGACGCGGCCCAGGCCAGGCGGTGCCACTCCTCGTAGGGCGAGATGGCGTACTGGAAGATCTGCACGGGAAGCGCGGCGATCGGCTCGTTCAGCTTCCACCCCCAGAACGGGTTGCCGAGCGCGGTGAAGAGGAGCGGCGCCGTCTCGCCCGAGATGCGCGCCAGCGACACCAGCACGCCGGTCAGGATGCCGCTTCGCGCCGCGGGGAGCACGATCCCAAGCGTGGTGCGCCAGCGGGTGAAGCCCAGCGCCAGGCCGCCGTCGCGCAGCTCGCGGGGCACCAGGCGCACCATCTCCTCGGTGGTGCGGGTGACCATGGGGATGAGCATGATGGCCAGCGCCACGCCCCCCGCCAGCGCGGAGAAGTGCCCCATCGACACCACCACCCACGCCCACACGAAGATGCCGATGACGATGGACGGAATGCCGTTCATTACGTCGGTGATGAAGCGCACGGCGTTGGCCACGCGGCTCCCCTCCGCCTCGGCCAGAAAGAGCCCCGCGCCGATGGCTACCGGCAGCCCGAAGACGGCGCCGAGCCCCACCAGGATGCCGGTGCCCAGGATGCCGTTCCCCACGCCGCCGCCGGGCTCGCCCACCGGCGCCGGCGTCTCGGTGAAGAAGTCCACGTTCATGGCCGCGATCCCGGCCCGGAGCAGGTGCCACAGGATCAGCACCAGCGGGAGCACGGTGAGCACCGCCGCCACCCCCGTCATCGCCAGCATGACGGTGCTGGTGGTGCGCCGCCGCCGGTCGCGCCATGAGGGCGCGGTCGCAGTCTGGGTGTTCATCGCCTACTTCCCCGCGCGGCGCGCGACGCGCCACACCAGCAGGCGCGCCACCGAGTTGACCACGATGGTGATGCCGAAGAGGATCAGGCCGATCTCCATGAGCGCGGCCAGGTGCAGGTCGTCCGACGCCTCGCTGAACTCGTTGGCGAGCACGCTGGCCATGGTGTAGCCCGGCGCGAAGAGCGAGGTGGGGATGTCCGGCCGGTTGCCGATGACCATGGTGATGGCCATCGTCTCCCCGAGCGCGCGGCCCAGCCCCAGGATGGTGGCGCCGATGATCCCCGGCACGGCGTACGGGAGCACGACCTGCCACGTCATCTCCCAGCGCGTGGCGCCCAGCGCGAGCGCGGCCTCACGCTGGTCGCGCGGCACGGCGGCCAGCACCTCGCGCGAGACGGCGGAGATGAAGGGGACGATCATGATGGCCAGGATCGCCCCGCCCGCCATGATGCTGGTGCCGTACGCCGGCCCCGCGAAGAGCGGAAACGAGTCGCCGAACGCGCCGGCCAGCGGCTGCTGGATGTTGGAGCGCAGCCAGGGCACCAGCACGAAGATCCCCCACAGCCCGTAGACCACGGAGGGGATGGCGGCCAGCAGCTCGGTGCCGAAGGCGACCGGCGCGGCGATCCAGCGCGGCGACAGCTCGGTCAGGAAGATGGCGAGCCCCACCGCCAGCGGCACCGCGATCAGCAGCGCCAGGAGCGACGACGCCAGCGTGCCGAAGATGAAGGGCAGCGCGCCGTAGCTCCCCGCCACCGGGTTCCAATCCGAGCCAACGAGAAAGCCGCCGCCGAACCGCTGAAGCGCGGGCCAGGCGGCGGTCCCCACGCGCAGCAGGATGAAGCCGAAGAGGATGGGGATCGCCGCGCCGAACGCGCCCAGCGTTATGGCGTAGGCGCGGTCCGCCAGGTTTCCGTGGCGCACGGACGGGAAGACGCGGCGGACCCAGGATCGGGGTCCGCCGCCCGCCAGCACGCCTGCCTGCTCGGGAGTGGGCTGCATCGCCGCGTCAGCCGGCCAGCGCGGGCTGGCGCTGGGGGCCGCAGGTGACGCCCTGGAGCTTCTGCAGCACCTGCGCGCGCACCGCCTCCGGGAGCGGGGCGTAGTGGAGCTGCCGGGCCATGTCGCCGCCCTCGGCCAGCGTCCAGCGCACCAGCCCCACGAGCGCCCGCGCCTTGCCGCAATCCTCCATCTGCGTGGGGACCAGCAGGTAGGTGAACGACGCCACCGGGTACGCCTGCGCGCCGGGTGCGTTCACCACCGACATGCGCAGGTCGGGGTGCTGCCGCAGCTGCTCGCCGAGGTCGGCGGCCGCGGCGGTGGTCGACTCCACGCTGGGCTGCACGAAGGCGCCGGCCGAGTTGCGCAGCGCCGTCACCGGGAGCTGGTTCTGGGTGGCGTAGGCGAGCTCAACGTATCCGATGGCGCCCTCGCTCTGCTTCACCGAGCCCGTGACCCCCTCGTTGCCCTTTGCGCCCAGGCCGGTGGGCCACTTCACCGACTTGCCCGTCCCCACCTGCTGCTTCCACTCGGGGCTGATGGTGGCCAGGTAGTCGGTGAAGACGTGCGTCGTGCCGCTCCCGTCCGTGCGGTACACGGGGAGGATGTCGGCGTTGGGGAGCGTGACGCCGGGGTTGAGCCCGGCGATCCGCGCGTCGTTCCACTTGCGGACGGTGCCCAGGTAGATGGCGGCCAGCGTCGCCCCGTCCAGCCGCAGCGGCTGCCGCAGGCTGGGGAGGTTGTACGACACCGCCACCGAGCCCAGCACCGTGGGCACGTGCAGGATCCCCGGCTTGCGCTGCAGCTCCGCGTCCGTCATCGGCGCGTCGGAGGCGCCGAAGTCCACGGTGCCCTGCGTGATCTGGCGGATGCCGGCGCCCGAGCCCACGGAGGCGTAGTTCACGCGCACCGGGTTGCTCTGGCCGTAGGTGGCGAACCACTTGGAGTAGATGGGCATGGGAAAGGTGGCGCCCGCGCCCGTGAGCGTAACGGTGCCCGGCGCGGCGCCCGCGCTCCCCTTCATCGCACCCGGCGTGCTCCCCCCGCCGTCCCCGCCGCACGCGGCGAGGATGGTGAGGGCGAGCGCGGCGGGAAAAAGTCGGCGATTCGTCATGTCGGTAGTCCACGGTTGGTCGAAGATCGGCCTCCTCGATGGCGCGTGATCCTACCCATGCTGCGTAACGCATCGGTAACGGCGTGCCCCCGCAGCGTAACCGGGCCGTGTAACACCCTTTTCCCCGCGCGAGGCGCACGATAGCTTTGGCGCGGGATTTTGGGGCGGGCGCCGGGGTGCCGCGCGTTACGCACCGGAATGCCTCATCGTTACACATCGATTTCCCCTGGAGGACGCAGTGGGCCTCTTTCCAAGAGACGAGCAGTTCTTCCCCATGTTCAGCGAGATGGCCAAGCGCCTCTCGGGGTGCGCGGACCTGATCGCGCAGATGTTCGCCGAGCCGGCGCGCATCGACGAGCTGGTGCTGGAGATCAAGCGGCTGGAGCACGAGGCGGACGTGATGACGCGCGAGATCAACGCGCGCATCGACCGCAGCATCGTGACCCCGCTGGACCGCGAGGACATCCACCTGCTGGCCGGCCGCCTGGACAACGTGATCGACCTGCTGGACGGCACCGCGCGCCGCGTGCAGATGTTCCACGTCCGCCAGATGCGCCCCGAGGCCGCGCGCCTGGCCGACGTGCTGCGCCGCGCCGCCGCGTGCATCGAGGCGGCCGTCGTCAACCTCAAGAAGCCCAAGCTGATGCTGGAGCGCACCAGCCAGCTGAAGGCGCTGGAGGAGGAGGGCGACGCGATCTACTTCGAGGCGGTGCACGCCCTGTTCGCCAACTCGGCCGGCGACCCGCTCGAGATCATCAAGTGGAAGGAGCTGTTCGACAAGCTCGAGGACGCCATCGACGAGTGCGACCACGTGTCGCACGTGCTGGAGAGCATCGCCATCAAGAACGGGTGACCGCCGTGGACGCGAACGTCGTTTACATCCTGGTGATCATCGTGGTCGCGTTCGCCTTCGACTTCATCAACGGCTTCCACGACTCGGCGAACTCGATCGCGACGGTGGTGGGCACCCGGGTGCTGAGCCCGGTGAAGGCGGTGTTCTGGGCGGCGTTCTTCAACTTCGCCGCGCTCTTCGTGGTGGGCACCGCGGTGGCGAAGACGATGGGCAAGGGGATGATCGACGTGAACATCGTCACCCCCAGCGTGGTGATGGGCGCGCTGATGGGCGCCATCACCTGGAACCTGATCACCTGGTACTACGGCATCCCCTCCTCGTCGTCGCACGCGCTGCTGGGCGGCTACGCAGGGGCGGCGGTGGCGAAGGCGGGGTTCGGCGCCATCATCCCGGGCGGATGGGTGAAGACGATCCTCTTCATCTTCCTCTCCCCGCTGATCGGCATGGCGCTGGGATGGCTGCTGATGCTGATCGTGCTGTGGACCTTCCACAAGAGCAGCGCGGGCTTCGCGGACCGCTTCTTCCGCGTGGCGCAGCTCGCCTCGTCGGCCGTCTTCTCGCTGTCGCACGGCGGCAACGACGCGCAGAAGACGATGGGGATCATCGTGGGGCTGCTGGTGTCGTCCAACGCCGTCTTCGCCGGGCAGACGGGGTGGATGCGGCACCTGTACCTTCCCAACGCGGACCACGTGCCGCTCTGGGTGGAGCTGCTGGCGTACACCATGATCTCGCTGGGCACGCTCTTCGGCGGCTGGCGCATCGTGCACACCATGGGCACCCGCATCACCCGCCTGCGCCCGGTCGGCGGCTTCTGCGCGGAGACGGGCGGCGCCATGAGCATCTTCATCGCGACGTACTTCGGCATCCCGGTGAGCACCACGCACACCATCACTGGCGCCATCGTGGGCGTGGGCGCCACGCGGCGGCTTTCGGCGGTGCGCTGGAACATCGCGGGGCGCATCGTGTGGGCCTGGTTCCTCACTATCCCCGCGGCGTTCGGCGTGTCCGCGCTCTGCTACTGGTTGCTGAGGGTGACCGTCGCCCCCTGAGCCGTTTCGCCGATGATGAGGAAGGCGCCCGGACCTACCTCGGTCCGGGCGTCAGTTACAATTCCGCCGGCTTCCGCGTCTAAAGCAACACGCCCCCGAAACGATCACATCAACCGATGCCCCTCCCCCGCCGCGGTACGGCCGCCGTTACATATGCGGCCGCGCTCGCCGTTACGTTCGCCCAACCCATCCACGCCCAGCAGCAGCCCAGCCCAACCTTCACCATCAATGGGATGGAGGTCACGCTCGGCGCGCGCCTGCAGACGCAGTTCAACACCAGCAGCGTGGACTCGGTGCCGGTGACGGACTGGTTCCTCCGCCGCGCGCGGGTGGAGATCTCCACCCGCTACGGTCCGGTGGTGGCGGGGCGGCTCCAGGTGGACTTCGCCGGGAATCGCGTGGCGTTCAAGGACGCGTACGTGCGGCTGAACCTGCATCCCGCGCTCAGCGTGCTGGCCGGCAACGCGCACCGCCCGTTCGGCGGGATCGCGCAGACCAACTCGGCGCAGATGGCGCCCATCGAGCGCGGCGTGCGCGTGCGCGGCCTCCGCGCCCGCGACGAGTACGCGCTCGTCACCGACCTCGGCTACGCGGAGCGCGACGTGGGCGTGCAGCTGACGGGGCGGCCCGGCCTGCCGCTACGCCCCTTCTACGCGGCCGCCTTCACCAACGGCCCTGCGCACACGGTGGACGGAGGCGAGCGCAGCTACCAGCTCACCGCGCGCGCCGGCATCCAGCCGCTCCCCGGCTTCACCCTCGCCGGCTCCTGGGGCCGCCGCGACTTCGTGCAGCCCGCCGCCGACTCCGCGCCTGCCCGCTCGCGCGGCGGCCACGCCTGGGCCATCGACGCGGAGGTGGGCGGCTACCGTCCCGGCCCGCACGCCATCGCCGAGGTCGCGTTCGGCGACGGCGATCCCTTCGCCGCCCGCCATTTCCTGGGCGCGCAGGGGTGGATCTCCTACCGCACGAAGCCGCTCACCAGCCGCATCGCCTCCGTCGAGCCCCTCCTCCGCATCAGCCACGGCGACCCCGACACGGACCACGACGCGCCCGAAGACGGCGCCGGCACCCTGATCACGCCGGGCTTCAACGTCTACCTCGGCGGCCTCAACCGCGTCATGTTCAACTACGACCTCTGGCGCGGCGCCCACGGCGCCCCGGGCGGCCAGAGCTTCAAGGCGCAGTTCCAGATGGCGTTTTGAGGGGGTGCCCGGGATAGCCGGGGTGCCCGGGTAGCCGGGGTAGCCGGGGTAGCCGGGGTAGCCGGGGTGCCCGCGGTAGCCGGGGTGCCCGGGGTAGCCGGGCGACTGAAGTCGCGGCTACAACAGCACAAAGTCCGCCTCCGCGGACTCGCGGGCGAGATCCCGGTCCAGAGCGAATGCATTCGCCGCTGCAAACACGCAAAGTCCGCCTGCGCGCACTCCGGCTCCAAAGTGCACGAGCCGGCTTTAGCCGCCTTCGCGTCGTTCCAGCCGGGGGATTTATCCCCCGGCGACCAGCCGCCGCACACACCAAGAAGCCCCGGCTCGCAACCGAGCCGGGGCCTCTTGCATCCAAACCCCAACGGCGCCTCAGACCAGCGCCCCCGCCTCCGTCCCCGCAAGGAAGCGCTCCGCCAGCTCCACGTACTCGGTCGTGCCGATGAACAGCGGCGTGCGCTCGTGCAGGTCGTGGGGGACGATCTCCATGATGCGCTGCTCGCCCGTGGAGGCGCGGCCGCCGGCGTGCTCAGCGATCATGGCGAGTGGAGCGGCCTCGTACAGCAGGCGCAGCTTCCCCTGGGGGCACTTCACGTCGGCCGGGTACATGAACATCCCGCCGTACAGCAGGTTGCGGTGGAAGTCCGCCACCAGCGAGCCGATGTAGCGCGCGCTGAACGGCTTGGGGTTGTCGCCGTCCGCGTTCTTGAGGTGGTCCACCAGCCGGCGCTGCTCCTCGGACCAGCGGGCGTAGTTCCCCTCGTTGACGCTGTAGATGCGCTGCCCGGGCGAGGGGATCTTGATGTTGGGGTGCGACAGGAGGAACTCGCCGATCGACGGCTCCAGCGTGAAGCCGTGCACCCCGTTGCCGGTGGTGTACACCAGCATCGTCGACGACCCGTAGACGATGTATCCCGCCGCCACCTGCTTCGTCCCGGGCTGCAGGCAGTCCTCCACGCAGCCGCGCGGGTGGTCGCTGACTTTGCGGTGCACCGAGAAGATGGTGCCCACGCTGACGTTGGCGTCGATGTTCGACGAGCCGTCCAGCGGGTCGAAGAGCACGCAGTAGTTGCCCGTGGGGAACCGGTCGGGGATGGGGATGAAGTCCTCCACCTCTTCGGAGGCCATCCCGCACAGGTGCCCCGTGTGGTCCAGCGCCTTGAAGATCACCTCGTTGGCGAACTCGTCCAGCTTGCGCACCTCCTCGCCCTGGACGTTCACCTCGCCCGTGAGCCCAAGCACGTCCGCGAGCCCGGCGCGCCGCACCTCGCGCGCGATCATCTTGGCGGAGAAGGCCAGGTCGTACAGGATGTTGCTGAACGCCCCCGTCGCCTCGGGGAACTCGCGTTCCGCCTCGATGATGTGGCGCTCGATGGTGACCAAGCCTTTTCCAGTCACGCGTTCCTCGGGGTTGTTGGGGTCCGGGGGAAGGCCCGCTCAGCCTCCGCCCGCGCCTCGACCTCGTACCGGTTCTGCAGGTACCCGTGCCGAAGCGACTGCAGCGCGTACTTCAGGGGGAAGAGCCGGTCCTCGCCCCACTGCCGCACGTGTGTGAGCTCGTGCACCAGCAGGTGCGGCGAGAGCTCCCTTTCGGGTAGGACGACGATGGTGCGCCCCAGCGTCACCGCCGTCACCGGCCCCTTCATCTTCGCCAGCATCCCGCCGATGGCCGGCACCAGGCGCCCCCTGCGAAAGGTGACGCCGGGCGGAACCGCGCCGGCGGGCACGGAGGGAGGCGGCGGCGCCACGGGCCCCAGCACCGAATCCAGGAGCCGGTTCCAGAGCATCACGGCTCCACGCGCTCCCAGAACGCGCCGCCGGGGTGAACCCGGACGATCACCGTTCCCTCCAGGTCCGTGCGCGCAACGGGCACGCCGCGCGCGGCGAGGCGCTCCAGCGTCTCGGGCGCGGGATGGCGGTAGCGGTTGCGTACGCCGCAGGAGATCACGGCCAGCTCCGGTTGCACGGCGCGGAGGAACTCGTCGGAGGTCGCGGTGCGCGACCCGTGGTGCCCCACCTTGAGCACGGCGGAGCGGAGCGCGGCGCCGTAGCGGCCCACCAGCCTCGCCTCCACTTCGGAGGGCGCGTCGCCGGTGAGGAGCGCGGTGAATGCCCCGTACCGGAGCCGCACCACGGCGCTAATGTCGTTCGCGTCCGCGGGGGCGTCAAGCGACGCGGCGGATGGCCAGAGGAACGCCACTTCCACGCCGTCGATTTGCAAGACGCGGTCCTGCCTTGCGACAGACCAGACGGCGCCTCGTTCCTCGATGGTGCTGAGCAGGTCGCGGTAGAGCGGCGTGCCGAACGGGAGCCCCGGCTCCACCACGCGCCCCACGCGCATCCCGCGGAGCACGGCTCCCGCGCCGCCCACGTGGTCGGCATGCGGATGGGTGAGGATCATCGCCTCCACCGCCGTCGCGCCGCGGCTGCGCAGGAAGGGGAGGACGCGCTTCTCCCCCGCGTCGAAACGCTCTTCGATGGGCCCGGCATCGACCAGGAGCCAGCGCCCCGCCGGCGTGCGGATGGCCACCGCGTCCCCCTGCCCCACGTCCAGGAAGGCGAGCTCCAGCCCCTGCGCGACCGGCGCGGCCGGGAGGACGAGGAACGCCGCGCACGCCGCCGCCGTCGCGAGCGACCCGCGCACCCAGCCGCGCATGCGCGCGCTCCACTCCAGCGCGAGGAGGATGGCGAGGGCCGCCGCGCCCCAGAGCCCCCAGCGCGGCCGGGCCACCGCCGCGTGCCCGCCCGGCAGCTCCGCCGCGACGTCCACCACTCGCTGGAGCCAGTCCAGCATCAGCGACGCGCCGTCCGCGAACAGCCGGCCGAGCGGCGGCACGAACGGCTCCGTCGCCAGCGCCGCGCCGGTGCCGACCAGCGCGAGCGAGGTGAGCGGGACGGCGGGCAGGTTGGCGACGATCGACACGGGCGCGATCTGCCCGAAGTGGTGCGCCGCCACCGGCGCCGTTGCCACGAACGCCGCCAGCGACGTGATGAGCGAGTCGGCTAGCCACCGCTTCCACCCGCGCTTCAGCTCCGCCGGGAGCCGCTTGAGCATCGCGGGGCGGATGAGGATGAGTCCCAGCACGCCCGCGAACGAGAGCTGGAACCCGATGTCCAGCGCCGCGATCGGGTGCACGGCCAGGATGGCGAGCGCCGCCGCCGCCACGGGCGCGAGCGGCGCCGTCGGCCGCTGGAGCACCGTCGCGGCGAGGGCGAGGGCGAGCATGATCCCCGAGCGCACCGCGGAGGGCGGCGCGCCGATCACCGCCAGGTACATCGTCACCAGCGCCACGGTAGCCGCGACGGCGTGGCTCCGCTTCAACCGTGCGGCGCGGGCCAGCAGGAGAAGCACCGCGCCGATGAGAGCGACGTGGCTCCCGCTGATCGCCAGCAGGTGCACCAGCCCGCTGCGCGCGAACCGGTCCGCGAGATCGCGATCCAGCGTCTCGCGGCGACCGAGAAGCAGCGCATCCGCGAGCGGCGCGTTGCGGGGGAAGAGGCGCGCGATGCTCCGCTCCGTCCGGCCGCGCAACGTCAGGAGCGGGTGTGCGGACAGGCTCGGCGGCGCCACGACCGCCGCCTTCCCCGCGAAGATGAAGCCCTTGTAGGACGGATCGGCGGGCCACGCGTTGGGCGTAACGGGCCGCGGCATCCGCCACCATGTGCCATCCACGCGCAGCTCGGTGCCCGCCAGCATCGCCGGTGAGCCGCGCGGCAGGCGGACGCGTGCCTCCACACGGCAATTCGGGATCACGCCGCCCTTTGTCCGCGCCTCCACCAGGGTCAGCGGGAGGAGCGGGATGCGCCCGTCCGTCGCGGGGACGAGATTGGCGCCCAGCACACCGCGGACGTGGAGCGCGGCGCCATCCGCCAGAGCCGCCCTGCAGTCACGCTCCGCATCCAGCCGTGCCGCCGCTCCCTGCCCCGCCCCGGCGCAGGCGAGCGCACCCAGGATCACGTGCAGCACGTGCCGCGGAGGCACGCTGCCCACCCCAAGCCGCGGAGCGACGAACATCGCGAGCACCCCCACGACCGCCACCAGCGCCGCCCCCGGCGGGATCGCGGCGATGCGCAGCCCCGCCACCACCCCGGCGAGGTACGCCAGGAACGCGAGGACGATCGGCGGTCGGAGGTGCGCCATCGGAAGGGGCGGCGGGGGTGGTTGGAAGCGACGCCGCCAACATGCACGCAACGACTCGCCCGCGCAAGTAAGTCGTTGCAACGACGCTACTTACATTACCATCAACCGTACGCGAGTGTATGCAACGTGGCGCAGCGGGATCGCCGGCGCTCCGCTGTGGCGCGACCGAGGAGGGTTGGCGCGGCCGTTGCACGCCGATGGTATAACTTGATCCGAGATTGGAACCAGAGGAGGTGCGGGATGCTCAAGCAGACGTGGAGTGCGCTGGTGCTGGCGACGCTGGTCACGTTGGCCGCGTGCGACGGCGGGAACGTCTTCGGGAGCACGCGGGTGCCCTCCGGCGGCAACGGCACGAGGGGGACGATCAGCGGGCAAGTGCAGGCGGGTGGGAGCGGGCTCGGCGGAGTGACGGTGCTGCTTGGGACTGCCGACTCCACGGTTACGAACACGGCGGGGACGTTCACCTTCATCAACCTGCTCCCGGCGACGTACAACCTCGTGGTGCGCGTACCGCTGGGGTACGCCCCCGCCGCCGGCGAGACGGGGCAGCGCACCATCACCGTTTCCGCGGCCGGCGGCACGGCGACGGCGAGCTTCGCGCTGCAGCGGACGGCGACGGGTGCGTTTTAGGGGCGGGCGGGCACCGCGGCCGCATCACCGGGGGCTGAAGCCTCCGGCTGGAACCACGGGAAGACCGCTGAAGCGGTCTCGATACAGCAGCCTGGAAAACGAAGACCGCGCTCCCGAGGGAAGCGCGGATCGTCGTGTGTCCGGGTAGAGCGGGCGTTTACGCGACCTGCTCCAGCACGGCGAGCTCGGCGTTGAAGGTGGCGCCGGTGGTACTCGTCAGCGTCACGTCGACGAAGCTGCCGATCATGTCCGGGGTGCCGTCCAGGTTCACCGTCTTGTTGCTCTCGGTGCGTCCCTGGATGCCGCCGCGACGCCCTTCCTTCTCGACCAGCACCTCGACTGTGCGCCCGACCCACGTCTGGTTGACCTCCAGCATGATCTGGCGCTGCATATTGATCAGCTTCAGGAGGCGCTCCTGGCCCTCCGCCTCCGGGACGAACTGGTCGGCGGGGAGGCGGGTGGCCGGCGTGCCGTCACGCGGGGAGTAGCGGTACATGTACGCCTCGTCGAAGCGCACGTCCCGCATCAGCTTGAGCGTCTCCTCGTACTCCTCCTCGGTCTCGCCGGGGAAGGCGACGATGACGTCCGTGGAAAGCGCGATCCCGGGAATCGCCTCGCGCACCCACTCCACCTTTTCGAGGTACTCCTCGATCGTGTAGCGGCGGAGCATGCGCTTAAGCGTGCGGTTGCTCCCGCTCTGCACGGGGAGGTGGAGCTGCTCGCACACTTCGGGCTCGGTGGCCATCACCTCCACCAGCTCGCGGGTGAAGTCGTTGGGGTGCGGCGACGTGAAGCGGACGCGGCGGATGCCGTCAATACGCGCGACCTCTTTCAACAGGCGCGGGAAGTTCCAGTCGCCGTGCTCGTACGAGTTCACCGTCTGCCCCAGCAGCACGACCTCGGGGACGCCCTGCTCCGCCAGCGCGCGGACCTCGTCCAGGATCGCCTGCGGGTCGCGGTTCTTCTCGTCGCCGCGCACGTAGGGGACGATGCAGTAGGTGCAGCGGTAGTTGCACCCGCGCTGGATCGGCACCCACGCGGAGACGGCGGAGGCGCGCTTCGCGGTGACGCCCTCGTAGTTCTCGTGCGGGTCGAAGCCCAGCACCGTGAGCCCGCCACGCGCCGGCGCGGGGGTCATTTGCGGAAGCGTGAGGAGCGTCGGCTTCGACTCCAGCGCGCCGAGCGCGGCGAGCTTCTCGGGGAGCTGGCGGTAGGCGTCGGGGCCCATCACCAGGTCCACGCCGCCGGCGCGTCCCAGGAGCGACTCGCCCATGCGCTGCGCCATGCACCCCGTGACGCCCACCAGCGCCCCGCGCCGCCGCTGCTCCTGGAGCTGGCCCACGCGCCCGATGACGCGCTTCTCCGCGTGGTCGCGGATGGCGCAGGTGTTCACCAGGATGACGTCGGCGTCTTCCGCCGAGTCGGTCGCGACGTAGCCGCTCTCCGCCAGGATCCCGTGCATCAGCTCGGAATCGGCGGTGTTCATCTGGCAGCCGTACGTCTCGATGTAAGCGCGCTTCATGACTGGGACTTCGGGGGACGCTGGATGGAGTGGAGGCTTGGGTACACCGGTGCGGCGCGCGGGTTCAGGGTAAAAGCATCACACAGAGGACACAGAGGGAACTACAAGGCGCAGAGAACCCCCCTTGCGGTTCTTTCCGTCCCCCTCTGCGGCTCTGTGTGAGACCGCAGTTGCGTTCACACCCGCACCCAATCCGCGTAAAGCGGGAACCGGTCGCACATCTCGCGGATTTCGCCGCGGACGGTGTTGGAGACCGTCTCGTCGTCCGGCGCGGTGACGACGCGGTCGATGAGGAGGGCGATGGCGCGCATCTCTTCGGGGCCGAGGCCGCGGGTGGTGAGCGCGGGCGTGCCGATGCGGATCCCCGAGGTCACGAACGGCGACTCCGTCTCGCCCGGTACGGTGTTCTTGTTGACGGTGATCCCGGCGCGGTCCAGCGCCTTCTCGGCCACCTTGCCGGTGACGCCCTTGCTGCGCAGATCCACGAGGACCAGGTGGTTGTCGGTCCCGCCGGAGACCAGGGTGAAGCCGCGCTCCATCAGGCCCTCCGCAAGCGCCCGCGCGTTCTCGATCACGCGGCCGCTGTAGACGGAGAAGTCCGGCCGCAGCGCCTCGCCGAAGGCGACCGCCTTGGCGGCGATCACGTGCATCAACGGGCCCCCCTGTACGCCTGGGAAGATCTGCTTGTCGATCGCCTTCGCGTACTCGGCGCGCGACAGGATCAGGCCGCCGCGGGGGCCGCGCAGCGTCTTGTGCGTCGTCGAGGTCACCACGTCCGCGAAGGGGACGGGGGACGGGTGGTGGCCCGTGGCCACCAGCCCGGCGATATGCGCCATGTCCACGAACAGCCTGGCGCCGCTCTCACGCGCGATCTCGCCCATCACCTCGAAGTCGATCTGCCGCGGATACGCGCTGGCGCCCGCGACGATCACCTTGGGCCGCACCTGCATCGCCTGGTCGCGCAGCGCGGAGTAGTCGATGCGATGGTCGTCCGGCCGGACGCCGTACGCGGCCACGTTGTACAGGCGCCCGCTGAAGTTGACCGGCGAGCCGTGCGTCAGGTGCCCGCCCTCGGACAGGTTCATCCCGAGCAGGGTGTCGCCGGGCTCCATCAGCGCGAAGTAGACCGCCATGTTGGCCTGCGCGCCGCTGTGCGGCTGCACGTTGGCGTGCTCCGCGCCGAAGATGCGGAGGAGGCGCTCCTGCGCCAGCCGCTCCACCTCGTCCACCACCTCGCACCCGCCGTAGTAGCGCTTTCCGGGATAGCCCTCGGCGTACTTGTTGGTCAGCACCGAGCCCATCGCCTCCAGCACCGCGCGGGAGACGAAGTTCTCCGAGGCGATCATCTCCAGCTGGTGCTCCTGCCGGGCGGCCTCTTCGCCGATCAGGCGGTGGATGTCCGGATCTGCGGCCCTCAGCGCGTCTTGCATGTATGTCTCCGTGCGGCGGCGGTCGTTCGGAAGCCCCGGAAACTAGCGCGCGCGGCGGCACTTCAACAGATGGCTCGTACAGAAGTACGGCCGGCACCTGGACTTCCAGGTGCCGGCCGTCGTGTGCAGCAGCGAGCCGCCCGCTACCTGACGCCGCGCGCCGGGTTCGGGAGTGTGTCCCGGGTGACGGGCGTGGTGCGAATCTGGCCGCACTCCTGCTCTATGTTCCGCACCTCGCGCGTCTCTGCCGGCGCGGCGGACACATCGCGCGAGGCGGCGGGGATGTCGTGCACGGCGTGGATGCGGGTAACGCCGGCCTCACAGGCTGCATGAATCACCATGACGTAGTTGTATCCCACAACTCCCTTGATCGCCCTCACGTTCAGAACCGACGGCTCTCCGGTTCGCGCAAGGGCGGTTCGGAGCGACGCACCGAGCTGGGGCTGCGGGATCGCGGCCGATTCAGGCGCCTGCAGATGGTAGGTGCCCGGAGGCGCGATCCACAGGGTGACGCGCTCCGTGGCGGCCGCGGCCGGGCGACCCATGCTGCATGCCGCCGTGACGAACAGGAACGCGGAGAGCGTGGACAGGACCGCGCGGGTCCTCCAGCGAAGGGGGCGCGAGGTGAGCATGAGCGAGAGCCTCCGTTCCAGGAATGAGGGCGATTCCGACAGGGCAGTTACGAACAGACGACGTGGGTTCCCCCACTGCGCGACGTTCACCAGCAGGCGGCCGTAGGCGCGCGGATCCAGGCCGCGCGCCAGCACGCGGTGGTCGCAGTCCAGCTCGACCGCTTGCCGCAGACGCCTCCAGAGCCACCAGAGCGGAAGGTTCCACGGCAGCGCCGCCAGCAGGAGCAGCGTCGCGAAGAGGAGTTGCGGGTCCCGCGCGCGGATGTGCTCCTCCTCGTGCGCCAGCACCAGGGAACGGTCGCCATGGCCACGCTCGAGGACCCAGTCCGGGATCACGATCCGGCTGCGAAGCACCCCTACGACCGCCGGGCCCGTGTCGCCGGAGACCCAGACGTCACGCCCATCCACGTTTCGGAGCACCCACTCCCTGCTCCGGCGCCCAAGCCTGGCGTGGAAGATCCCGATCACCACCGCGACGGCGGCCGAGGCGATGCCCCACAGCGCGAGGAGCCAGGGCTCCAGTCGGAAGGGCGGGGCGCCCGCCGGTTGAGAGCCCAGCCACGCAAGGCCCGCGGCTGCGTCCGCCACCGGCGCGGGAACGAAGCGGGCGGCCGCGGCGGAATCGCGGTCCGGCAACAGCAGAGCGAGAGCCGAAAGGGTGATGGAACCGAGCGCGGCGCCGATCCACAACCCGCGTACGGGCCACCCTTGCTGGCGCACCGTCGTCTCCAGGCTCGCCGGGGCAAGGACGAGGAGGAGGGTGAGAGCGGTTGCGTGGAGCATCAGGGAAGGGATCATCGGTCCTCCCCCAGCTGCTCATCCAGGAGGGCGCGCAGGCGTCGGGTCTGCGCCTTGGAGAGCTTGCGCGCGGAGACCAGGTGCGTGAGCAGCAGCTCGGCGCTTCCACCGAAGACGCGATGGGTGAGGCGCTCCACGGCGCTTTCCCGCACGGCTTCGGGCTGCACGAGAGGATGGTAGCGGTGCGAGCGCCCTTCCTCCTCGTGCCCCGCGTACCCTTTGTCCTCCAGCCGGCGGAGCACGGTCAGTACCGTGTTGTAGGCCATCTCGTCTCCGAGCGCGCCTTTGACCTCCGCCACCGTCGACGGTCCCTGGTCCCAGAGCACCTGCATCACTTCCAGCTCCCGGTCGTACAGAATGATCTCCATTCGACTCTCCCGCGCAGTGGTGCGTTAAACTATCGCGGTAGGAGTATGGCAAAGCCGCGTCGCGTTGTCAACTACTATGATAGGAGACGCCGGCAGCATTCTGTTCGCGGGCGGGATCCCCAACGGGCACCGCGCCCCGTTCGTCCGCACCGAATTGCCGATCCGCAGGTGCGGCCGGCGCTACCGGACGACGGCCTGCGGCCTTTGCGAAGCAGCGAGCACCTGGCCCAGGGCGCGGCGGAAAGCGGGCCGCTCAGGGCGAGATGATGTCCAGCCAGGGGAAGTAGCTTCTGTACCGTCGCGTATCCCGCGTAAGGAGACGCATCTCGTGAACCGATGCGTGCGCGCCGATGTAGAAGTCGGGCAGCGGCGACCGGCGCTCCCCGCCGCGTCTGCGATAGGCCAGATAGCTCTTCCCCGCCAGGAACGCCGCCTCGTACGGGAGCTCATCACGGCGGAACCGCGAAGTCGGGAGTAGGTCGTCGAGCTTTGTGACCTGGGCAAACTGAACCGACACTTCGGCGTAGATCACCGGGTTGATCACGAGCTCCGATTCCGCTTCGTAGCGTTTCAGCGCCTCCGTCGACCAGTCACTCCACGCGGGATCATCATTCAGGAAGTCTAGGAGCACGTTGCTGTCGACCAGAACGGCGCTCACTCGTCACCCCGCGTGAGAGCCATGACTTCGTCGGTGGTCATCCCGCCCTTGAGGCTGCCGCGGATCGAATCGAGGTACGAGCGAAAATCCCCAGACTTCTTCCAAACCTTGCGCACCAGCACCCCGCCGTTCATCACGGTGAGCTCCACCTCGGTGTCCGGCAGCAACCCTAACTGGTCGAGCATGTGCTGCGGAATCGTCACCTGTCCGTCCGCGCCGATCTTCATCTCTCTCGCCCCTGGTGGGTGTGAAGACATGCAAGGAGTTTAGCTAGCTTTCACCGCACGTCAACGACTCGCCGAAAGGTTATGTCGGCGATGGCTGCACAGGATCGGCATCGCTCATGTGGGCTCGCGGGCGCATGTTTTGCGAGCGAGCGCCGTACCAGGTTGTAGAGAGCAGACGAAGCTGCTCCCGCACGAGCCACGTCGTTGGAGGGGTCGAGAGATGATCGCTGTCTGCCGCCGGATCACGGTCGCCATGGTTTCGTGCGCGCTGCTCGCCGGGTGCGCGGAGACGTACCGTGCGACGGGTCCAAGGCCCGAGGGGCGTAGGGGGAACGTGTCGCGCGGGAACGGGCGTGGCGCCGAGAAGGAGAAGTCGAACAACGGGCGGAAGCGCGGGCACGACGGGCAGCGCGGCCGCGGGAACGGGCGCGGAAATCACGAGTAGCGGGTGCTCGCAGCACGCAACGGGCGGCGGAGACCTGGATCTCCGCCGCCCGTTCTTCGTGCCACAAATCCGGCGAACGAGCCTACGCGAAGGCGCGGGGCGCCTCCCGGTTCATCTCGCCCGCGTGAGGCTGGAGGTCGAAGCCCTCCTGCCGGATGCGCAGGTCGTAGTACAGCACCGTCGCCACCACGCTGACGAGCGGGTGGGCGAGCCGGCGCATCGCGCTGTCGATCAGGGTCAAGTTCAAGTCGTAGATGCCCACAAACTCCGTCACCACGTTGATGGAGAGGAGGGTCCCGAAGTACAGCACGACGACGCTCGCCCATGTCATCGCGAGGGTGACGAGAACGTGGCGGACGTTCCCCTTCGCCAGCGCGCGGGAGCGACCGTACGCCTCGTAGGCGCCGGCGCCTTCCAGCACCACGATGACGGGCATCGCGAAAGTCCACGCATAGAAGATGAACGCGGGCACCACGAGCAGGAGGAGCCCGGTGAGGAGTATGATCCCCTGGAGGATCCCCGCTGCCAGGACGCTGCCGGAGCGGCTGAAAAGCGCCTCGATGCTCCGCCGGACGTCAGGTTCTTTGCCTGTGTAGATGTCCGAAACGACCATCGCCACGGTCGTGCTCGCCGCCAGCGCAAGGATGAGGTCCAGGATGTCCGTGTAAGAGTCCCTGTAGGGCTGCGCAAGCACGAAAAGCTCGCCCGGGACGAGGAACACGGCCGAGGCCAGCAGAAGCGGCTTGTAATGGGCGCGGACGATCTGGATCGCGGCGGACAGGATCTCGCCGGGACGGCGGGCGCGGAGCTGGCGAGCCTGCATGTTTCTCCGTCGTCGTGCGGAGGCTTCGCGCGCGGGGATGCGAGCGGAGGGGTGACCGAAAGGTAACGAGGACGAGCGTCGAGACAAGAACGGTTTCGAGACGCCCTCGGGTTACGCGAAGGTGGGGGGTGCGCCAGGCTCCGGGTCGTCGATCTTGCCCGCGAGAAATTCCACGTCGAAGCCTTCCTGCCGGATGCGCAGATCGTAGTACAGGACCGTAGCCACCGCGCCGACGAATGGATAGGCAAGGCAGACCACCGCGCCGATGAACGGATCCGCGAACCGCTCGTCGAGCCCCAACCCGATGGCCATACCCATGGCGACGATGGCCCCGATAAACACCACGCCAAAGATCACCCACGCGGTCACAAGCGTGGCCAGGATGTGGCCCACGAACCCCTTCGCCAGCGCGCGCGAGCGTGCGTACGATGCGGAAGCGCCGACGCCTTCCAGCATCACGATGGCGGGCATCGCAAAGGTCCACGCGTAGAAGATGAACGCGGGCACCACCAGCAACAGTAGCCCCACCACGAGGAAAATGCCCTGGATGATCGCGGCGCCGAAGATGCTGCCGAAGCGGCTGAAGACCTGGCCTATGCTCCGCCGGACGTCCACCTCCTCCCCGGTGTAGATGTCGGACACGACCACTACCACCGCGGTGCTCCCCGCGACCGTAAGGAGGCGGTCCACGATATTTATTATGGGGTTTTCCGGCAGCGCGAACGCAAGGACGATCGTTGGGACGAGGAACACGGCGGACGCGAGCACCACCACATCGTAGTGCGAGCGTAGTATCTGGAACGCGGTGTCCAGGATCTCGCCGGGACGGCGGGCGCGGAGGTGGGGAGCCTGCATGGTCATCCGGGACGGGCGGAGGTACTGCGCGCGAGGACGTGCGCGCAGGCGGGCCAGCGAAAGGTAACGACGACAGGCGCGCGGACAAGAACGGCCCGAAGTAGAGCGCGCGTTCCCGCTCAGCCCCGCCGCGGGTCGAGCGTCCACAGGTGGCAGCGCGCGGTGACCGTCGTTCCGTCGGGCGCGGGGAGCTCGACGGGGCGGACGGGGCCGGCGGCCTCGGCGTACCCCTTCACCGCGAGCGACGCGCCCATCACCTGCTCGTCGCGCGGAAGGGTGCGCAGGACGTCCTGGCTGAGGAAGACGACCAGTTTGGCGCGCGGGCGGGTGATGGCGACGTTGAAGCGGTTCGGATTGAGGAGGAACGACGCCTCGCGCTCCGCGTACTCCCGGTCCGCCACGGCGTAGGAGACGACGATCATCTCGCGCTCGTTCCCCTGCATCCGCTCCACCGTGTCGACGACGGGAAGCTCCTCGCGCGGCCAGCCGCCCGCCACCAGCTCGCCGAGGATGGCGCTGTTCTGCGCGCGGTGTGGCGAGATGGCGGCGAAGCCGTGCGCGCGGAACGTCTCGGCCGTGTACGGCTCGCCGGTGGACGGGTCGCGCATCCCCGCGCGCGCCAACCGCGCGAGACGGGCGACGAGGGCGGCTTCGAAGGGGTTGCGGGCCGTGGCGCGCATGCCGTCGTAGGTGCAGAAGACGACCGCGTCATCTGGGCGGAAGAAGGTGTCCCAGAGGAGCGCGTCCAACGGGTCGGCGAAAGCACCGGGTGCTTCCAGCGTGAGCCGCCAGTCCGGCACCTTGGAGACGAGCCCCGGATAGAAGACGCGGCGCGGATAGCGGACCAGCGCCTGGTTCATCCGCCGGCTCTCGCGCAGCATGAAGTGCCCGAACTTCGCCGAGAAATGCGAGAACGCGGAGCCGAAGAGGGTGTTCTCCGCGTCGTAGCTGCCGCGGATGATGGGGGCGAGCTGCCGGTCGTCGCCGCACAGGATCACCCGCCCGCCGCGGCGGATGGACGAGAGCGCGATTAGCGAGT
>DASWNZ010000010.1:0-32814 GCA_036398975.1 Longimicrobium sp.
CGCCTCGCGGCCGCCGCCGGGCGCGCCGGGCTCCACGCGCACCCGGTCCAGCAGGCGTCCAAAGGCGCGCACCGCCTCCTCTTCCGGCTGCGAGAAGCGGAACTGCGTCAGGCCGCCCGGGTTGTCGCCGGGGGGCGAGGCCCAGGGCGCCTCGTCGCGCAGCGCCAGCCGCAGCTCGAAGCTCTCGCGGATGCGCGAGGGCTGCATGGCGTCGTCCTGGCTGCGGCACGGCTCGCCGGGCACCGGCACCACGTCGTCCGGGCACTCCCGGTGGCACAGCACCACGGCCAGCGGGATGACGGCGGGGCCGTTGCCGTACAGGCGCTGCAGCACGTCGCGGTGCCGTTCGAGCCAGGCGTTCAGCCGCACGCACATGGTGTCGGGCACGCAGATGTCGCGGCCGCACGGGTCCACGGCCGCCCCCTCCGTCACCCGGATCTCGGGGTCGGAGTCGGCGGGGGAGGGGGTGGTGACCTGCAGCCCCCAGATGGTGCCGAAGCCGTGCAGCCACTGGTTGTGCCGCCAGCGGCCGGCCCGGTGGTAGAGCTGCTCCTGCTGGAACTCGTCGACCCCCAGCACCAGGCCCAGGGTGTAGTTCACGCGCTTGGAGGGGTCCGCGCGCAGGGGGCCGGCGGCGGCCGTGGCGAATGCAGTCATGTCCACCTCGCAGGGGTCGCCCGCGGTTGGCGGCGCACGGCGATGGGGTCGCGCCCCACCACCCTGCGCCCGGTTGTGTTCCAGGGTTCGGTCCATGCCAGCTGCGCGGCCCCCAGCACGCCGCGGCCCAGCTCCAGCGCGGTGAAGCGGCTGCCCTGGCCCAGCAGCGTGTCGGTGCCCAGCCGCGCCTCGCCCACGCGCATGGCGGCCCAGTACAGGCGCGCCTCCACCACGGTGTGGGCGGGCTTCTCGATCTCGGCGATGCGGCGCGCCAGGTCGCGCCGGCGCCGCTGGCTCTCGGCGTCCTCGCCGGGAACCACGGGCACCAGCACGGTGAAGCGGTGCGCGGAGCGATGCATGGGCACCACCACGCTCACGAAGGTGATCCAGTCGCCCAGCTCCTCGCCCCCGGCCGGCATCTCCGTGGGGAAGGGGATGGCCTGCAGCGATGCCGCGGCGGCCGCCCCGGTGCGCTTCCACGCCGCGTTCAGCGCCTCCACGGTGCGGTGGCGGCCGGCCAGGAAGTCCTGCCACAGCGGGAGCTCGCGCGCCTCGGGGGGCACGTAGGTGAAGCCCAGCCCCTCGCGCAGGAACCTCCGCCAGTCCTCCGCCCGCTTCTGCGGCGGCGCCGTGGCGGCCAGGCGGATGAGCCGCGACTGGAACGACGTGTAGGCCGCCCCCCAGGCCGCGTTCAGCGCCTGCACCGTCTCGTACCGCCCGCCCAGCCACTCCCGCCACCGGGTGTGCAGCGGCTCGGCCCCCTGCGCGGGGGTCCACGGGAGCGCGGTGGTGGTGGTCCCCGGCCCGGCCAGGTCGCTCACGTCGCCGTACGCCACCCCCGGCGAGCCGCGGGCGAGGAAGCGCTCCACCACCCGCACGCCGAAGCGCGACCGCGCCTGCCCCCCGCTCGCGCTTGCCCCTCCCGCGCATCCGCATCCCGCCGGTGCCGCGGTGGACGTAATGGACGAAGTGGACGACGTGGGCGCGGCCGATCCGCCGCACCCGCAGTCGTCATCGAACAGGTGCGGGTCCACGCACGCCTCCAGCGCCAGCCGCAGGGCGCGGACGATCCCCTCGCGGGTGCCGCGCGAGGCGTACATGCGCATGGCGTTGGCGAGAAAGAAGCGGCGCCGCGGCTCGTCCCAGGCCGCGTCGAACGTCGCGCCCATCCACCCGCCCAGCCATTCCAGGAACTCCGCGGGGACGGTGCGGGTGTCGAACAGCATCTGCGCGTCGGCCACGCGCCCCTCGATCTCCGTGAGCGTGCCCTCGGCGTTGGCCAGCAGGCGGTCCACGAACGACGCGGAGGCGGGGTCTTCGCGCCACACGGCGGGGAGGTAGCGGGCCAGGTACGAGAAGCGCGGATAGTACGCGCGCAGCCCGTGCAGCCGCGGCGTGGTGCGCCCGTTGCCGGCCAGCGTCACGCGCAGCTGCAGGTAGCGCCCGCGGGCGTTCTGAAAGAGCAGCTCCCAGGTGCCCGCCTGCCCGTCCGGGCCCTGCAGCGGGGCCGCGCGGTAGGGGAGCTCGGTCCCGTTGCCGCGCAGGTAGGGCGCGGGCTCCTCTTCCCACGGCAGCGCCGCCAGCTCCTCCACGAAGTCCGCCGCGCGGCTCTCCACGCGCACCGAGGCCTCGGGGGGGATGCAGGCGTCCAGCATCAGCCGGTGCCACACGCACCCTGGCTCGCGGCCGTCGAAGGCGCGCTCGTCGTCCGCGCCCCCGCCGCGCGCGGGAAGGCGCAGCACCGCCTCGCGCTCGAAGCTGGGGCGGGGATAGGCGAGAAGGGAGAAGAAGCGCCCGCCGGGGCCGTCGTACCAGGCCCCGCCCCCCGCCGCCACCACCGCCTGCCCGCCGAAGCGGCGCATGGGGTAGAAGTCGCGCCCGAACCCGATCTCCAGCGCCTCCGCCGCGCCTTGAACGGTGAACGCGAACGCCTGGTTGCCGCTGGGCGCCACGACGAACGCCGTGCCGCGCACGTCGTGCCTGGAGCACGCCGCATCGGGGACGAACGCCAGGTCGAAGCCGCGCGCCAGGTCGGCCAGCACCCCGGGCACCTCGTCCAGCAGCGGGGCCAGCGGGTAGGCCGCGTGTGCCCCGTCCAGCGCGAAGCGGTGCAGCGCCGCGGCGGACGTGGCGCCGTCGCGCCCCAGCACCAGCGCGCTCCCGTCGCACAGCGCGTCCACCGCCACTGGCTCCAGCACGGCCCCGACGTCCAGCGAAGCGTCCAGGGTGATGGGGCCCACGGCGTCCTCGGCCACGTGCGCCGCCGCCAGCCCGCCGGCGGGGACGAAGTCGGGCGCGGCGTGGGCGGGCGGCGCAGCCGGCGCGCCGGAGATCACGCGGAAGAAGCGGTCGAGCGCCCACAGCCGCGCGTTGTCGCGGTCCAGCACCCACACACCCCCGTCCGGCGCCGCGGCGATGTCCCACGGAGCAAAGGGGACGGCAGCGGGCCAGGGGAGCGCCACCGGCGGCCCGCCCGCCGCCAGGTCGAACACCAGCAGCCCGGCCGGCTCCAACGTCCCCACCACCAGGTAGTGCTCGCCGGTCACAGCCAGCCCGCGCAGGGGCACCGGCTCGGGAGCGGGCGGGGGCGCGGCGGGGGCGAATGCGCCGGCCTGCGCGCCTCCGCACGGCGGCGGTGCCTCGGGGGGCCAGAAGCGCGTCTCGGCGGTGTCGTGGTGCGAGCGCGCGCGGATGGAGCGGCGGTCCGCGCCGATCACGTACCAGTTGCCGAAGTGGTCACGCCCGGCGCCGCGGCGGTCCCCCTGCGTCGGCGGCGCCTCGGCGATCCGCGTGGGAAAGACCACGGGGAGGCGCTCCAGCCCCAGCGCGCCAGCCGACCACTCGGCGCCCACGGCGGGGCCGGACGCGCCGACCCAGTCGTCGTGCCCGAGCAGCAGGTGGAAGCGGGTGCCGTTGACGTCCATGGCCGGGCCTCAGCAGCTCTTGGGGACGACGGGGACGGGACGGCGGCGGGTGGACGCGCTTCCGCCCGCGCCCGTGCCCGTGCCCGCGGAAGCCCCCGTGTCTTCCGCGTCGCCCGCCCGCACCGTCAGCCGGTCCAGCCGCGGGAGCTCCAGGCCGCGGATCGGCAGCGTGGCGATCTCCGTCCCGCCCTCGTCCCACATCCGCACGCCACGCACGGAGGCCACCCCCGCCACCCGCGCCACCTGGGCCCACAGCTCGCGGTCCTCCACCGGCTTGTCCAGCGGCCACCCCGTCCCCTCCTGCCCGCCCGAGAGCGGCGACAGGAAGGCGCGCAGCGCGGCCTTCACCGCCTCGCGCACCGTGGCCAAGTCGGCCCCGGGCACGGTGTCGAAGCCCATGGACAGGGAGAGGGAGACGTACCTGGGGCCGCGCAGGTGCACCTCGGTGGTCACCAGCCGGCGCGGCTCCAGATGCGCGCAGACGGCCTGCAGAAAGAGGCGGTCGGGCACCGGCGCGTCGGGGCGCAGCGGGTCGTTGGGAATCAGCAGCAGCGTCACCACCCCCGGCGCGGGCGCACCGGCGTCGGGGTGCCAGGTGGAGAGCACCTCCATCCGCCCCAGCGAGATCCCCGGCGTCGCGGTGACGATCTCGCGGAAGTCGTCCTTCGATACCGCGCGGTCCTGGTTGCGCAGGGAGAGCGGAATGCGGCGTTCCGCGTCGACCGTGCTCTCGCCGTCGTCGCCGCCCCAGGTGGGGATGGGGTTCACCACCTTGAAGCCGGCGGGCAGGAGCGGCCCCGTCTTCACGGCGCCGATCCCCACGTTCCCCGCGCTCCCGCCCCCGTAGGCGTAGGCGGCCACGATGGCCGCGCCCGGCGGCGGACGCATCCCCGCGTAGCCGTTGCCGAACGTGACCACGCCGCTCTCGCGGTCCACGGCGAAGACGCGCGGGTCGCCGCCGGCGGAGGTCTCGGCGCCGGGGGGCAGGGTGGGGTCGCGCACCGGCACCTCGGCCGGGGCGGCCAGCAGGTCGCTGGTGCGGGTCCAGATCTCGCCGTTAACGGCCAGCGACACCGTCTCCGGCAGGACGGGCACGTTGGGGAGCGCCAGCGACTGGTCCGGCTCGCCCGTGCCTACCCCAACACGCTGCGCGGCCACGGGAATGCGCTGCGAGATGCGGGTGGCGTTCACCCCCAGCCACGAGAAGCGCGCCTCCCACCCCGGCGACGCACCCGAAGCGGAGCCGGACGAATCGGGCGCGTCGGCCAGGCGGATGCGGATCCAGCAGAGGACGCGCGCGGCCAGGCTCTCGTCGTCCAGCGCGGGGGGCAGGTCGCCCACCCCGTCGTCCATCGGATCGAGGTCGTCCCAGGCGCCGAACGCGCCCTCCTCGGGCAGGGTGAGCTGCACCAGCGCGAGGTTCTCCAGCGCGTCGGCGTCGGCGGCCGCGTCCAGCGGCGTGTAGACGGGCTCCTGGGCGGCGTCGAAGGTGCCGGTGGAGATGTCGAAGGAGAGCTGCGGCACCGCGCGCGCGGCCGCGCCCCCCGCGCGCAGCACCCGCTGGCTGGCGTCCCACGCCGGCGCGATCCCCAGCGTGAGCACCCTTCCGGCGATGCGGGCCCGCACCTCGCGCCGCAGCGCGTCGTCCGGCTTGTCCGCGGCGCGCAGCATCACGGCCAGCCAGAGGGCGTGGTCCACCGCGTCCGCGGTAAGGCTCACTGCCCCAACGCGGGCGCCGTTCACCGGCCACTCGAACGGGGTGGTGCGGTAGAAGTCCAGCGTGGCCGCGTCCTCGCCCTCGCCGTCGCCAAAGAGCTGCGAGTACATGGTCTGCGCGGTGTCCGTCTCCGTGCCCGCCGCCAGACGGGCGCGGTAGAACACCTTTCCCTCCACCGGCAGCACGTCCAGCCCGTTCTCCGTCACGAACCCCGTGGCGCCGGAAAAGAGCTGCAGCCCGGCGGGGAGCGTCACGGTGTCCAGCGGCCCGCGCTCGTTGGCGATGGCGGCCACGCCCGTTGCCGCGGCGGCGGGGCGCAGCGGGATGCCCAGCAGCTCCAGGAACTTGAGGCGGTTGCGCTCGGGGATCAGGTTGGCGCGGTAGAGCAGGCTGTCCGTCATGAAGGCGAACAGCTGCAGCAGCGTCACCCCCGGATCGGCGTCGTTGAAGTTGCGCCACTCCGGGTTGTGCGCCGGAATGCGCGCCAGCGCCTCCGACAGGATTTGCGTGTAGTCGCGGTCGTCTATCCGCGGAACGATGAGCGGCATGGCCCCTTCAGCATCTCGTTGAGGAAGCGGCCCTCGCCGCTCCACGTCCGGATCTCTAAGTCCCCAGTGCCAAGTGCCAAGTGCCGAGTGCTGGATCAAAAGCGCACTCACGCACTCACGCACTCACGCACTCACGCACTTTCGTTCATCCCCCCAGCTCCACCCTCACGCTCACCTGCTCCGTCGCCCGGTCCGCCACGAGCTGGTACCGCACCGTGGCGACGGCCGCGCGCGGGTCGTCGTCCCCCTCCTCCACCGTCACCGCCTGCAGCGTGATGCGCGGCTCCCAGCGGCGCAGCGCGTCCTCGATGCGCTCCTGGATGCGGCGGCGCGTGGAGACGGTGTTGGGCTCGAAGAGGAAGCTCCCCGCGCCTCCCCCGAACTCCGGGAGCATCACCCGCTCGCCCGGCTCGGTGAGCAGCACGTGGCGGATGCACTCGCGCACGTTGTCCGGCCCGCGCGACGACGCCACGCGCCCGTCGGGGCCCAGCCGCAGGGGAAACGAGATCCCCGAGCCGAAAACGGTGTCGCCGGCCACGGCTACTCCTTTGCCTTGAGCGTGGGGACGGGGAAGCAGCTGATGAAGAAGGGGAGCCAGAAGAAGACGATGTTCAGCAGGCTCACCATCAGCATCAGCACGATGAGCGCGCAGATGGTGATGATGGGGATGGAGAGCGAGCAGATGACGGAGATGTTGAGCCCCGACGGGCTGCCCACGTCGCCGTCCATCAGCTCCTTCATCCCCTTCACGCGGCTCATCTGCTTGCGCAGCTCGTCGCTCAGCAGGAAGGCCACGTTGCGGTCGTACTTGCGCAGCGCCGCGGGTGACGTATCCACCGGCATGGCCACGCGAATGGCGCGCTGCGGCGCGTCCGCGTCGAAGAAGCCCGCCAGCCGGAACTCGGCCGATGCGTCGCTCACCACGGGCGGCGACCGCTTTCCGCATCGCGGCCGCGCGTAGACGCAGCGCACGACGTACGCGTCGTCGCCCTGCGCGTTCAGCGGCGCCAGCGTGGGCGGCCGCTGCGGCTCCTTCGCGGTCGCCGTCGTTCCGCCGCTCGCTCCCGCGGCTACGTCCGCCTCGTACAGCGCATCCATTAGCTTCTGCACGATGGGGCGGCGGCGCACGCCGGGTACGTCCTCGGGGAGCGAGAGGCTGCGGTCCAGCAGCGCGTTCAGCTTGCCCTTGTCCGCCGCGATGGCGTCGCGGGTGGCCAGGGGATGGAGCGCCACCGTGGTGAGAGCGGGGTCGATGGCGGGGTCCACGGTGAGCAGCCGAGGCGTGTAGCCGGCGGGGAACGACGGCGGGGCGCCCACGGTGAGCGTGGCGTTCTCCAACTCCTCGCGGCTGTCGTCGGCGTCCAGCAGCGCCTGCCGGAAGGTGGACGACACCGCCCCCGTCCCCGCGGCGTTGCGG
Organism: Longimicrobium sp.; assembly: GCA_036398975.1. Lineage (GTDB taxonomy): Bacteria > Gemmatimonadota > Gemmatimonadetes > Longimicrobiales > Longimicrobiaceae > Longimicrobium. The sequence goes on from DASWNZ010000010.1 coordinate 7,264, forward strand.
TTCCAAAGACTGAAGGCGAATGCGTCGTGGAACGCCCGCTGCGCCGTGGGGAGCGAGACGGCCAGCGCCGGCGTGGCGAACGCATTCCAGACGGCGGGGAGCTCCAGGCGTACAAAGGTGGCCAGGTCCAGCAGCACCAGCGCCGACGCCTGCTCGGCCGCGGTGCGCGCGGCGTTCACCCGCGCCCAGTCCGTGACGCTCGCCGTCTCGATGGTGTACCAGTCGCGCAGCCCCACCCACGGGTCCAGCACCGAACGTTGGAACTCCAGCACGCGCGAGTCCTCGATGGTGACCGGCGCCACCGTCGTGAGCGCCGGCGATGGCGTCGTATCATCCTCCTCCGCGGGCGTTACGTCGCGGCCCCCGACGTACTGCTCCCGGCGGTCCACTGGTATGAACCCGGCGAAGATGCGGCGCTTCAGGCCGTCCGCGTCGAAAAAGGTGCCGAACATCGGCAGCCGCTCCTCGGCGTCCAGCGGCGCCGCAGTGGCTGCCGCCGTCCACCCGTACGCCGATGCCCCCTTCACCCACGCCATCTCTGTCCGCTTCCCCGTGGCCTCGTCCGTCGCCAGGCGGCGGAGGACGAAGGAGACGGTCTCGCCCGAGGCCAGGTCCACCGTGTGCTCCGGCAGGCCGGGGACGCGGCACCCCAGCGACGCGGTCACCAGGTAGAAGCGGCCGTGCACGGGCTGGTAGAGCTTGAGCGTCTCCCCCGCGGGCACGGCGGCCGGTCCCGCGGCGGTGCGGGGGGGAAGGCCGGCGGCGGGCTTGCGCCAGGTCTCCTCGCGCGCCACGAAGCCGCGCACGGTGGCCGGGCGCCGGGCCAGCGCGTCCTGGAAGTCCTGCATGAAGGTGTCGGTGGCGAAGCGGAGCACCGCCGGCCGGCGGAAGTCGGTTCCGCCGGACAGGTCGCCCCACAGCGGCGACGGCGCGAGCCAGGCCACGCGGCTCACCAGATGTTCCCCGCGCCGGGGGTGTAGCTGGCGCTCACCACCGAGTTGGTGAGCAGCGTGCTGCACTGCACCACGCCGCTGAAGGTGGCCATCCCCGTGTTCACCGCGACGGAGCCCGCGGTCACCTCCACCGTGCTCGCCTGCACCGTGACCTTGGCCGCCGCGGTTACGGTGATGCCGGCCGTCTCCAGCTTCACCGAGTTGCCGTTGGAGTCCTGGATGGTGATGGCGCCCGGCCCGTCCTGCAGGGTGACCTTGCAGCCGCCGGGGGTCTCCAGCACCATCTTTTCCTGCCCGTCGTGGTCGTCCAGCGTCACCTGGACTCCGTTGCGGCTGCGCAGCACCTTGAGGTAGTTGCGCCCCGCGCCGTCCATGCTCTCCGGCGGCGCGTCCTCGCCGTTCCACAGGCAGCCGACGACGCAGGGGAAGCGCGCGTCGCCGCCGGCGAACACCACCAGCACCTCGTCGTTCACGTCGGGAACGAACCAGCTGCCGCGGTCGTTCCCCGCCATCAGCGTCGCCAGCCGGGCCCACGCCTCGTACGCGGCGCCGTCCGGGTCCGGCGACCAGGGGAGCGATACCTTTACGCGCCCCTGCCCGTCGGGATCGGCCACGTCCTTTACGAGCGCGGGGTACGCGCCGTAGAACAGGCCGCCGTAGCCGCGGGGGAGGCGGGCTTCCAGGTCGAAGAGGAGGGGATCGGCGATCACGCGGCCCTCCCCAGCGCCGGGCGCTCGGCGGTGAAGGCGGTGCGGTAGCCTTCCGTGGAGTCGAAGGTGTGGCGGGCGCGCGTCAGGTAGTACTTCCCCTCGAACAGCGGCCCGACGCCCTTGAGCTCCACCTCGGCCCCCACCTTGAGCCGCGCGTCGCCCTCCGCCACCCCCTGGCCCACCACGAAGCGGCGCGCGGCGCGGGCGTAGTGCGCCTCGGCCAGGGCGCGCGCCTCGTCCACGTTCACGGGAAGGTCGTGCACCACCTGCTGGTTGCGCGCGGCCAGCGCCGACTGCAGCACCGATCCGCCCGCGTCGCCGCCGTTCAGCTCCGCCTGCACCACGGTGTCCGTAGCCCGGTGCGACACCGCGCGCTTCCCCGCCACGTCCCACCCGGCCACGGTGAAGCCGGTGGCCTGGTGGGCAAGGTCCGCCGTCACTGACAGCTCGATCAGTGCCTGCCCCACGGTGAGGGTGGCACTGCCGGCGTCGCGGGCGGTGCGCGGCTTGGCCTTGAGCGTGTCGCCCTCCATCCACAGCTCGGCGCCGGCGGCGCGGGCGCGCTCGCGGGCCAGTGCCAGGTCGCTCTGGTTCACCTGCGCCACCACCCGGTGCGTCGGCCCGCTGAAGTCCACGTCGGCGCGCAGCGAGTGGGCGCTGGCGATGCGGCGCACCACCTCCGCATCGCTCACGTCCTCGAACGTCCTCGTGCGCCGCGTCATCCGCAGCTCCTGCAGGCGGTCCTCGGCTAGTACCAGCAGCTCGGGCGGCCGCGCGCCGGAAAAGCGCGCCTCCAGCGCCGTGATGCGTCCCTCGAACACGGTCCCCGCACCGTCGCCCGCGCCCATCTCGATCTTGAGCGTCTTTCCGAACTCCAGCACGTCGCGGCCGAAGTAGAGAAAGCCGACGGCGCCGTTCTTGGGACCCCAGTTGATGAAGGTGGCCTCGCAGCGGTACAGCCCCGCCTCCGTCTCCTCCACGAACAGGTCCTGGACCTGGGCGCCGAGCGCGGCCTCCTCGCGCCCGTCGATGGAGATTCGGGGGCGGGAAGGGTAGATGCCGGGAGCGCCGGTGTCGGGCATGGTCCTCGAGAAGCGGGAGAGGGGATGAAGTCGGGCGTCAGTGCGCCAGCAGGCGGAGCTCGGTGCGCGCGCGGCGCTCCTGCAGCTCGGCGTGGACGCGGGGGGAGACCGGCGGAGCGGGCGGCCGCATCTCCGCCCCGCCGCCCTGCGCGGGCTCGGGGGCCAGCACCACCTCCATCTCGTTCACGATCACGGGCATGGCGTCACCTCACCGGCGGATGGATGCGGAAGCGGAAGCCGCGGCTCGGATGGACGGTCCCGCCGGCTGCACCGACCCGCCGAGCGACGCGGATCCGCTGACCGAGGCACCGGAGAATCCCGCGGACCCCTTGAGCGACGGGGCGGTGGCGCCGCTCAGCCCCAGCGAGGCGGCGGCGGAGGCGGAGACGGTTCCAGACACGTCCAGGAGCTTGCCCGGGGGCACCAGGCGCGGGTTCTCGATCCCGTTGGCGAGCGCCACCTTCTTCCAGTCGCCCACCCCCGCCTTCGACGAGGCTCCCTGCACCGTGTCGCCGTCGCGCGCCGGCTGCATGGGGCGCGTTCCCGGCGCGGCCGAGCCCTTGCCCCCCGACGCCGCCCGCGCCGCCTCTGCCGCGGGCGAGGTGACGCCCTTGTTGGGATCGCCGAACTCGATCGCCAGGTCCTGCTTGCTCAGGTTGACCGACATGCTGGCGCGCAACGGCTTGCCCTCTTCGGAGAAGTACTCCAGCGACTCTTCCAGCGAGTCGACCGTCCCCTTGAACATGAACGTCCCCCACTGGAACTGGACGCCAGGGGGAAGCAGCCCCGTCTCCCCATCCTTGGTGGTCTCCTGCGGGGTCATGAAGTAGGTGACCTCGCTGGTGAGCTTGCGCACGTCGCCGCCGGGGTCCGCCGCGCCGGCGGGAAGGGGAAGCTGCACGTCGAACCAGAGCTGCAGCGACAGCTTGGTGGCACCCTTGCCCACGAACTGCGTGGACGAGCCGCCGGGCTGGCTTCCCCCCGCGTTCTGGTTGCTGAAGGAGACCTTGAGCGTCTCGGGGTTGAACTGCACCACCACCTTGCGTGGCTCCCCGCCGTCCTTGTTCTGCTCCTTGAGCGCCCCGTCGCTCCCCGGCCACAGCTCGGTGAGCACCGCCTTGGCCAGGGCCCGTTCCTTTGCGTTCGGCATCCTAATCCTTAGTCCCTGGTCCCTGGTCCCTACAGCAGCCGCAACGACTCGTATGCCACCTGCATCTCCTCGATCGCCAGCTGCCCGTCCTTGGCCGAAAACGCCGGCGCCTTGAGCTTCACCGGCAGGCACCCCTCAAGCCGGAACTGCATCTGCACCGTGCGGTCGCCGCCCATCACCACCACGCTGGCGGTGCCGCGCAGGCCGCCGCCGCCGGGGGCGCTCACCGCCTCGAACCAGCGCCACAGGTCCACGTTGGCCGTCATCCCGCGCTTCAGGGTGAGCTGCCCGAAGTCCACCGGCCCCGCCATGTGCACCGGCCCCGCGTTGCGCCCGCCCTCGCGGATCGTCTTGGGCTCCATGCTCATCTCCAGCCCGTCGACCTCGCTGAAGGCGGCGTGGCACAGCTTGTCCGCCACGCCGGGCACCTGGATCTCCACCTCGAAGTTGAAGGCGGTGAACGGGTGCGCCGCGGCGTCGGAGGAGTCGAAGGCGCTCACGTCAGCGCTCCTGCACGGTGACGCCGGCGCCGCTCTGCACCAGGCGCACGGTCAGGAAGGCCAGCGGGCGCGAGGGGGCCACCCGCAGCTCCACCACCAGCCGCCCCAGCTCCACGTTCGCCGCCGGGTTCACCGTGTCGTCCGTCACCACCCGGAACCCCTCCTCGGCCACCGCGCCGGCGAAGGCGCCGCGGGTGAACATGTCGGCCAGCAGCACGTCGAACTGGCGCTGCACCAGCCGGCGGAACGAGGCGTCGTTGGGCTGGAAGACGTAGAGGTTCCCCTCGCGCAGGGCGAGGCGCCGCAGCAGGATCAGCAGCCGGCGCACGCCCACACCCGAGAGCTCGGCGTCGTCCGAGAGCGTCTCCTCGCTCCACGCCATGAAGCCGCGGGGAAAGGGCGCCACCGCGTTCACCCGCCGTCCCAGGAAGTCGCTGCGCGCCGCCGCGCCCAGGCGGGGCTCCAGCGCCACCACTCCCGCCAGCGGCTGGTTGGCGGGCGCGGCCCACGCGCCCAGCGCCAGGGCGCGCGCCGCCAGCACGCCGCTCACCGCGCCGTCGGGCGGAATGGCGCGCGTGGGCTGGCCTGTCGATGCGGGGGGCACCACCGTCCAGGGGTGGTAGAGCGCGCCGAAGGACAGGGTGCGCGCCGCCTGGTCGCCCGGCTCGGCGGCGCCGGCGCCCAGGCTGTCGGCCAGCGCGGCCGCGTGCGCCAGCGCCTCTTCCTCGCGCATGCGCACGGGAAGGGAGAGGACGGTGAAGATATCCGAGCGCGCCGCGCAGAAGCGCAGCATGGCCTGGTGCAGGCGCGGCAGCAGCGCGGGCTCGGCGGCGGGGTTGCTCTCCCAGCGGGAGGCGGGCGGGGGCGCGTACGCAACCGTGGCCGACCAGGGGCTCTCCTCGCCCCCGCGCCGGGCGGCGACGCGGAAGTACGCGGCCCCGTCCGGCGCCCACGCCTCGTACTGCCGCGCGGGCCCGGCGTACAGCCGCGTGGGCGCGCCGAACGACGGCTCCACCGACGTCTCCAGCACGAACGCGTCGCCCGGGCCGCTCCACGCCAGCGCCAGCCGCTGCTCCTCCACTGCCACGGGGTCGAGCACCGGCGCGGGGAGTGCGACGGCGCCGCAGGCCTGGAAGCGATCCCCCGCCACCCCCTGCAGCCAGCTCTCCGACCATGAGCTGCGCCCGGATTCGGCCTCGGCGCGCACGCGCAGCCAGGTGGCCGCGGGGCAGGGTGCGGGGCGCAGCAGGCGCGCGGCGGGGTTCCGCGAGCTCGTGCGCCGCACGCCGCGCCCGAAGCGCGGGTCGGGCGAGTCTTCCAGCAGGTAGCCAGTGGCCCCCGCGACCGCGGTCCAGGCCACCTCCATCACCCCTTCCTCGCCATCGGGGCCGGTGACGGAGGTGATCGAGGGAGCCTCGGGAACGGCGGGCGGGGCGTGGTCGCTCCCCTCGCGCCAGCTCCACCCGGTGTGCACCGCGTCCGGCATCGCCAGGATGGAGGCCTCCTCCACCGGCAGCAGCGAGTGCATCCGCGTGGGGCGCACCCCCGGCTGCTGCTGGTACTGGCGCTGGAAGGCGGTGTCCAGCAGCGTATCCGCCCCCTCGTCGCGGAGCGCCCCGTCCAGGAACAGCTTCACGTCGAAGATGTGCAGGCCGTCGCGCTCCAGCGCCGTGGCGTCGGTCACCTGCGCCGGCTGAAAGAGGTCGTCGCGGGGAAGGGCGAGCAGCCCCAGGGGAAGGAGGACGTCGCCCGCGGCGCGCCGGGGGGCGGCCAGGGGAAAGCGCGGGCGCCCCAGCTCGGCCCACAGCGGCGCCGCCACCCCCCGCTCCACGTCGCCCCATACCGCGGGCCCCGCGATGCCGCGCGCCACCTCCTCCACCGGCTCGTACAGCAGCTGGTCGGGGGGAAAGAGGCCGAAGTAGCGCGGGTGCCCGGGCGCCAGCGCCACGTCGGCGGCGCGCAGCAGCGACTCGGTGGTGCGGCGCGCCCACAGCTCCGCCGCGGCCAGCGACGCCACCCACGGCTCGGCGGCGACGCCGGCCCAGGCGGGCGCCGCATTCAGCATCCCCCAGGCGCGGCGCACCACGAAAGTGCGCGCCGCGTCGCCCCGCTCCTCCTCGTCCACCAGCAGGTAGACGGAAGGACGGAAGGGGGCGGGCGGCGCGGCGACCGTGGCCACCAGCCAGCACCCGGGGCGGATCCCCGCGGCGTCCGCCTCGGAGAGCGACACCCGCACCTCGCCGCCCCCCACCTTCCAATCCAGCGGGGTGACGGGACGGTTGGGCCCCGCGCCCAGGAAGGCGAGGGAGACGGGCGCCTGCGCGGGAAAGGCCCCGGGAAGGAGCGCGCGGAACCAGTAGCCGTCGCCGGCCGCGCGCAGCTGCTCGGCCTGGCGCTCGGCGCGGGTGCGGTCCGCGTCCCCCGAGGCGGGGCGTGGGGGAAGGAAGGCCACCGTGCCGCTGGCGGGATAGTCCACCCGCAGCAGGTCGCGGGTCTCGGGGCGCAGCAGGCGGAAGCCGTTCTGCACCCGCTGCACGGCGCTGGCGGGTAGGCTCTTGCGCAGGGTGGTGGCGTTCACGCTCACCGCGTCCGCCCAGCTCCCCGGCGACGACGCGCGCGCCCACGCCGCCCCGGCCACGGCGCCGCCCCGCCCGCGCAGCACGCCGGGGATCAGGAAGCGAGCCGCGCGGGGGCGGCGGGCCAGGCGCAGCACCCAGCAGCGCCGTCCGCCGTTGCGAAAGAACTCGCGCACCGCCGGCGCCAGGTGGGCGTACGTGGTCTCGCCGCGCACGGGGTCCCACGCCAGCGGCAGCTCGCCGCCGAAGATCTCGCCGAAGCGCACCACGTCCTCCACCGCCACGGGGATCCCCACGGGACCCGAGGCGGCGAAGCCCGCGAAGGCCGCCACGTCCATCCGGGGGAGCCCTGGGGGCGCCGGAACGGTGACGGTCTCGAAGCGGATGCCGGGAAGGCGCGGCGCGGCGGTGGGCATGGAGTCGCGCCGCCTACTCGAGGTCGATGCGCTCGGACGCCAGCACCACTTCCTCCACCGCCACGTCGGTGGCCTTGCCGCTGAGCGTGGGCCCCGTGTACTTGGTGATCACCGTGTTGGTGAGCTTCCACGTCTGCACGGTCTGCGTGTGGTCCTCGCTCTTCAGCTCGATGGTCACGGTGCGCCGCGCCGTCTGGCTTCCGTTGCGCACCTCGTTGATCCAGGTGTACAGCGTGTCCAGGTCGCCGATCAGCCCGCGCTTCAGGGTGACGTCGGGGACCTTGTAGGTGCCGGTGATCTTGAGGGGGGCGTTGTCCTTGGAGTTCCCCGCGCGGTACTCCGCCACGGTGATCTCCATCCCGAGTCCGGTCACCTCCTGGAACGCCGCGCGGGTGCTGGCCGCGTCGGGGCCGTTCTCGATCACCACCTGGAAGTTGAACGAGTTGTAGGGACGATCGCGTTCTACGGCCATCGTTGGCTCTCCATGCGAATTGCGTGGCGCGGGGGCGTGCCGCGCGGGTCACGGATCCGGTCGGGGATCCGCCGGGACGGTCGGGCGCGGGTCCGGCCGCGCGGGGGTGGACCCCCCGGCGCGGCGGCGGACCCGCGGGTCACACCTTCTTGTCGCCCGTCCACTGCCCGATGCGGAAGATCACGAACTCCGCGGGGCGCACCGGGGCCACGCCGATCAGGCAGATCAGCCGGCCGTTGTCGAAGTCGTTCTGCGTCATGGTGCTGCGGTCGCACTTCACGAAGTAGCTGTTCTCCGGCTTGTCGCCCATCAGGTGGTTCTGCATCCACTCGTTGTACAGGAAGTCCTCCACGGTGCGCCGCACGTTGGCCCACAGCGGCTCGCTGTTGTTCTCGAACACCACCCACTGCGTCCCGCGCTCGATGCTCCGCTCCAGGAAGGCGAAGTAGCGGCGCAGGTTCACGTACTTCCACTCGGGATCGCTGCTGATGGTGCGCGCCCCCCACAGCCGGTTGCCGCGCCCCTCGAAGAAGCGGAAGCAGTTGATCCCCTCGGGGTTCAGCACGTCCTGCTGCCCCTTGTTCAGCGAGATCTCGAAGCCCAGCGCCCCGCGCACCACCTCGTTGGCGGGGGCCTTGTGCACCCCCTTCTCCACGTCGTTGCGCGCGTAGATCCCGCTCACGAAGCCGCTGGGGGGAAGCACGATCTCCTGGTCCGTCACCGGGTCCAGGATGCGCACCCAGGGGTAGTAGAGCGCGGCGTGGCTGGAGTCGAGCTGCGCCCGCTGGGCGCGCACGTCGGCCAGCGCCTGGTCGTTGGCGCTGTCCAGCACGGCGATGCGGTAGCGCATGCGCTCCGCGTGGCTCACCAGCGCGTTGCTCACGGCCTGGGTGGCGGCGCGGGCGTCGTCGTCCACGTTGCCGCCGGCCGAGTAGCCCGGCGCGGCCACGATGGAGACGTCGGCGACGTCCTCCAGCGCCCGCAGCCCCGTCTTGCGGCGCACGTCGGTGTCGTCGCCCTCGTAGTGTTCGGGAAGGGGACGGTACCCGTCGCTCCCGCCGGTGAGCGCCACCTCGAAGCTCTGCCCGCTGGCCGCCGGCACGTCGCTCCCCACGGCGGGGGTGAGCTGGTCCAGGAGCAGCCGGGCCACCTCCGCGCCCTCGTTGAGCGTGGCGCCGAACTCGAACGTCACGGGGGTGCGCAGCGACTGGGCGCGGTTGGGGATGTCCGCGGCGAAGGTGGTGCCCACCGAGCGGCGCCCTTCCGGGTGCAGCCCCAGGTTCTCGAACGTGTCGCGCCGCAGCACGTTCCCCACGCGGTCCACGAACGTCACCTCCACGCTCACGCTCACCACGTGCACGCTGTCGCGCCCCGTGCCCTCGGCCACCAGCGTGGCCAGGTCCCACGCGCCGCTCCCGTCGCCCGGGTGCAGCCGCCAGTTGCTGCGCCCCAGCACGTCGTCGAAGTAGCGCTCGGCGCGAAAGAGCATCCCGCCCGCCGGCGTCACCCCCGCGGGGCTCCCCTGGTCGGCGATGTAGACCACATCGTCGGGGTTCACCCCCCGCAGCACGTTGAAGGTCACGCCGCTCACCTGGTCGCGGTCGGTGGCCAGCACGTTGCCGCCCACGCGGAACGCGAACGACACGCGGCAGTCGCCGGCGCGCCCCGGATAGCGGGCCCGCAGCGTCAGGTCGCCGATCACCGCGGTGGCGCGCCCGCCTGATGTGGCCAGCGCCAGGTCGTCGCCCACGAGCGGCTGGTCGTCCTCCGCCTGCGGCAGGGCGTAGATGCGCGAGACGTAGAGGCGCTTGCCCCCGTTGTCGAAGAAGTTGCGGACGCCGTGCGCCAGGTAGTTGTGCGCGCGCTCCGTCTCGCCCACGTACTCCAGGCGGTCCAGCCCGCCGAAGACGCGCTCGAACTCGGCGAAGCTGGTGACCAGCTCGGGGAGCCCGTCGGCGGGGCCGTAGCGGGCCGGGCCCACGAAGCCGGCGGTGCTGGTGCTGACCCCCTCGATGCTCTTGGCGCGGAAGCTGGTCTCTTCCACGTACACGCCGGGGGCAAGGTATTCGGGCATCTTCTGCTCTCCAGGGTTACGGGGGCGACGCTGCGGCGGAGATCCACAGGCGAGGGAGGAGCGCGGCCCCGCCGGCCGCCAGGGTGCGGAGCACCAGCTCCTCGCCGTACACGAGCTCCGCCGCGTGGTCGTCCACCGGCGGTTGTCCATCCTCCTGCCAGAGCTGCGCGGCGCGCTGCTCGTCCAGCACGCTCTTGATGGAGGGGCGCCCCGGCCAGGCGGTGTCCACGTCCGTGCGGCCGGCGAACGGGAAGCGCAGCGCCCCCGGCTCGTACCACACCTCCACGGACACCGGCCAGCGGTTCCCCGCCGGCGCGCCCTGCCCGCTCCCCGGGGGCGAGCCCAGCCGCAGCCGGTCCACCGAGGGAACGGGGAGCACCAGGAGCGCGCGCCCCTCCTCGTCGGCCACGGCGGTGTGCGTCACGCCCTCCACCGTGGCGCGCAGCACCGCCCACGACGCGGGGCGGTCGAGGTCCGCGTCCCACAGATCGGCGCGGATGGCGGCGGCGCTGGCCGGCACCGGCCGCGCGGGCGACGAGAACAGGTAGGCGCGCCCCGCGGGCCCCGGCACGCTGGCCGCCGACGCCCCCAGGAACTCGCCGCGGTACCCCAGCGGCAGCGTCACCGAGAAGGCGGTGGGCAGCCAGCGCCCGGAGGGGTCGTCCACCGCGATGGCGTACTCCTGCGGCGGCCCGGCCAGCTCCGGGTGCTCCTCGCCCTCCGCCGGAAGCTCCTGCTCGCGGCGGCCGGGAAGGGCGGCGAAGGAGTACACCCCCGACCCGCTGCGCACCGCGCGCACGGGGGGAAAGCCGCCCCCGGCCAGCCAGGCGTACACGAGCAGCGAGTCGGTCACGGGAACGTCGAACGCCGCGTCCCAGAAGCGGATCCCCAGCGGCGAGAACGAGCGCCTCCGCTCCAGCACGCGGATGCGGGGGGCCAGCGCGCCGCTCACGGAAACGCCTCCTCCAGCACGCCCATCCCGAACTCGCGCTCCTGCACCGGACCAAACAGCGCGTCGGAGCGCGTGCTCTCCAGGTCCAGCGTGCGCGCCACGTACGGCACGGAAAGCTGGTACGCGTGGTCGATCATCACCTCCCAGATGCGAAAGGTGTCCTCCACCGACAGGTCGGTGAGGGAGATCGTGACGGTCTCTTCCGGCTGGAACACGCCCGGCCGGTAGGAGTTGAGCAGCCCCGCGGGGAGCACGGGGTTGTCCTCCAGCACCCGCATCATCCACCCCGCGATCTCGTGCTGCAGCGACGCCTTGCGCGCCCAGGCGGTTGCCATGAAGTGCAGGTCCACCGGCAGCCGGGTGCGCTGCCGGCGCCCGTCCAGCGTGCGGCCGGCCGGGTTGCGCGCGCCCCCGTTGTGGTAGACCCGGTACAGGAAGAGCGACACGCCCTGCTCCATGGGATGGTTGAAGTCGTCCGACACGTAGACCTGGAAGTCGAGCACGGCGCCGTTGAACTCGGCGGGGTCGTAGCTCGCGCGGAGCAGGCGGACCACCGCCTCCATGGCGCTGGCGATCGCCGCGTGCGTGCTCACCGCGCCTCCCCGGGCGCCGCGGCGCGCACGGCGGCCAGCAGGCGCTCCCGCCCCAGCTCGCCCAGCGGCGTGCGGTGCGGGCGAAGCTCGTAGAGGAAGGCGTGGCGGGCGTCGCCGGACAGGGCCAGCACCCGCGTGCGGGGAGAGCGGTAGAGCATCAGTGCCGGGACCGTTTCGTTCTCGGGGGATGGGTCGGTGATCACCACCACGTCGGCGTGGGCCGGGACCTCCCGTGAGCCGTCCACGGGTGGCGGCGCGCCGTCCAGCAGCACCAGGTCGGGCGCCTGGGCCAGGATCTCGCGGAGCACGTCCCGCAGCACCGGCGGCTCTACCGCGAGGGCGACACGGATCAGTGGAGGCTCCTGGAGAGGCGTGGCCTGGGGCGGCATCCCGGCCGCCCATACAGGATGCGCACGCCGCCTCCGCCGCGAATGGGCCGATGGGTGGGGGCGAGGGTGCACGCCGCGGCCCGCACCCCCACGACACTTGCGCCCCGCACGTCCGCTCCACGTGAGGCACGCGTGGTACGCATTCGAACTGGCCGGACGCGCCCCGTCCTGCATCAAGATCGACGAAGTGAATGAAGCGCCTGAGCCGTTGGATCTAGACCACGGTCCAACGATGCGGTTCTCCGCGTCTTGTAGTCCCCTCTGTGCCCTCTGTGTGAGGCTGTTGTTCTCCCCACGACATCGGGCCGCCCCCCGATGTGGAGGGCGGCCCGATGTTGTGTCGCGTGAACAGGCGATGCTGGATCGAACTCAGTAGCGCGAGGCGGTCCCTGACAGTTGCAGAGTGCGCAGCAGGGCGCCGGCCTCGCCCCGCGTGGGCACGTCCAGCTTCTCCAGGATGTGGTGCACGTGGTTCTTCACCGTCGCGGGCTGCAGGGCCAGGGTGCGGGCGATGTGCTTGTTGGTGAGCCCGCGGCTGATCAGCTCCGCCACCTCGGCCTCGCGAGGAGTGAGCTGCACCCCCGGCGGCGCCGCGCGACCCGTTCGGGCCAACGCTGCAATGCGGCTGGAGAGCATCGCCGCCACCCGCGCCGAGCACTCCAGCTCGCCGCGCGCGGCGCTCAGCACCGCGCGGGCCAGGTGGTCCAGCGAGCCGTCGCGCCCTACCCACCCTGCCACGCCCGCCTCCACGCACGCCATCACCGTATCCTCGTGCTCCTCGTCCACCGCGAACACCACCGCCTTCACCGCGTCGCGGATGTCGTGCACCAGCTGCAGCGCCCCTGGCATGGAGACGTCCAGCAGGACCACGTGCGGCGCGCACTGCTCCACGGCCGCCAGCACCTCGCGCGCGTCGCCCGCCGTCCCCACCACGCGCACCCCGGGGCAGCGCTGAAGGCCGTGGCTGATGCCGTCGCGGTACAGGCGCACGCTGGCCGCGACCAGCGTCCGCACCTCATCCTCTCCGGTGGATGGGAAGCGTGGATCAATCTGGCTTTCGGGTAGGCACATGAGGACCGGTCATGATGAGTCGCCCGAGCACCCAGATTCTAGCGGCTGGGGACGGCGAGCACCGCGTCCCGCGCCCGGAGGATGCATGGGCGCTGGACGGGGAATACGGGGGATGAGCATCGCGCGGACGGCGGCGACAACGCACCGGACGGAATCCTTTGCGCCACCGTTCGTCCGTATGTACGTTGCAGTCGTCGGGCGAAACACAGTCGAATGTCCGCCGTCCTGTGTCCCAGGATGCGCCAACCGCCTGGATGCGACAAGTGACATTTTGTGACCAGTTTTCTGCACGGCCCACCGGGGCCGTTATCAATGGACGCGTCTGCCCGCCACCCGTTGCGCCGTTGCCCCGGCGCGCATCGGCGGGAGCGCGCGCGATCCCGCCCTCCGCGCTCCCCGCGAGCGGCACGGAGACACGGAGCGCCGAGGAATGGGACGCGCTGACGAGGGAGTTCATGGAGCACTGCCTACGCGCCGGCCGCGCGCCGCGCGTGGCCCCGATGGCGCGCATGCTCGAGGTCTCGCGCGAGCGGCTCACGCGGGAGTTCAGCGCCGCCACCGGCCGCTCCCCCGCCGACGCCTTCCGCCAGCTCCAGGTGCACCGCGCGCAGGAGCTCCTCGCGACCACCTCCCTTTCGACCGGCGAGATCGCGCGCCTGGCCGGCTTCGGAAGCCCCCGCGCCTTCTACCGCACCTTCCTCCACTGCGCCGGCGCCACCCCCACTGAGTTCCGCCGCCTCGCGCGCGAAGGATACGCGCGAAGGATAGAAGAGCGCCCGTAAAGGTTTCTGGGTTCAAAAAGAAAAACCTCCCACCGCTTCAGCGGTGGGAGGCTTCCACTTGTGCCAGCCGGGAAGATTTAAACCGTGACCCCTGATGTGATCTGAGGTGGTCCGCAAAGCCAGGATTGGTGACAGGATGAGACAGTTGGATCATTCACTTCCGTAGCCCGGACGAGCATCTCGTCCGTCGGTTCCGATTCCTCGCAGTCGATTCGGTTACTCCACTTAGTGCATCGAGGACGCCTGGAACAGCAGCAGTTGGTGCGTATGCGGGTGGGCCCCGAATTGTTTACCACACAGATCAGGAGCGAGACCCGTTGAGCACCACAGATCAGAACCTGCGAGAGTTCCTCACCCGCGTCGTCAACCTCGAGCCTGAACGGCTGGCGCGGTACCGCGACCAGGTGCGGTTCCTCCGGGAGCGCCTGACCGCGCACGTGAACGCGAACCCGGAGTTCGGCCTCCACAAGATGCTCCACTCGGGATCAGCGAAGAAGGGCACAGCCATCAGCACGCTGAATGACATGGACATGGCGGTCTATCTGCGTCCCGAGAAGATCCCGGACCACGAACTTCCCAACGTCCTCGAGTATGTGAGGGATCAGCTGATCAAGGTCTACCCCCAGATGGAGAGCAGCCAGTTCTCGATCGGGCGGCATGCCGTTATGGTGTACTTCAAGACCACAGGGCTGAGCGTGGACGTGGTCCCGGTCATCCCGAACGGGAAGCCTGATGATCGGGGCGACCTTGCGACCGCAGGCACCACCGACTGGGTCGAGACGTCGATCCCGCTGCACCTGCGGTTCATCAAGACGCGTCGTGACCAGCACGAGAACTTCCGAGAGCTGGTTCGCCTGACCAAGTGGTGGCGCGAGTCCCAGGAGATCCGCTTCAAATCCTTCATGATCGAGCTGCTCTGGGCCCACGTGCTCGACTCCGGCTATGCGACGGGGAAGGACCTGGGTGAGGCCATGCTCGCCTTCTTCGGTTATGTCATCCGTAGCGAGTTGCGCGAGCCGGTCAGCTTCAACGATTGCTACACGAACCCGACGGCGACGAACGACCCGGTCCAGATCTTCGACCCGGCGGCTTCGCCGCACTCGCTGCCTCGCGGGGTAGGCGTCCACCGCGCGCAGCGCGTCCGCGAATCGCATTGCCGAAGCATACGCCCCAAGAACGTGTCACCGCTCCGCCCGCAGAACCTGTTGGACGATCAAAGCAGTCTGCGCTGCCAAGTGATCATCTCCGATTCCGTGTTGGCTCGATTCGAGTTCATACCGTTCCATCTCGATCCCCATAAGTGAAATTCTGAATTCTCTCATAGGGTCCTGGTTTGTTTCGATAACCACGGCTCGGCGCCACCCCGCCAGCGGCTGTACCCGCTGCAGCTTCCAGAGCTCGGCGAGAAATGACAGGGTAACGGACGGTCGGCCAAGTTCGTCCGAATCCATTTTTTCGATTCGTTCCGGAGGAAAGAAGCGGCTCATGAATGCGTGACGTAGGTCAACGACATTCTCTCCGAGAAGCCGGCGAATGTCGGTGACAGATGGGCGATAAATCCGCACAGGATTGAAGGTGATCACGACTTTCGAATCGACGGAGGAGTGGCCGGCGAGCCCCACGGTAAACCAGACTGACGCCGACTCCCCCAAGATAATGATCCTGCGGCCGCATTCATCGGCAATGAAGTCGCACGCGGTGGTGAGGAAGGATGTGATCTGGCGGAGCGAGAGCGGCGCCGTTTGAGCGTTTCCAAAGCCTGGAACGTCGACGAGGTACGTCACTACCTGCGGAACATGCTCCCGGAGTTTCAGCTTCAACCGAGCAAAGTTCCCATGGTGCCCCCCCACGCCATGAACGCAGAGTAGCGGAATCGCATCACGCACGACGCCGGTTCGATCTGCGTAGATAATGCCGCCCGCGATCGGAATTTCGAGAGATCCTTGGGACATGGAGGCGTATCTCTTTTTCTCGGCTGTAGGTGGCAGGACTCAAGATTTCGGCCACACTTATTGCCGCATGTGTGTTTCCTGGCGAATGCGGACAGGCTGGGCACAGCAACAGGGAGAAACGCCGATCCCTTGGAAGGGCAACCTCCGATAACTACGAATTAATGTCAGTTCAACCTAGGTTCGGCGCAGAGCGCTCGAAAACATCCGATTCCCCTACAGTTCTGCTTCTCACCGCGCACTGCGACGACGCGGAGCTCTGGGCCGGTGGCACTATCCGGCGGTACGTGAACGCGGGATGGCGGGTACGTGTTGGGATCGCACACCACGACGCGCTGCGGCGCGAGGAAGCCGAGAAGGGTGCCTGCGTCCTGGAGTTCGAGCCGCAGTTTCGCGACGACAGGACAGCTCTCCGCGACTGGGTCCGGGAGTGCCTTGCAGCGGCTGGAGCCGAAGTGCTCCTCACCCATTCCCCACGCGACCTGCATCCGCAGCATAGGGACGTGTACGCCGCCACGTTCCGCACCCTTCGTGGGGACGCCTACAGCCGCTGGCGGCCGGACCGCTGGTACCACTTCGACACCTACCTACTAACGCACGTGCCGGCGACGGCGCCCGTTCTGATCGACATCTCGTCCGAGTTCCCCCTGAAGTGCAAGGCGCTGCGCTGCCACCAGTCGCAGTCGCCGGGCCGGCTGGTGCGGATGACGCGCTACGTCAGCGGACTGCACGGGATGCAGTTGCGGACCCGGTACGCAGAGGCTTTTTATCCGCTCCAATTGATGGGTGAGTGGCCGCGACTGCGTGATCTGCCGTGAACCCGCACCTCCTCCTGATCTCCCTGCACGCGGACCCTGCCTCGCCCTCCGGAGCCGAGAATGCGGGAGGGACCCACGCGTACATCCGCGAGCTGCTTACCGGGCTGGCCTCCCGAGGATGGGAGGCGACGATGGTCACTCGCCGCGCTTCGGCCGACCTCCCCGCGCGGGAGCGCATCTCCCGGCATACCACAATCAATCGCATCCAGATCGGGCCGCTGGGCCCGCTCCACAAGTCGCACCTCGACGGACTACACGCGGAGAGCGTCGCGAGCACCCGCGAGGTGGTTCTGCGGGGGAGGCGCAGGCCGGACCTGGTGCACAGCGTGTACTGGAACTCCGGCCGGGTCGCGCTGGATCTCTCGGGGGAGCTCGGAATCCCTTTCGTGCACACGGTGATCTCGAACGGGAAGCGCCGGACGCTGATGGGAGCCGCGCGCAACGCCTCCCGACGGGAGGAGGTGGAGGGGTGGGTTTTCGGTGCCGCGTTCCGAATCTTCTGCATCAGCCAGGAGGAACGTCGGGACCTGGTGGATCTCTACTCGGTCGATCCGGCCCGCTTGGTGGTGGTGGGCCGTCCGGTGGCGGAGTGCTTTCTAGACCCGGCGCACGACGAGATGGGACGCCCCCGTCCGTTACGCCTAGCCCGGGACGCAGCCGGGGAGGCGCCGTGACCACCCTACGCCCCGAAGATTGGTGGCTGCGGCGCGCGTTCGTGTACGTCGGCCGCATCGATCCGGACAAGGGAGTCCTGGCCATCGTCGCGGCTTGGCGCGAGCTTCGCGCCAAGGTTGGGGAGGGATGTCCTCCACTCTGGCTTGTGGGCGGAACTCCCGAGGAGGTTGACGTGCTCCGAGCGAGTATCCCCGATCCGGAGGAACTGGCGCGCGACGAGCGGGCCGGCCGCATCCACTGGTGGGGATATCTTGATCCGCCGGGGATTAGCACCGTCCTCCTCCGGGCCCTTGCGCTCGTGGTTCATTCGCGGTATGAGCCAGGCGGGCGCGTCGTGCTAGAGGCGATGACCGAGGGCGTGCCGGTGATCGCGACGCCGCACGGGTTCGCCGCGACCCTGGTGCAGGACTGGTGCACGGGATTTCTAGTCGATTTCGGCGACACGGAGTCGCTCGCGCGGCGGATGGAGCACTTCGTCCGACAGCCACTGCTGCGGAGCGCGCTGGGCGACGCGGCGCGCGCGGCTGCCGCGGCCGCGCTGAAGACGTGGAGCTTTATCGACGTCCATTGCGAGGTGTACCGGGCCGCCCTCGCCCAGGGCGCGCCGCCGCGCGACGAAGCGGAGATCTCGCCCCCTCCGTGCCTCTTTCCGCGCTTCGCTCCCATCTATCCGCACGGCCACCGCCCGCCTTCCGATGAAGACGTCTTGCGGTTTGTGGAGCGCGCCCTGCGGCACCCCGCTTCCGTCCATTCCGGTCCCCCATCGGGACGGTCGGTGGCCTGGAGCGCCGAAGCAGGGGGGCGGGAGTGGATTGTGACGTGGCCCGCTCCCGTCCTGCGGCGGCGGCCGATCTGGGATCCCGACGACGAGGGGCCGCACGCGCTTGGTCACCGCGAGCGCTGGGCGTCGAGCGCATTCGCCTGTGGCCTCCCCTTCCACGTCCCGCTTTCGGGAGCGGACAAAGACCTCGGGCTTCTCCTTTTCCGCGCTCTCCCACCTGCCCCCTTGGACTGGAGGGACCTGGGATCGGCGCGGGAGGTCGCAGCCCTCCTGCGCCGCGCCCGTGGATCCAGCGATCCGGAAGCCTCTGATCTCGCCGGTGTGTTCGACCAGTCTTGGCGCGCCCGGTCTGATCCCGAACTGCGGGAGGCCGCCGCCCGGAAGCGGGAGGTGCTCGACGCGAGCGGGCACCCCTGGTTCCGGTGGTCGCACGTGTCGCTCCGCCATGCTTGGGCCCGCCGCACGCGCGACATCGCCTCGGGCCGCCTAGCGATCCCTGCGGAGTGGGCACGCGCGGTGGGGCACGCGGGCGGGATGGTGGCAGAGCTGGCGGAAGCCGAGTCGGTGCTCCTCATCGGTGCCTGTCATGGCGCGCTCCGGCTCGACCGCGTCCGCGCCGAAGGCAGCCGCCTCTGGCTGCTCGGCGGCGAACGAGCTCACCTGGCGTACCCGGGAGCCGACATGGCTCGCCTCTTGGCGGAGGCGAGCGCTGGAGCCGGACCCTCACAGGAGGAGCGGGCTGTGTACTGGGACGCGGCCCTCCCGCTGGTGGCCGAGAGCGAGCAGGAACGCGCGGTGATCGTTGGGTGGGCGGCGCTCGCCGCAGTCGAAGGGATGGCCCGGAACTACGTCATGGGGCGCGCCGAGCGACTCGCGGCGCATGCCCACGACTGGAGCGTTGCCCTGCGCGTGGCGTCACGCCTGGCGGGGCGCGTCAACCAGTTACCATGATCCGGCCCGCGTGCAGGTGGGTGGTTCCGCCGAATACCTCGTCAGGGAAGTCACCCGCACGCACGGCACGCGCGTGCGCCGCGAAGGCCGAAAGGCGGACCCGCGAGACCAGGCGCTCCACGTCTTCGCAGCTTCCCGCCCGGTCGTACCAGATCGAGACGGCGAGGAGGGCCACGTACCAGCGCAGTGTCCAGTATCCGCGGGTCGGCTCGACGCGGTGGAGGCTCTCCTCGCGAGGGGAGAGGATCAGATCCTCTGCGGAGCGCGCCGACACGAGGGCGGCGTCGCGGTTTCCGAGCTCGGCCGCTGTCCCCGCCCGGTTGCACCGCATCCGCCAGAGGAATCGGTGCGAGAACATCCGCTCCGACGCCAAGCAGGCTAGGTCGAACTCGCGGTCGGCCGCTTCCGCGTCCATCGTCGCCCAGAGGCAACAGCCGATGATATTCCGTGCGCGGGCCTCCTGCGCGGGAACCGCGTTCGCACTCGCGATGTGCAGCGCCTCGCGCGCATGTGCGAGGGCCTCGGTGTACCGGCGGTCCAGAAAGAGGGCCATCGCCACGTCGACCACGCAGTGCAGCTGGAGCGACAGCGGGTAGGGCTTCCCATCGATCAGCCGCAGCACCTCCCGGTGGTGGGCGAGCGCCACCTTCGGCTCGTGCTGGAGCGCGAGCGCGGCGCGGTTGGACACCACCTCCGTTTGCAGCATCAGTGACCCGGGGAGGACTCGCAGAGCGCGGTCGAAGAAGCGGGCCGAGGCGGCGCGGCGGTCGGTGGCTTTCAGGGTGATACCGTACCCGGAGAAGACTTGGCCCCTCAGCTCGGGGTCCGCATCCCGCGCGCCGCGCCGGGCGTGGCGGCTGGAGTCGCGCGCAACCCGGAGTGCCTCGTCGAAACGCTCCCGGTAGAAGGCCGCGCGCCAGTCGAGGAGCATGACGCGAAGCTTCAGCTCCGCCCCGCCGGGGAGACGCTCCACTTCCGGGGTCGTCCGCAGGAGCGTCTTGAGCGCGTCCAGCCGGCGCAGGTTCCTCTCGAGCCCCGTGCGCGCCCTCTCGTACTCCACCTCGAGGATCCCCACCAGCGCATGAATTCGGGCAAGGACGCTTCCGAGTTCAGCGGGAAGGTGCTCAGCGGCTTCCTCGGCCATCGCATAGAACCGCGCCGACTCCGCCCATTCCCGCGCGTCCCTCAGCGCTTCTGCGGCCTGCATAGCCGATGCGTGCGCCGCTTCCCATGCTGCGGCGGCGCGGAGGAGGCAGGCGGCGCGCATCTCGCGGGTCAGCGGGTCGCTTTCGAGGTCGGGGAGCGCCGGAAGGAGCTTCTCCGCGATCGTGACGGAGCGGAAGGGTCGGTCGCGGGCCGTCGCCTGCATCCGCTCAAGCATGAGATCGTGCGCGGGCACGAGGGCGCGCGAACGGTTCCCCGAGCGCGTGAACAGCCCTGAGGCGGAGAGCCGCTCCAAGAGGGCAGCGGGATCGCGGTCCGGGAAGAGGCGCTCCAGCACGCGGTCGTCGATCAACCCGTCGAAGAGGACTGCAGCGGAGATGCAGTCGGCGAAGGGAACGTCCGCGCGCTCCCACTGCGTCTCAATGAGGCGGTCGATGACTATGATCGCCTCGTCGGGACGGATACCCTCGAAGAACGCCTCGAGATCCTCGACGAGAAGGAAAGCCTCCGTCCCGCGCACCACCTCATGCGCGTGCAGCCAGAGCGCCGCCGAGCGGAGAAAGAGCGGAAGGTGGCCAACCCGCCGGCGCACCACCCCGAGCCGCTCCGGTCCCATTCCCGGGAGGAACTCTGTGAGGTACGCCTCCGCTTCCTCCGCCGTGAGCGGCGACACCGTGAACTCCCCTAGGTCCGCCGCCAAACGAAAGAGCCGTACGAACGCCTCCCACTCGCGCGGCGCGACGATTGCCGTCTCTTGCGCGTCGCGCAGCTCCACCAGGACACCCACGCCGGCGGTGGGCAACGTCGCAACGAGCGCATGCAGGAACTCGAGGACCTCCGGAGTCGCCCGGTTCAAGTTCTCGAAGAAGAGCACCGCCCGCCGGCGCGCGGCGTAGGGTGCCACTGCTTCGCGGAGGAAGGTGAGGAGGAGGTTTGCGTCGAGATCGCGCCTCGCCTGGTGCTGCTCGTACGAGCCTTGGAACACCGCGACCAAAGCGGACTGCACCTCAGGGCGGATCGGGACCCCAGCGACGCGCGAGAAGAGGTTGCGCAGGCTCGCCTCCCGCGCGTCGCTCTCAACGGCGGCGACGATGTCAATCCCCGAGAGCTCACCGAGCACGTGGACGAAGAGCTGCCGGACGCCATGAAGGGTAGTGAGGTCGACGACACTCGTGGCGGTCTCGTGTTCCCGCAGCCCGCGCCGGACCGCCTCGGCTACCACGCTCTTGCCGACTCCCGCCCGGCCGTAGAGCACGGCAACCCCTGGGCGGGAGGCAAGCGCGAGTGTCAGGTTGCGTGCCAGCGCCTCCCGCGGCGCTCCAATGAGCTTGAGCGGCTCGCGCGTTTCGCCGTCGCCGTTGGACGTGGCCCCGAGTTCGATCCGGCAGGAGGCGATCTCGTCCGCGGAGCGCCAGCCGAGCTCAATCGACGCATGGACTGGCTCTGCCGAGGCGCCGCCCCGGTGGGCGCGCCCCACAGGACCGTGCGTTATCTCGAAGGTCCGCAGTTCCCCATCCACGAGCTCCTCCGCTTGGCGCGAAAGGTAGTCGAGGAGGGCGGGAGGGTAGTGGTTCCCGAGCCGCTCCCGCTCCCGGACGATCCACCCGGCTAGGGTTGGCCCGTCGACTAGGAGGATCTGCATGTTGGTCTTCCAGCAGAAGCACGCGGCCTGCTCGAGTGCCTGCTTGCTGAACAGCCGGTTGGAGACGACGACCAGCGTCTGCGCAGCTACGTTGAAGGCGATGACGATCGTCGCGGCGAACGAGCGAAGGCCCAGGCTTCCCTCGTCGCTCCGGAGCTTCGCCTCTAGGAGCGTCTTGTGGGCAAGCCGCACATTCTCGACCTGCGCTAGCTCGTGCAGGATCTCTGCGTCATACCCACCATCCTTGCTCGCTTGCGTGAGATGGATGACGTCCGGCCGGATCGTGAGCTTCGATTCAATCATCTCCAAGGCAAGCTTCTCGAACTCGCGCCAGTGCTGTTTTACAACGGACTTAGCTGCCATGGAAGGGGAGGCCGAAAGGGGGAGGGGATAATTCGTAGTTATCCATAGTAGCGCAATGAAGCGCGGTGCAGTCGCCGCGCTCTCGAATTCGGCTCCGAATCTAAGCTGTCGTGGCGGATAAAGCCACAATTAAGTCAATCTGCGACTAGGGTGTGGTTCGGAATCGCCGCCGAGGGTGGTGAGTCTTGAGCACCCGCCGGTGCTGCTTGTCAGAGACGTGCGTGTAGAGCTGCGTCGTAGAGATGGACGTGTGGCCCAACAGGTGTTGGATGTAGCGGATGTCCACGCCGTCATCCAGAAGACAGGTCGCCACTGAATGCCGGATCATGTGAGGCGTAAGGTGCAGGGCGATTCCCGCGGCCTTGGCATGCTTGCGCAGTAGTGAGCGGACAGCATGGTCGGAGAGACGCTTCCCCGTCCGGTTCCGGAAGAAGAAGTCCCCCCGCTGCAGATCCTGGTTTGCGCTTCGATACCCGTGGAGGGCGGAGAGCACCTCGGGATCGGAGACATGAATCAACCTCTCCCGCCCACCTTTCCCCGCGATGCGGATCCGGCCCCGGCGAAGGTCCACGTCGTCCAGTTTGAGGTTGCAGATTTCGGAGATGCGTGCGGCCGTCGCGAAGAGGAGCTCCAGCACAGCGATGTCGCGTACGAGGAGGCGGTCACGCTCCGAGCCCGCGGGGATAATATCGCCTTTAAAGTGGTACAAAGACTTAAACAGCCTCTTGAGCGTGGGAAGCGGTACTGTCCGCGGGAGCCGACGGGGCTCGCGAATTCTGATATCCATCTTGTGAAACGGGTTGATCCTCACGATCTCCTCGCGTTCCAGATAGCGGAAGAGCGCCTTCAAAGTCGCAACTTTCCGCTTTACACTCTTGGCCAGCATTGATGCGAACAGATGCTGGATGAAGTCACGCAGCATTGGCTTCCCGACCGCCGCAACCCCTTCGGTGAAATCACGGCTTCTCAGAAACTCCGCGAATTGTTTCAAATCACCGTTGTAGGCCTTCAGGGTGCTGGGGCTCAAGTTCTTTTCGAAGCGGCAATGGAACAGGAACCTTTCGCTAGCCTCTGATAGGGTCATCACCATACGTCTCCGGTTGTAGTCGAACACGCTCTCCAGGCGCGGGACAACAGGAAACACGTTCGCGCACGGCTCTGTCAATGCTGTTTACTACGTTCGATTTTATTCCGTCAATCGCCGTGCTTACATCGTCTTCGGGCACACCGTTGTGCCGTAGCCCCAAATCCCGAAGCGGGCGGCGGCTTGATCGGCGCGGGCAGGTCCTCTACCTCGTCTCAAGATCGCCAGTGGTAGCGGTTGAGTTGCGCCGAGGGGGAGTGTGCCCGAACGCGAGAAGGCCCTGCAACAAGTCGTTGCAGGGCCTTCGCTTACACCAGTCGGGACGGCCGGATTTGAACCGGCGACCCCCTGAACCCCATTCAGGTGCGCTACCGGGCTGCGCCACGTCCCGAGTCCGAAAGCTCGAACGCATTCCCGGCGCGTTCGAGGAGTCGAAGCTAACCCACACCCGCGTTTCCGTCAACCCGCGCGCACCATGGGGCCATCCGGAACGGGCTCGTCATCCGCGTAGGTTGCGACGACGGTGAAGCGCTCGCGGCCCGCGGCGCCAGTGATGACGAGGGGGCCGCTACGGAGCCAGGCGTGGGCGGTGGCGCGCGCGTCGCCTTCGCGGGCCACGCCCAGGTACAGCGTACTGGCGATGCGGCGCCGCCGCAGCATCGTCTTGCCGGCGATGCCCTGTTCGAGGCAGGCGCACCGCCAGGGGAGCCGGCGGCTCGTCGCCTGCAGCGCCCAGCGGACCTTTCGGAGGGTGTCGAGGGTCGCTTCGGGGGGGGCCGCGGTGGAGGTCTCCCGGCCGGGCGTGCCGAGGCGCGAGGAGAGGCGGCGAAAGGGGATCGTGAGCACCATGGCCCGGGCGGCGGCCAGGCAGAACGCCGCCTCGGCCAGCAGTCGCCGGTCGGACCACGCCAGCCGGCCAAGGGTGCGCAGCGCGGTCATCGCGCTACGTGGATCATTTCCTTGTCGAGGAGCGTTCCCAGCAGCGAAAGCACCTCGGACTCGCACTGCGCGGGCGAGACGTCGTAGCGCGCCACGAGGTCGGCGCAGAGATCGGCGGGGGTGGTGGCCGCTTCCAGGCGCTCCCAGACGGCCGCTGCCACGCCGTTCAGGAAGAAGTAGCGGCCCGACTCGACGTGGAGCATCGCGATCTCCTCGCCGAGCGAGGCGCTGATGAGGGCGGGATCGCGGACGAGCGGGGTGGTCGGTGTGATCATGGGGATGCGTGTACAGAACGGGACGGGGGCACCTGGCCGCGGACCCGGCAATGTACCAGAAAGGGCGGGGGACGACCAGCCGAGCAGGACGCCCGCGAATTTGCGCCCTCGTGAGCCGCCGTCTACAATGCACGGATGACGATTCAAGCAAGGGGGGATGCGGGGCCCGCGGGTGGGCGGTCCGAGAGGCGCCTCGGATGAGCGCGATCTTTGGGCTCGCGCATCTCGACGGCGAGCCGGCGGCGGAGGAGGCGCTCGGCGCGATGGACGCGGCGCTGGCGGGGTGGGGGCCGGACGGCGGCGGCACGTGGCTCGAGGGGCCGTGCGGCCTGGGGCAGCGGCTGCTTTACAACACGCCGGAGTCGCTCCGCGAGAGGATGCCGCTGACGAGCCGCGACGGGAAGATCGTGCTCGTGGCGGAGGCGCGGCTGGATGACCGCGAGGGGCTGTTCGGCGCGCTCGGCGTTCCGCACGAGGAGCGGGCGGCGATGCCGGATGGCGAGCTGATCCTCCGCGCCTACGAGCGATGGGGGGAGGAGTGCCCGTCGCGCCTGCTGGGCGACTGGGCGTTCGCGGCGTGGGACCGGGAGCGGCGGCGGCTCTTCGTGGCGCGCGACCAGTACGGCCACACGGCGCTCTACTACCACGCGTCGCCGCGCTTCTTTGCGTTCGCGTCCGGCCACGAGGCGCTGTTCCAGCTCCGGGGCGTCCCGCGCCAGGTCAACGAGCTGCACGTCGCGGAGATGTTCTTCGGCTGGCCGGGCGACGGTACCGCGACGCTGTGGGAGGACGTGCGGCGCCTTCCGCCGGCGCACTGCCTGACGGCGTCGGCAGCGGGGGTCCCCGTGCGCGAGTACTGGCGGGCGCAGGACGCTCCCCAGGTGCGGCTGGGGTCGGACGACGCGTACGTGGAGCGCTTCCTGGAGCTCTACACGCAGGCCGTGCGCAGCCGCCTCCGCTCGCACCGGCCGGTGGGCTCCACGCTGACGGCGGGCCTCGACTCCAGCTCGGTGACGGCGCTGGCGGCGCGGGAGCTGCGCGCGCAGGGGCGGCCGCTGGTGGCGTTCACCTCCGCGCCGCGTGAGGCGGCGCCCGACGACGGGACGGGCGCCACGCCGCTGGTGGACGAGTGGCCGCTGGCGCACGCGGCCGCGGAGTATATGGGCGTGGCCGAGCACGTGAAGGTGAGC
>DASWNZ010000011.1:0-4080 GCA_036398975.1 Longimicrobium sp.
TCGAAGCTCGGCCAGGGGGCGATGGGGGTCGCGGCCGGGCGCAACCAATATGGCGTGGCGGAACGCGAACGCGGAAGGCTCTCGCTCCAGCCTTCCCCGTTCGCTCGATCCTTCCTCCGCTCTATCTGTCCGCCGCGACCGCCGGGAGGATGTAGCCGGGGATCAGCTCCTGCGCCGTCCGCCGGATTGAAACAGAAATCTCTCACAGAGGGCACAGAGGACACGGAGTGGCAATCCCCCCAGATGATGGACACGGGGTTAGTGGGGATCAGGCGGCTTTGGGAGGCGTCGCGCGCGACGCCTCCCAAAGCCGCGTGTCGAACTCCGCCGGCGTGAGGTACTCCAGGCTGGAGTGCCTGCGCTGGCGGTTGTACCACACCTCGATGAACTCGAAGATCGCAGCTCTCGCCTCCGCGCGCGTGTGCCAGTCCGCGTCCTCGATCAGCTCGATCTCCAGCGTGGCAAAGAAGCTCTCCGCCACGGCGTTGTCCCAGCAGTTCCCCTTCCGGCTCATGCTGGCGAGCGCCGCCTGCCCTTCAAGCAGCGCACGGTATTCGTTCGAGGCGTACTGCACGCCCCGGTCGGAGTGATGCAGCAGCCCCTTGCCCGGCCGGCGCCGCTGCAGCGCCATCTCCAGGGCGTCGATCGCCAGCGAGCTCTCCAGCGTCGTGCCCATTGACCACCCGACTACCAGCCGCGACGCGAGGTCCAGGACGACCGCCAGGTACAGCCACCCCTCGCGGGTGGGTACGTACGTGATGTCGGCCGCCCACGCCCGATCCGGTCCCTCGATCTCTTCAACCGCGAACTTCCGGTCCAGCACGTTCTGCGCGACCGGATGCGAGTGCTGCGAGTTCGTCGTCGTGCGGAACCGCCGCCGCTTCTTCCCCTTCAAGCCTTCTTCCCGCATCAGACGCGCAACCTGCTTGCGGCTCACCCGTTCACCACGCGCCTGCAGTTCGGCGTGTACACGCGGGCTGCCGTAGCGCCCACGCGCCCAGCGGTGAATCGCGCGCACTTCCACCCGGAGTCGCCCTTTTCTCGTTGCCCGCGCGCTCGGCTTCCGCTTGCGCCAGGCATAGTAGCCCGAGCGCGTCACCGCCAGCACGCGGCACATGAGCTTCACCGCAAACTCTCCCCGGTGCCGCTCAATGCAGGCGTACCTCACCGCGACCCCTTCGCGAAGTACGCCGCCGCTTTTTTTAGGAAGTCCCGCTCCTGCTTCACCTCCTCCAGCTGGCGGCGCAGATCGCGGATCTCCTCGTCCTTGCTCGTCAGCTTCCCGTTGCCCGGGAACACGTCTTCCTTCGTCAGGCCCGCTCGCCCTTCAGCCTGCTTCTGCCAATCCCGAAGGATCGAGACTCGCACGCCCAGATCCCGTGCCAGATCCTCCGCCTTCCTCTCCCCGCTCGTGATCAGCCGGACTGCCTCCAGCTTGAACTCGCGCGTGAACTGCCTTCGCTTGCCTGCCATGGTTCACCTCCTTTGACCGATAACCTACCGGCTTCGGGGTGTCCATCATACGGGGGCAATCCCAGAGGACAGATCCGGTTCTTCCTCCGTGTCCTCCGTGCCCTCTGTGAGAGACTTTCTGTTTCTGACTTCGTAGCGCGCGCTGGCGCCGTGGGCGGTCCACGCACAATGTTCGTTCGGCGAATCGATCGCGGGCGACGCGGTGGAATGGGTCTGATGCAGGAGGAAGAAACCGTGGCTGATCCGGCGAGCGCCACCTGGACGGTGCAGGTCGGCGAGAAGGAGACGACGGCGGTGTCCGACCCGCCCGAGGCGGCGGAGGGACCGCGCGTGGTGTTCGTGTGCGCCCACGGCGCGGGCGGGCACAGGGACGACGGAGGCATGCTGCGGCTCCGCGACGCGCTCCGGGCGCGGGGGCTGCACCTGGTCCGCTTCAACTTCCTCTACAAGGAGAGGGGCTCCGGCCGCCCCGATCCCATGCCGCTGCTGCAGGAGTGCACGTCGGCCGTGGTCGCGCGCGCCCGCGAGGAGCTCCGGCCGGACGTGCTGATCATCGGCGGGCGGTCGATGGGCGGCCGCGCGGCCTCGATGCTCGCGGCGGACGGCTTCCCCTGCGACGGGCTCCTCCTCCTCGCCTATCCGCTCCACCCCGCGGGGCAGCCCGAGAAGCTCCGCGACGCCCATCTGCCGAACATCGACGTCCCCGTCCTCTGCTTCAACGGCACGCGCGACGACCTGTGCCGGCGCGAGCTGATGGAACCCGTGCTGAGCCGGGTGAAGCCCACCTGGACCATGCACTGGCTGGAGGCCGCCGACCACAGCTTCCACGTCCTCAAGTCGTCCGGCCGCACCGACGCCCAGGTGCTCGACGAGGTCGGCGACGCCACCCGCGCCTGGGTCGACGGGCTCGGCCACTCACCCGGTGACGAGAAGGGCAGATGATGCAGACGATCCTCGCGGGCGCGCTCGTGCTCTTCGCGGGCGCCGCGCCCGCCGCCGGCGCGGGGACGGACGCGTTCTGCTCGATCCATCCCCCGATCAAGTTCTCCGCCGCCCGCACGCGCCACATCGTCCGCTCGGCGGAGGTCGTGGTCCGCGCGGTCGCCGTCGGCTCGGCCACCGGGCGCACGCTGAAGCGGTTCGACGCCGACACCCTCGCGTTCGAGGTGCGCGAGGTGCTGAAGGGCCGAAGCGTGCCCGACACCATCCGGTTCTACGGCGTCGTGGCCGACTGGGACGACTTCCAGGAAGGGCCCGTTCCCTACCTGTCGCACCGCCTCCGCTACAGCGAGGGGGACTGCATCAACGCGTTCTACCGGATCGGCGCCGAGTACCTGCTGCTGCTCGGCCGCCAGCCGGGAAACCCGCGGCTCGCGGGGCTCACCCCGTACTGGCAGCTCCTGGCGCCGACCAACGACCAGATCCGGGGTCCGGACGATCCATGGCTCAAATGGGTGAGGCTCCAGCTCCGCCCGACGGCACCGGCCGCCGCGCCCGCACGGCGGCGGAGGGCGCCGGGCCCGGTGACGCAGCGCCGTTCGACCGGGGATTGAAGGACGATGGAAGAGATCCGCATCGTCCCGACGGGCGAGGAGCACGTCGAGGGCTTCAACGCGGCCGTGGCCACCGTCGCGCGGGAGCGCCGCTACATCGCCCTGGTCGACGGGACGCCGCTGGCGGCATCGCGCGAGTTCGTGCGGTCCGTGCACGCGACCGGCGGCGTGCACCTCGTCGCCATCGCGGAGGGCGGCGCGGTGGTGGGGTGGTGCGACGTCGACCGCCACACGCGCGAGGGCTTCCGGCACTCGGCACGCCTGGGGATCGGGCTGCTCCCGGGCCACCGCGGCCGCGGCCTCGGCCGCCGGCTGATGGAGGCGGCGATCGAGGCCGCGTGGGGCGCCGGGCTGGAGCGCGTCGAGCTGGAGGTGTTCGCGTCCAACGCCCGCGCCATCGCCCTGTACGAGAAGCTCGGCTTCGTCGCCGAGGGGGTGAAGCGCCGCGCGCGGAAGCTGGACGGCGAATACGACGACGAGCTGCTGATGGCGCTCCTGCGCGGGTGAAATCCGTATCGCGATCTCCCCTGGATTCCGTCGGATCTCCCTGCCTGTCGTGAAGCACGACGTCGACACGAACGGGCGGATCGCGGCGATACCAGGTCCTCCCCAGCTCCAGCCTTGAGATAGCCGACGCCGTAGCCGCCGGGTTCCGCGCGGTGCTCTTCATCCCCACCTGATCGAGCTGCCGGCCGATCGCGTGAAGCGTCGCCCAGGGCTACGAAAACTGAGGCAGCGCTCGCTTCGAGTCGGGAGCAACGTGGTCTGGCGCGTGACCGCGGCGCCCGGCGCGCGGTAGCCCCGGAACAGCAATCGCTCTCACGGAGGGCACAGAGGACACGGAGGATCTCCACGGCTTCCTCTGAGTCCTCCGTGACCTCTGTGAGAGATTTCTGTTTGAATCCGGTGGGCGAAATGCACATCGATCAGCGGAATGGGTACTGCCCTCCATCTTCGCGAAAGGCCGTGCGGAGTGGTAGACTGATGAAGCCGCAGGGCGTTCGCGGCAACCCCATCACCCCCCAGATCCAGCCCGTGAAGCCGCGCGCAACCG
>DASWNZ010000012.1:0-17939 GCA_036398975.1 Longimicrobium sp.
TCCTGCGGCTCGAAAGGAACCGCATCGCCACCAGAATGAGCTGGGTCGAAGCAAAGGTGAGTATCACGCGCAATGCCGTGCGTACCTATCTCGCCAACCCCAGCTTCACTTTGGGGGCAACTGCGTAAGTCCTAACAGAGACACAGAGGGAACGGCAAGAACGGCAGAAGTGATTCTCTGCGGCTTACGGTTCCCTCTGTGTTCTCTGTGTGAGGCTGTTGTTACTCGCGGGGCTGACGCCTGGGCGCGAGCGTGTTGCGGATGCGCTGCAGCTCTTCGCGCAGGTCGCGGATCGTCTGGTCGCGCTCGGCGACCTCGCGGCGCAGGCGGGAGGCCTCGGCGGTGGCGGCGGAGCTGTCGCCGTTGCCGGACCCGGGCTCGGTGACGACGCGGGTGACCACGCGGGGGTCGCACGCCACGGCGCCCGCGCGGGCGTCGCACGGGCGCTGCAGCTCGGTGACCAGGCGGAGCAGGGAGCCCGCCTCGCGCAGGTGGTAGCCGCGGAGCGCCTGCACGCTGTCGTCGGCCAGGTACATCTGCAGCTGCTGGCGCGCCAGGGCGAGGTCCACGCTGCTGCGCGGCTCCAGGCTCAGCACGCCCAGGTAGAAGCGCGACTCGTGCCCCTCCGTCGTGCGCGGATGCTCGTTGGCCAGGCGCTGGAACGCGGCGGCGGCTACCCGGAACGAGTCCTGGGCGTACGCCGCGTGCGCCTGCTCCCACAGCCGCGTGCGGCGGCCGTCATCCGGCGTGCCCCCCCGGAGCGTGGCGCAGGCACCCAGGAGGAGCACGGAAAAAATTGCACAGACAGTTCGCATGGGTCAGCCGTGAGGAAGCGTCTCGCCAGCCCTTGCGGCCGGTGGGCGTTCGGGGATCACCACGGTGAAAGTGGTGCCCTTTCCTTCCTCGCTCGCTGCACTGATCGTGCCCCCATGCGCCTCCACGATTTCATGCGCGATCGCCAGCCCCAGCCCTGAGCCGACGGAGCGCGGCTGGGCGTCGTTGTCCACCTGGTAGAACTTCTCGAAGATGTGCGGGAGCTTGTCCGCCGGGATCCCGACGCCCGTGTCCGCCACCGTCACGCGCATGCCCGCGCCGTCTCGGTGCGCCTCCAGCCGGATGCTTCCGCCGCGCCGCGTGAACTTGAAGGCGTTGGAGAGGAGATTGCCCAGCACCTCGTTGAGGCGGTCCGCGTCGCCCACCACGTTGACGGGGACGTCGTCCGCAACCTCCACGGGGAAGTCGATCCCGTTCTGGTAGGCGAGCACCTGGAAGCCGCTGGTCAGCTCCTGGAGGAAGTCGCGCACGTTGATGCGGCGCAGCTCCAGCCGCCCGCCCCCCGCTTCGAAGCGGCTGATGTCCAGCAGGCGGTGCACCAGTCGCGTGAGGCGGTCCGTCTGGTCGTTGACGGCCAGGAGGGTCTTGCGCTGCGTCTCGTTGACTTCGCCGTAGATGCCGTCCGCCAGGAGCGACACGTAGCCGCGGATGACGCTGAGCGGCGTCTTGATCTCGTGCGAGGCCACGGAGACGAACTCGGCCTTGAGCCGGTCCAGCTCCGCCAGCCGCTCGGCCATGGAGGTGAAGGAGCGCGCCAGCTCGCCGATCTCGTCCGGGCGGTGCGTGGGGACGCGCACATTGGGGGTGAAGTCGCCCTCGGCCACGTGCCCCATCCCGGCGCGCAGCTCGCTCACCGGCCGCAGCACGCCGCGGGTGAGCCAGGCGCCGAGCAGGAGCGTGGCGATCAGCGCCGCGGCCAGCGCGGTCAGCGTGGAGGTGGCGGCGCGGTCGGCAATTTCTTGCGCGCGGCGAACTTTTTCCTCGCCCTCCGCGTCGATGGCCTGCGCCACGGGGTCAAGCGAGTGCTCCATCGCGTCGAAGGCGGGTACCACCACCGATTGCCGGAACTCGGTGTTGGGATCGGCCACGCCGCGGCGCAGGCGCGACTGCTCTTCGGCGATGGCGCGGCGGAGCTGCTCGAACTGGCGGGCGGCGCGGTCGGTGGCGGCGCGGTACTCCGGCGTGGCGCTGGGCCGCGCGCCCAGGCCGCGGATTTCGCCCTCCAGGCGGCGGGTGGCGGTGTCGGTGCGCGCGCGCCAGTAGAGCGCCGTGTCCGGCGAGATGTTCCACAGCACCACGTGGTTGCTGTGGGCGTAGTCCAGCTCCTCCAGCCCGGTGTGGATGCGCCCCAGGATGCGGGTGGCCTCGGTGTCGCGCGTGCGGAGCTGCGCGGCCACGTTCTGCAGCTCGCGCAGCCCGAACAGCGCGGACACCGCCGGCACGAGGAGCACCGTGGTGATCGCCAGCAGGGTAAGGACGAAACGTGTGCGAAGGTTCACAGGCTATGTAAACAGATGGCTAACGGCGTGTCGGGCGTGATGACGGTGCCGTCCAAAGGCCTTCAGCGCAAGGGCGAGGACAGCGGATCTCACGCGGAGACGCGGAGGCGCAGAGAGAACCGCAACAGAGGGGCTCACACAGAGACACAGAGGCACAGAGAGAACAGCAAGAAAGTATTTCTCTGTGGCTTTCAGTTCCCTCTGTGGCATCTGTGTGAGGCTTTTCTCTGCGTCTCCGCGCCTCCGCGTGAGACTGCAGTTCAGGTCTCGGCACGTTCGCGGCGCTTGACCTCGTCCCAGAGCACGTCCAGCTCCTCGAGGGTGGCTTGGCCGAGGACGACCCCGCGCTCCAGGGCGAGGGCTTCGATGGCGCCGAAACGGCGGGCGAACTTGGCGTTGGCGCGCGCCAGGGCCGGCGTGGGATGCGCGCCGGCCAGCCGCACCAGGTTCACCATGGCGAAAAGGAGGTCGCCCAGCTCGTCCTCCAGGTGGTCCGCGTCGCCGGACTCCAGCGCCTCGCGCACCTCGTCCGTCTCCTCGCGCACCTTGTCCCACGCGCCACGCCAGTCCGGCCAGTCGAAGCCCACCGAGGCCACGCGGTCCTGCATGCGAAAGGCGCGCAGCAGCGGGTCCATCCCCGAGGGGAGTGCGCTGAGGAGGCCCGTGGGCTTCGGGTGCGCGGCGCGCTCGCGGGCCTTGATGGCGCCCCACTCCTCCCGCTCCCCCAGGCCGAAGAGGTGGGGGTGGCGTCGGCGCATCTTTTGCTCAAGGCCGGCGACCACTTCCTCCCGGCTGAAGGCGCCCTGTTCCTCGCCGATCACCACCTGGAAGGCCACGTTCAGCAGCAGGTCGCCCAGCTCGTCGCGCAGCGCGGCGGGGTCGCCCGCGTTGATGGCGTCGGCCACCTCGTGGGCCTCCTCCAGCAGGTAGCGCTGCAGGGAGTGCGGGGTCTGCTCCGCGTCCCACGGGCAGTGGGCGCGAAGGAAGCGGACCAGCTCCAGGGAACGGTCCAGGACGCCGCCGGAGTCGGGCGCGGCGGGGCGGAAGTCGGGTTGCGATGTCGTCACAAGGGGCCTATACTACGCGATTTGTGCCAATTCCGTCAACGGACGCCGAGCACGACACTTCCCGCGCCTGGGTGGAGGTAGACCTGGACGCGCTTCTGCGCAACCTCCGCCGCGTGCGCGAGGCCGCGGGCGGCGCCGCCCTCCTCCCCATGGTGAAGGCCAACGCCTACGGGCTGGGGCTCGCCCCCGTCGCGCGCCACCTGATGGCGGCCCTGGAGCCGGAGGCGCTGTGGGGCTTCGGCGTCGCCGCGGTGGCCGAGGGCGAGGCGCTGCGCGAGACGGGGTGGCAGGGGCGCGTGGTGGTGACCGCCCCCACGCCGCCGGGCGAGTACGCCCGCGCCGCGCGGTCCCGTCTCACCCTGGCGCTCTCGGACGTTGAAGCCGTGCGCGGGTGGGTGGACGCCGCGCGCGACGCGGGAGCCCGCCTGGCCTTCCACACCGAGACCGACACCGGGATGGGGCGCGCGGGTTTCCCGGCGGGCGACGCGGCGGAGTGGGGAAGGGCGGTGGCGGAGGCGGCAGGGGACCTTTTGGAGTGGGAGGGGTGTTTTACGCACTTCCACTCCGCGGACGAGGCCGACCTCGCCTCCGCGGACGCGCAGGAGCGGCGCTTCCGGGCCGCGCTGGCACTGCTTCCGGGCGGACCGCGGCGCGTGGTCCACACCTCCAACAGCGCCGCCGCCCTGCGCCGCGCCGGCTTCGGGGGCGACGTGGTACGCCCCGGCATCTTCATGTACGGCGGCGAGGCGGGGCCGGGCACGCGCCCGGAGGCGGTTGCGTCGCTTCGTGCGCGGCTGGGGCTGGTGAGGACGGTGCCGCCGGGGACCACCGTGGGCTACGGCGCCACCTACACCTCGCGGCGCGAGGAGCGGTGGGGAACGCTGGCCATCGGCTACGGCGACGGGCTCCCCCGGCGCCTGGCGACGGCGGGAGGGGAGGCGCTGGTCCGTGGGCGCCGCGTGCCGATCGTCGGCCGCATCTCCATGGACATGACGGTGGTGGACCTTTCGGAAGTGCCCGGCGAGGTCCGCGCCGGCGACGTCGCAACCCTCATCGGGAGCGACGGCCCCGGCGAGATCCGGGTGGACGAGGTGGCCGCCCGTTGCGGCACCATTTCTTACGAGATCCTCACGGGGCTGGGGCTCCGCCTACCGCGCACCTACCAGGGCGCGCCGGCGGGCGCCTGAACCCCGGGGCGGCCGAGGCCGCCCGCACACACACCGATCCGGTTCTCTCTGATGCTACGTCGTATCGGCCCGTGCAGGTCGTTCCTGCTCGCCGCGCTCGTGCTGGGCCTCGCGGCATGCGACGACGAGTCGCCCACCCTTTCCGGCACCGAGATCTTCGGCGGCAACAGCCCCACGCGGGAGGTGATCGTGCCGGCCGGCGCCGCCTTCCGGCCGCTGGGCGTGTTCACCGGCTACAGCGCCCCCAACGGGGTGGTGTACTCGGTGGTCGCCAACCGCTTCGCGGGCGAGCTGAGCGCCAACGCGCTCTACCGCAGCGCGCTGGCCTTCCCCCGGTCGGTGACCTATACACAGGACAACGTCAACCGCTCGGACACGCTCCCCCGCTTCGTATCCGGCGAGCTGGTGCTGCGGCTGGACTCGGCGCTCTCCACCCCCGGGCCGGTGACGCTCCAGGTCTTCCGCCTGGCGCAGGACTGGGACGCCACCACCGCCACGTGGGAGCTGGCCTCCGACACGGGCGGCGTGCGCACCCCGTGGCGGACGCCGGGGGGCACGCGCGGCGCGCTCCTGGCGCAGGCGGACTACACGGTGAGCGCCGCGGGCGACTCGGTGGTGATCGCGCTGGACTCGGCGGACGTCGCCGCGCTGCGCGACAGCACCGGCTTCGGCTTCACGGTGGGCGCGGCGCAGGCGGGGGCGCGGGTGCAGATCCGCGCCATCCCCACGCTCCGCGCCGGGGTGCGGCCCTCCAACGCCGTCCGCGACACCGTCGTGCAGACGGCCATCCCCATCGAGGGGCAGCCCAACACCTTCGTCTTCACCCCGGAGCCGCCGCAGCCCGCGGGGATGCTGGCGGCGGGGGGCATCCGCTCCGCGCGCTCGCTCTTCCACTTCGAGCTGCCGGACTCCGTCACCGGGTGCGCCGCGGGCGGCGGGTCGTGCCAGCGCGTGGCGCTGCGCGACGTGCAGCTGAACCGCGTCTCGCTCCTGCTGCGCCGCTCACCGGTCTCGGCCGCCTTCGCGCCGCTGGACTCGGCGATCGTCTCCATCTACACCATCACCGAGCCGGAGCTGGGGCGGCGCGCTCCGCTGGGGCAGCCGGTGCTGGACCCCAACGAGCGGGTGAGGTTCACCAACCAGAGCGGCTTCCTGTCGCCGCAGAGCGCCGCTGCGTTCGCGCCGGCCGACTCGCTGGTGGAGCTGAACATCACCGCCTTCGCCACCAGCGCGGCCCGCGGCGACACGTTGCCCACGGACTTCGCGCTGCTGGGCGGACCGCTGGTGGGGATCCCGTCGGTGCGTCCCAACAACCAGATCTACGACACCTTCGGCCTCGTGGCCTTCCTTCCGGAGCCGCGGCTTCGCATCGTCTACACTCTGCCGGCCCGGAGCGAGCTGCCATGAGCCGCGCCTTTCGCCTCGGGGCCCTGGCGGCCCTGGCCTTCGCCGTCCAAGCAGGCGGCGCCCAGGCGCAGTCGGTGCTCTCCTCCCGCGGGCTGGGGTACCCCCTCGAGCCGGTGGACGCGCGCGCCCGTGGTCTGGGCGGCGTTGCTCTGGGCCTTCCGGAGGCCACCTTCTCGCTGGTGAACCCGGCCGGGCCGGTGGGGCTCGCCACGGCCGCCATCTCGGTGACCTTCCAGCCTGACCAGTACGACGCCACCGCCGGAACGCAGGCCACCAGCGGCACCACGGCCCGCTTCCCGACCGTGCAGGCCGTCTTCCAGCCGCGCCCCCGCTTCACGCTGATGGCGGGGTACGGCTCGTTCCTGGACCAGAACTACCGCGCCACGCGCAGCGATTCCATCACGCTGAGCACGGGGCGCGTCGCGGTGGAGGAGCGCTTCCGTTCGCAGGGCGCCATCGCGCGCTTCCGCGGCGGGATCGGCTACCGCGCCGGGCCGCGCTTCGCGGTGGGCCTCGCGGTGGACGCCTTCACCGGCGCCGTGCGCGACACCAGCCAGCGCTTCGTGGAGGGCCTGAACACGGCCACCAGCGCCACCACGGTCACCTACACGGGCACAGGCATCTCCGCGGGGGTGCGCTGGATGCCGGTGGAGGCGCTCAGCTTCGCCGCGGCCGTGTCGGGCGGCGGGAAGCTCAACGCCAGCCCGGACGACTCCACGGTCGCGGAAAAGGATTACTCACTTCCCGTGACGCTGGACGTGGGCGCCAGCGCGCGCGTGGCGGGAAACCTGCTGCTCGCCGGCTCCGGCCGCTGGGCCGGCTGGGGCGCGGCCGACGACGACATCACCAACCGCGGCGGCGCGCGCGACGCGCTGAACCTCGCCGCCGGGCTGGAGTACGACGGCTTC
Organism: Longimicrobium sp.; assembly: GCA_036398975.1. Classification (GTDB taxonomy): domain Bacteria; phylum Gemmatimonadota; class Gemmatimonadetes; order Longimicrobiales; family Longimicrobiaceae; genus Longimicrobium. The sequence continues at coordinate 6,903 of DASWNZ010000012.1, forward strand.
ACCCTCCTGGGCCAGACGCTTCCGCTTCGCCTGGGTGCGCGCATGGCGCGCCTCCCCTTCCGCTGGGACGGCGCGGACACCGAGTTCCCGGACGAGCGAGCCCTCACCGCCGGCATCGGCGCGCGCCTCGGGCGCGGCGCCGCGATGCTGGATGCGGCCGTGGAGCGCGGGTCCCGCGGCGGCGACGCGGCGGGCTTCGAGGAGCCTTTCTGGCGCGGCTCCGTTTCCATGACGCTCTTCGCCCGCTGAGCCACTCCGTACCGCGCGGCCCGGTGTCTTCAAGGCGCCGGGCCGCGTTGGCGTTGCGGGGGGTGTTAGGGGGCTGCTGATGGCTGGGAAACCGAGCCAGGGCCGGCGGTTGAAACCGCTGCAACAACCGCGGGAAACCTGCCTTCGCAGGTTTGCGGACGCCGGGTCCGCATCGCCGGGGGCTAAAGCCCCCGGCTGGAACCACGCGAAGGCGGCTGAAGCCGGCTCGTGCGATCCGGGCATTGGCCCCCGAGTCCGCGAAGGCGGACTTTGTGCGGTTCCAGCGGCGAGTTCATTCGCTCCTGGGACGGGATCTCGCCCGCGAGTCCGCGAAGGCGGACTTTGTGCTGTTGTTGCCGCGAGTTCACTCGCCCAGGCAAACCCCGGCCCACCCCCGGTTCACATCTGCTCACCATGACCGCACCGACCGACCCGCGGGGCCTGTTCCTTGCCTTCGAAGGGGTGGAAGGCTCCGGCAAGACCACGCAGGTCCGCATGCTCTCCGAGCTGCTCGCGGCGCGGGGGCGCGAGCCGGTGGTGGCGCGCGAGCCGGGGTCCACGCCGCTGGGCGAAAGGGTGCGCGCAACCGTCCTGGCCGACCTGGAGCTGGCGGTGCCCGCGAGGAGCGAGCTGTTCCTGATGCTGGCGGCGCGCGCGGCGTTCGTGGACCAGGTGGTGCGCCCCGCGCTGGCCGGCGGGCGGGTGGTGATCGCGGACCGGTTTGAGCTCTCCACCCTCGCCTACCAGGGCGGCGGGCGCGGGCTGCCGGCCGACGAGATCGCCGAATGCAACCGGATCGCCACCGGCGGCGTATCTCCTCATGCGACCATCCTCCTGGAGCTCGACCCCGAGGAGGGCGCGCGGCGGCAGAGGTCGGCCGGGATGGACCCCGACCGGATGGAGAGCGCCGGGGCCGAGTTCCATGCGCGCGTGGCCGCGGCGTACCGCGAGATGGCTGGGCGCGTGGCAGGAGTCGTGCGGGTGGACGCGGGTGCGACGCCGGCCGAGGTCCACGCGAGAGTGGTCGCCGCGCTCGCCTCCCGCTTCCCGGAAACCTTTCCGGCAGGCGGGTTTACAAGATAAGCAGCACCGGCCGCGCTTTCCCCGCGGCCTCCCCGCATCGCTCCTTCGGAGGCGGAATGAAGCTCCATCGCACCATCGTTGCCCCCGCGCTGGTGGCCGGCGTCGCACTCGTGTCCGGCGGCTGGCTCCTGCAGCAGGGGAGCCGCGAGGACAGCGTCTTCCAGCGCGCGCAGCTCTTCGACGAGGTCGTCCGCTACGTGCAGACGCGCTACGTGGACCCGCAGCCCGCTTCGGAGCTGTACCAGAAGGCCATCAAGGGGATGCTGCGGGAGCTGGGCGACCCGCACACCACCTTCATGTCCGCCGAGGAGTACGCGCAGCTCCACCTGGCCACGAGCGGCGAGTACGCGGGGGTGGGCATCCAGATCGCGCCGCGCGACAACTACATCACGGCGGTGGGCGTCCTTCCCAACACCCCGGCCGAGCGCGCCGGCGTGCGGGTGGGCGACCGCATGATCGAGATCGACGGGCAGGACGCGAAGGGGTGGAGCGACGAGCGGGCGGTCAAGGTGCTGCGCGGTCCCAAGGGGTCGCCGGTCACCATCAAGGTGCTGCGCGTTGGCGTCGACGAGCCGGTCACCTTTCGCATCGTGCGCGACGAGATCCACGTGAAGTCGGTGCCGTACGCGTACATGGCGTCGCCTGGGGTGGGCTACGTCAACCTCACCGTCTTCGCCGAGACCTCGACCGACGAGATCCGCGCGGCCATCACCCGCCTCAAGGGCGAGGGGATGAAGTCGCTGGTGCTGGACCTGCGCAACAACCCGGGCGGCCTCCTCAACCAGGGCGTCTCGGTGTCGGACCTCTTCCTGAAGTCCGGCCAGGCGATCGTGGAGACCCGCGCCCGCGACCCGCGCGAGAGCGAGACCTTCCGCGCCCGCGACGACGCGTCGTATCCCGAGCTGCCTGTGATCGTGCTGGTGGACGAGTACTCGGCCAGCGCCGCGGAGATTGTGGCCGGCGCGCTGCAGGACCACGACCGCGCGCTGGTGGTGGGGAGCCCCACGTACGGCAAGGGGTCGGTGCAGTCGCTCTTTCCGCTCTCGGGGGGCAACTTCCTCAAGATGACCACGGCCAAGTGGTACACGCCGGTGGGGCGCTCCATCCAGAAGGAGCACGAGGAGGACGAGGACGGCCTCGCCGCGGAGGACACGGCCGAGGTGAGCCGCTCGGGGACGCCGATGCTGCAGGACACGGCGAAGCGGCAGCCCTTCCGCACCGACGGCGGGCGCACGGTGTTCGGCGGCGGCGGCATCGTGCCGGACCTGGAGCTGAAGCAGGACTCGGCCACCGCGGTGGAGCGCGACTTCTTCCGCGCCCTCGCCAAGGACCTGGGGAAGTGGGAGAGCGAGCTGCTGCGCTACGCGGTGGAGTACGGCCGCAACACGCCCGGGCTCACCCCCGACTTCCAGGTGACGGCGGCCATGCGCAACACCCTCTTCGAGCGGATCGCCCGCGCGGGGATCGGGGTGACCCGCGCCCAGTACGACGCCGCGCAGCGCTACGTCGACCTGCGCCTGGTGAACGCCATCGCGCGGGCGCGCTTCGGCGAGAGCGTGGCGGCCCAGCGCAACGACGCAACCGACCGCGTGCTGCAGGAGGCGCTGCGGCTGGCGAGGACCTCGTCCACGCAGGCGGCGCTCTTCCGCGCGGCCGAAGCGGCGCGCGGCAGGCAGCCCGCGACGGCCAGCCGGAGATAAAGAGCGCCGGCAGGTAAAAGCGGCCAGCTGCGGGCAGGGGAGGAGGGGTGCCAAGGTGCCTCTCCTCCTTTATTTTACAGGTCTGCCGCGGAACCTCCGCGGCGGTGTGTCCCCAGGGTCGAGCGGCGATGACGGAAGCGGTGAGCGTGGTGGAGGTGGTGAGGAACGCGGTGCCGGAGAGCTGGCACCGCGTGCACGTGGCGGTGGTCGATGCGCGGGGGATGTTGCGCGCGTCCACCGGCGACCCGGAGCTGTGCACCTTCTTCCGCTCCTCGTCCAAGCCGATGCAGGCGCTCCCGCTGGTGGACGACGGCGCCACGGAGCGCTTCGGCATCACCCCCGCGGAGCTGGCGCTCTGCTGCGGCTCGCACGCGGGGAGCGCGCGCCACGTGGCCGCCGCGGAGTCGATCCTGCTCAAGGCCGGGTGCACGGCGGAGGCGCTGGCGTGCGGCGCCCATCCTCCGTTCGACGACCACACGCGGCACGAGCTGGAGGAGGCGGGGCTGGCGCCGGGGCGGCTGCACAACAACTGCTCGGGGAAGCACGCCGGTATGCTTCTCCTGGCCCGCGCCCACGGCTGGGAGACGGACGGCTATCAGCGCGTGGAGCACCCCGTGCAGGGCCGCATGCTGGCCGAGGTGGCGCGCTGGGCGCAGGTGCCGCAGGAGGCGGTGGGGCTGGGGACGGACGGGTGCGGCGTCGTGACCTTTGCCCTGCCGCTGCGCCACATGGCGCTGGCGTACGCCGGCTTCGCGGCGGCGGCGCGCGCGGGCGAGCCCGGCCCGTCGCGCATCGTGGAGGCGATGACCGCGCACCCGGAAATGGTGGCGGGCGAAGGGCGCATCTGTACCGAGCTGACGCGCGTGGCGGGGGGGCGCGTCTTCGCCAAGATCGGCGCGGAGGGCGTCTACTGCGTCGGCGTGCCCGGCGCGGAGCTGGGGATCGCGCTCAAGGTGGAGGACGGAGCCCAGCGCGCGGCCGGACCCGCCATCATCGCCGTGCTGCGCGAGCTGGACCTGATCTCGGAGGACGACCTGGGGCGGCTGCACACCTTCGTCTTCCCCGAGGTGGTGAACACGCGCGGTGAGACGGTGGGCCAGCTCCGCCCCCGCATCCATCTCACGACGCCGGATGCCTGACGCCGCCCTCCTGCGGCTGGCCGCATCGCTCGGCACCCGCGACTCCGCCGCCATCCGCGCGGCGATGGAGGGCGCGCTGGATGCCGATCCGGTCTCGATCGAGGAGGTCCTGCTCCAGTCGCACCTCTTCGTCGGCTTCCCAGACGCGCTGAACGCGCTGGGGTTGTGGCGCGAGGTCAGCGGCCGCCCCGCATCCCCCTCGCTCGGCGAGGACGAGCGGGAGTGGGACGCGCGCGGCGAGGCGGTGTGCTCGACCGTCTACGGCTCGAACTACGAGAAGCTGCGCGCCAACGTCCGCTCGCTGCACCCGGACGTGGATGGCTGGATGGTGACCGGCGGCTACGGGCGCGTGATCGGCCGGCCCGGTCTGGACCTGGTGACGCGCGAGCTGTGCATCGCGGCGCTGCTGGCGGTGTGGAACGTGCCGCGCCAGCTCCACTCGCACCTGCGCGGCTCCCTCAACGCCGGCGCGACCGCCGAGCAGGTGGACGAAGCCGTCGAGGCGGCGTGCACGTTTCTCGATGATCGACGTGCGGAGGAGGTCCGCGCGCTGTGGGGCGCGATCCGGCCCTCACCCCCCGGCCCCCTCTCCCGATAACAGGAGAGGGTGCCCCTCTCGTTATCGGGAGAGGGGGAGCACTGCAACTACCGGGGCTTAGTGCCCCTGATCTCTATTCTCTGATCCCTGGTTCCTAAGTGTTTTTAGATCACGCGACGATTCAGGTGAAGGCTGGCGACGGCGGGGGCGGCGAGGTGTCGTTCCGGCGCGAGACGGGGGTGCCGCACGGCGGGCCCAACGGCGGCAACGGCGGCAAGGGTGGGGACATCATCCTGAGGGCTGATCCGCAGCTCACGACGCTGATGGACTACCGCTACCAGCAGCACTACAAGGCGCAGCCGGGCGGGCGCGGGCAGGGCTACGACCGCACCGGGCGCGACGGCGAGCCGCTCGTGCTGCGCGTGCCCCTCGGCACCGTGGTCAAGGATGACGAGACGGAGGAGCTGCTGGGCGAGCTGCTGACCCCCGGCGACGAGGTGGTGGTGGCGAAGGGCGGCCGTGGCGGGCGCGGCAACGCGGCGTTCGCCACGGCCACCAACCAGGCCCCCCGCCGCGCCGATCCGGGCGCGGAGGGCGACGAGCGGCGCATCGTGCTCGAGCTGAAGCTGATCGCCGACGTCGGGCTGGTGGGGGAGCCGAACGCGGGGAAGTCGACCTTTCTCTCCGCCGTATCGGCCGCCACGCCCAAGATCGCGGACTACCCGTTCACCACGCTCACCCCCAACCTGGGCGTGGTGACGCTGAGCGACCACCGCTCGTTCGTCGTCGCGGACATCCCGGGGATCATCGAGGGAGCGCACGAGGGCAAGGGGCTCGGGCACCAGTTCCTGCGCCACATCGAGCGCACCCGCACGCTGGCGATCCTGATCCCCGCCGATGCGCTGGAGCCGCAGACTGAGTACGACCGTCTGCGCGAGGAGCTGTCGCGCTACTCGGAGGAGCTCGCCGCCAAGCAGCACTGCGTCGTCTTCAGCAAGGCCGACCTCCTTCCGCCCGACTGGGAGCAGCCGCGGGTGGATGCGCCCGAGGCATGGGGGCAGTTCGTGATCTCGTCCGTCGCGCGGCGCGGGCTGGACGCCCTGCTGGAGGGGCTGTGGACGCACGCCGCGCGCGTGGTGGCCGAGGAGATCGCGGCGGGCGAAGAGCCCGAGCCCTGGCGCCCCTGACGCGCGGATGCCGCTCGATCCCGCCGCGCTGGAGCCGCTCCTCCGGCTGGCCGTGGTCCCGCGCATCGGGCCCGGCCGCATCGGCACCCTCCTGGCCCGCTTCGGCACGGCGGAGCGCGCGCTGAACGCATCCGTCTCGGCCGTCGCCACGCTCCCCGGCTTCGGCGCGGAGATGGCGCGCCGCGTGAGGGAGGCGGGGTCGCCGGCGGGTCGCGAGCGGGCCCGCTACGCGCAGCAGCTGATGGACCGCGTCGGCGCCGTCGCCATCACGCCGGACGACGCGGCGTACCCGGCCGCCTTCCGCCTCCTCCCCGACGCGCCGTTCCTGCTCTTCGCCAGCGGGCGCCTGGAGCTGCTGGGGACGGCGGGAATCGGCGTGGTCGGCACCCGCGCGCCAACCCCGTACGGGCGCCAGGCCGCCTCGTCGCTGGCGGCGGACCTGGTGCGCGCCGGCTACGCCATCGTCAGCGGGATGGCGAAGGGGATCGACGCCGCCGCGCACGCCGCCGCCCTGGACGCGGGCGGCGCGACGGTTGGCGTGCTGGGGCAGGGGATCGACCGCGTCTATCCGCCCGAGAACCACCGCCTCTTCGCTCGCATGCGCGAGCGCGGCCTCCTCGTCACGGAGCTCGCGCCCGGCGAGGACCCAAACGCCGGCAACTTCCCCCGCCGCAACCGCCTGATCGCGGCGCTGAGCGACGGCGTGCTCGTGGTGGAAATGGGCGAGCGGAGCGGCGCGCGCCACACGGTGGACTACACGCTGGAGCTGGGGCGCGAGGTCTTCGCCGTCCCCGGCCCCATCGGCTCCGCGGCGAGCGCGGGCACCAACCAGCTCCTCAAGGAAGGCGCGCGCCTCGTCACCTCCGCGCACGACATCCTCGAAGAGCTGCGCGGCGTCGGCCACGCCGCCTCCGTTCCCCCGCCTCCCGCGCCGCCCCCCGACCTCCCGCCGCAGGAGGCGGCCGTCTTCGCCCTCCTCCACGGCGAGCCCCGCCACGTCGACGAGCTCGCCACCGCCGCGGCCCTCCCGACCGGCGCGCTCCTGACCGCGCTCCTCAGCCTCGAGCTGCGCGACCTCGCCGAATCGCTCCCCGGCAAGCAGTTCCGCCGCCGCTGACTTCCGACAGTTTCCGCAGGTGGCGGTACGCCAGCCACGTACGCACGGCCGAGTACATTGGGGACATTGTCATTGCACATCCTGAAAATCTGACATAAACTGCGGTCGCGGCGCGGAGAAACGCCGAGGTAGAAACCCCGCCCCGGTTGTCGGCGGCGCGTAGCGGGCCACGAGACGCCGGCAGCATGGCGGCGAACGGCACTCCAGCCTGGAGTGTTCAAAGGCCCGATCGGCGGCCAGCTTCCTCTCTCAGTCTGATCGTCGGGGAGCACCCTCCATCCACGAAAGGAAGCATGGCAACGTTACACACAGCCGCCGCCGACGGACGCCCCGGGCTCGCGCATGCCCGCGCTGGCGGCGCGATCGCAGTCCTGATCGTGGCATTGCTCGCCACCGCGTGCTCGGGCGCCGCCCCGCCGCCGCCCGATGTGGTCGCCGCGCATTCCGCGCCGACCGGGGCGGCACCGACAGCGGGGGCGTCGAACCCGGCGCTGGCGACCACCGGGCCCGACTTGCAGCCGTGCGTGGAGCGGGACTCCGATCAGGCGAGCACCAGCGGGGTCGACGCCGCACCCACCGCCGACACCATGTACCGGGAGCCGTCCCCTGCGTCGGGCAAGTACGTAGCGGATGCGCCCTGGTTCATCAATGGCGAGGCGATTACCGTCGGGGGAACCCGGTACGTGAAGTCCGCACGCTCGAAAGTGTTCGGTGCGTCGTCGGTCAAGCGCTTCGGGCAGTACGAGCAACATGGAGTGCCGATCTACATGGACGCGGGGATGGCCGGCACCCGCCACATGCCGCCCGTCGTGTACGTACCGGTGCGCCCCGGCTGCGAGTTCCACCTCTACGACCGGGTCTACACCGCGAACGACACTTGAGGCCGGCCCGCTGAGCGGCGCCGCTGACCGAGGCGTGCCGGAGCGCGGCACGACTTCAGTGCATCTGATCGTGACAAAGGCCGCTCGGGACGCGTGTACAACGTGCCCGAGCGGCCTCGCGTCAGCTATCGATCACTCTGGCTGTCGCTGTCCTGCGATACCCGCCGCGGCACCAGCTTCCGCATCACCGCGAACTCGCCCGCTCGGAAGAAGCGTGTAAGCAGGAGCAGGGCGGGGAAGGCGAGGAGGAGCAGGAGCTTGGCGCCCGCGCCAAGCGCGGAGCCGGGCTCGATAGCCCGCGGGAGGAGCCAGTGGTCGGCGGCGAAGATGGTGCCGGCAATGGCGCCCAGGTGCACCAGACGGAACCATTCGAAGGGGACCGGGAAGACGCGGTTCGCCGCCCGCGCGCCCAGCGCCGCCATCAGCGCGTACGATGCCGGGGTCGCCCACGCCACGGCCACCATCCCGAACCGCGCGCCCACCATGCACATCGACAGGTTGACCAGCGCCCCGGCGCCCGAGATCCAGGGGAGAACGGACGTCTTCCGCTCCACGTACAGCCCCGCCGTCACCACCGCGTACACGCCGCTGAACACGTAGCCCAGCAGGATAACCGGGACGATGGAGAGCCCCAGCCAGTAGGCCGGCGTGCGCGGGAAGTTGTAGACGGCCGGGATGCTCACCAGCACGGGGAGGAAGAGCGACACCGCCAGCAGGACGCCACTGCACACGATCATCAGCGCCGTCAGCACGCGCGAAAAGAGCTGCGGCGCGCCGGGCTGCTTCGCCTGCGTGAGCGAAAAGGGCGTCCACGCCATGCGGAACATCTGCACGACGAGCAGCATCGCCACGCCCAGCTTGTAGTTGAAGGAGTAGATGCCGACCGCGTCCTTGGTGTCCATCCCGTACACGGCGCGCGCGGTGGCGTCGGGAAGGGCGTTCAGGACCATCCGGTCGCCGTTCTCCACCAGTGCGACCGCCAGCGCCGCGGGAATCAGCGGCAGGGCGTAGCGCCAGAGCGGCCCCCACTCCGCGCCGCGCAGCGTCCCGGGGCGGAAGAGGCGCAGGATGATGGGGAGCATCAGCAGCAGGACGGCGAGGTTGGCGACCAGGTTGGAGAAGAAGATCGCCGACACGTCCCAGCGCAGCACTCCGATCAGGATCACGTTCAGCGCGATGCTGGCCCCGGCGAAAAGGAGCTTCAGCGCGGCGTAGCGCTTCGCCTGGTTGCTCATCCGGAGCTGTGCGTACGGGACGGTCAGCAGCGCGTCCGTGTACACGATGGCCAGGATGTAGCACACGGCGTACACGGGGAGCTTCACCACCTCCGCCAGCCACGGTGCCGCCACCCATCCCAGCGCCATCCCCACCGCCCCCACCGCGGCGATGGTGCCGAACGACATGCTGAAGGTGCGCTGCCGCGTGGTCAGGTCCGCGTCGCGGGTGGCCGCGGCGCCGCGCATGTACGCCACCTCCAGCCCCAGCAGGAAGACCAGCGACGCCAGCGGGATGTAGGTGTAGACGACAGACTGCACCCCGTTGTCCGCCGGGGTGAAGGCGTAGGCGTAGTACGGCGTCAGCAGGTAGCTGAGGAAGCGGCCCACGATGGAGCTGAGCCCGTACACCAGCGACTCGGACCCCAGCCGCCGCATCCGCGCGCCGAAGCCGTGCCCCGCCGACGGCGCGGCGACTCCCGACCCCTCGGCCAGCGGCGCGGCGGATTCGTTGGCTTCGCTCACCGGGGTGCGCGCTGGGAAAGGAGCGGGTCGTTCAACGGATGGTTCCGGTGTGGAGGTGTCGGCTGCGGCGGCCTTTGCGAGCCTCGTGCCGCGCGGAACGTCCGGCGGGCTGCGGTGTCCCTGAGGTCCACCCGTCGCAAGGAGTGATCGTTGTCGTCTGGCCCGTCCGCGCCGCGTGCGCTGTACGTCCACGTCCCGTTCTGCGTGCGCCGCTGCTCGTACTGCGACTTCGCGGTGCAGGCCACGCGCGAGGCGCCCACGGCCGAGTGGCTCGACGCGGTCGTGGGCGAGTTGCGCCTGCTGGCGGACGAGCGCGGGTGGACGGAGCCGCTCGCGCTCGACACGGTCTACGTGGGCGGCGGCACCCCGTCGCTCCTCGCCCCGGGCGCGATGGCGGAGCTGCGCGAGCGCATGGCCCCGTTCGCCACCTGGAGCGACGCGGCGGAGTGGACGTGCGAGGCAAACCCGGAGAGCTTCACCGCGGCCACCGCCGCCGACTGGCGCGCCGCCGGCGTCAACCGCATCTCGCTGGGCGCGCAGACCTTTCACGAGCCCGCGCTGCGCTGGATGGGGCGGATGCACGGCGTCGAAGGCCCGCGCCGCGCGATGGACGCCGCGCGCGAGGCGGGCTTCGGCAACGTGAGCGTGGACCTTATCTTCGGCCTCCCACAGCGCCTCGGCCGCGACTGGGGCGCCGACCTGCACCACGCCCTGACGCTGGAGCCGGAGCACGTCTCCCTCTACGGCCTCACCGCCGAGGCCGCCGCGCCGCTCGGCCGCTGGGTCCTGGAAGGCCGTGAGACGCTCGCCGACGACGACCACTACGCCGACGAGTACCTCCTGGCGCACCGCCACCTGACCGCGGTCGGCTTCCGCCATTACGAGGTCTCCAACTTTGGCCTCCCCGGCCGGGAGTCACGCCACAACGGCATCTACTGGACGGGCGCGCCGTACGCCGCCCTCGGTCCTGGCGCGCACGCCTTCTACCCGCCGCTGCGCCGCTGGAACGTGCGAAGCTGGGAGACCTATCGCGACGCCATCGCCGCCGGCCACCTTCCGGTCGATGACGAGGAGACGGTGGACGATGTAACGCGCGCGCTGGAAGGAGCGTGGCTCGGTCTTCGCACGGACACCGGCTACCCGCTCGCCGACGCCTGCGACGCTGAGCTTCGCCTTGCGGACGCGTGGCGCGCGCGGGGGCTGGCGCACGCGGACGATGCCGTGCTGCGGCTGACGGCGGAGGGGTGGCTGCTGCTGGATCGCCTGGCGGTGGAGCTGGCCGAAGCGGCGGAGGGGCGGGCGGTGATGGCGGGATGATCGCGGGCGTCGAGGCACGGCAAGGGTGGGCGGACACGCAGGTCCGCCCCTACCCGGTGTCGTGTGGGGCGGGCGAGGGTGGGTGCG
>DASWNZ010000013.1:0-12573 GCA_036398975.1 Longimicrobium sp.
CCTCCGCCTGCCCGCCGCCGCCGGCGCCGCTCTCCCCGCGCGCGTTTCCGGCGGCGCCGCCCAGGGTGGTCCCCACCTCGCGCGCTGCCGCCTCGCCGGCCTGCAGGGCGCGTCGCTCCTGCTCGGCGCCCGTCTCCACCATCCACGTGGCGCGGGTCTGCACCTCTTCGCCGGCCCGGGCGGTGGCGGTGCTCTCCCACTCGGCGATGCGTGCCTGCTCGACCGTCCGGGCGTCCTCGACGGCGGCGGCCTGTCCGGCCGCGGAGGCGGCCACCTGGCTGGTGGCCTGGCCGGCGGCGTCGGAGACCGCGGCCACCTGCGCCTCGCCGCCCCGGGCGATCCCCTCCGTCTGCTCGCCGGTGGCGGCGATCACAGCGTCGATGGACTCGCCCGCCGCGGTGGCCACGGCCTCGCGCCCCGCCGCCGCGGAATCGCCCAGCGCGTCCAGAAGGAGCTGCGCGCCCGGCGTCGCGCCTTCGGGCATCTCCGGGTCGGGCGCTTCGGTCAGGGCGGCCCGCGCCGCGTCGGCCGCCGAGGCCAGCTCGGCCTCGGCCTGGGCCGCCGCACCGGGATCGGCGTCCGCACCGGTGGCGACCGGCGCACCCGCGGCCGCCTCCGCACCCGGCACACCCGCCTGTCCTTCCGCCGCCGCCACAGGTGCGGCCCGGGCGAGTGCGCCCCCGGCCTCCTCTGGTGCGGCTGCCGCCTGCGCATCGGGGGAGGCGGGCTCCGCGGCCGGCGAGGCTTCACGGGGCGCGGCCGGCGGCGGGTCTGCGGGTGACGGGGCGGTGGAATGCGCGCCAACGGGTGAGGGCGCGGTGGAAGGCGCGCCGGCGCGGGCGGGAAGGATAGCCGGCGAGGAAGCAGCGGGCGAGGCGAGGGGAGGCGGCGGCTTTCCGTCTTCCGCAATGGCGCCGGAGTCCGGCTCGTCCGTTGGGCTCCGGGCCGGCTTGCGGCGGACCACGCCGTCCTGCTGCAGCACGTGCGTCACCTCGTGCGCCATCAGCCGCACGTCGCCGGCGCTCTCGCCACGGCCCAGCCAGATGTGATGGTCGTGGGTGAAGGCGCGCGCGTTCAGCCGGGCGGCGGCGGTCTGCGCCCCGGGCCCCTGGTGTACGCGCACGCCGCTCAGGTCCACGCCCATCCGCGCCTCCAGCGCGCCCCGGGTGCCGGCGGGAAGCGCGGAGCCGGCGCCCGGCGCCGCGACGGCGGCCGCCGCGGCGTCGGCCATGCTCGGCGTGGCGGCGGCGTCCCCGGGCGCCATCCGCCGCACCGCCGCGCGCTGCGTGCCATGCTCCGGCCGTACGGACGGGGAAGATTCCGCTTCCCTACGGCGCGCCCGCTGCAGGGCCCCGTAAGGATTCTCCCCATCGGCCTGAAAGGACTCGACGCCCGCGTCCTTCGCCTGGATCGCGGAGGAACCCCCTTCGTCCATCGCCCGGGCCGGGAAGGGCTGGTCGTCGTCTCCGTCCTTGGCCTGGATCGGAGGGAGTGCGTCGTTCTCGGTGGCTGCCGGCGGGTCGTCATGCTCTTTTGCCCGCGGCGGCCCGCCGGGGCCCAGGCGGGAGACGCGCTCGCCTGGCGCCGCCAGCCCACCGGCCACGCGGTCGGCCACGGCGTCGGCCTCGATCTCATATGCGTCACCCGGCTGGCCGATCACCGGCTTGCGCTGCACGCCCAGCAGGAGCGCGGGCGGGCCCGGAGCCGCCGCCCAGCCGGAGGCAGCCGGGGACGCGGGGCCCGGCACCGCGGCGGCAGGCGCGCGCGCTGGCGCGGCGGCGGCGTGTGCCCCCTCCGCCCGCGTGTGCGGACGCCGGACGCGCAACGCCTCGCTCACCGGGCGGCGCCGGAGCGCGGTGAGCAGGCGGCGGTCACGAGATGGCCCCCAGGAAGGCGGAGAGCGCGTCCTGGCGCGCCGCGACGGGGAGTGCCGGCTGCCGCGGGTACGAGGCGCCCGCCTTGCGGTACTCGGCCTCCACCGCGGCGGCCAGCTCGCCCTCGCCCACGACCCCCGCGGGCGAGGCCAGGCCCAGCAGCGCGGCGTCCACGGCGGCGTTGCGGATCTGCCCGCCGGTGAGCTCGAAGCGCGCGGCGGCGTCTTCCAGCGCCTCGGCGCCCACCTCGTGGCTGGGGGGAAGGTGGCGCTGCCAGAGCAGCCAGCGCTCCTCCACTTCGGGAAGGTGGAAGCGGACCACCGCGTCCATGCGGCGGTGGAAGGCCGCGTCGATGGAGCCGGGCGAGTTGGTGGTGACGAAGACGATGCCGGTGTAGCTGTCCAGCCGCTGCAGCAGGTAGTTGGTCTCCAGGTTCGCCCAGCGGTCGTTGGACGAGCGCACCTCGGTGCGCCTCCCCATCAGCGAGTCGCCCTCATCCAGCAGCAGCACCACGTCCAGGTCCTCGGCGCGGCCCAGGACGCGGGCCAGGTTCTTTTCCGTCTCGCCGATGTACTTGTTGACGATGGTGGAGAGGTCCACGCGGTACAGGTCCAGCCCCAGCTCGCTGGCAAGCACCCGGGCCGCGAGCGTCTTGCCCGTGCCGCTGGGGCCCTGGAAGAGCGCGCGCACGCCGCGGTTCATCCCGCCGGGCATCCCCCCGCCCAGCGCGTCGGCCAGCCGCTCGCGATGGCGGCAGCGCCGCTCCAGGTGCAGCAGCTCGGCGGCGGTGGAGCGGTGCAGCACCAGGCGCTCCCACCCGCCGCCGTCTTCCAGCCGCGCGGCGAGCGCGTCCAGCTGCTGCCGGTTGATGGAGCGGGCGGCGGCGCGCACGTCGGCCGCGGTGACGGCGGGGCGGCCCTCGAGCGCTGCGTGGCCCTGCGCCAGCTCGGCCGCGCGGCGGATGTAGCGCCCGCCCAGGGTGTACGCGTCGGCCAGTGCGGCGTGCGTGGCCGGGGGCGAGCCGGGGAGGGCGCGGCTCCAGTGGCGGCGGCGCAGGGCGGGGGACTCGGGGGGAAGGTGCACCACCACGGCGCGCTCGGCGGCGGCGCCGCGCAGCCCGCCGTCGTGCCCCGCCACCACCGCCGCCGGTCCCCGCCACCCGCCCCCCGCGGGGACGTCGAAGGTCTCGCCGGGCCCCATCTCCAGCACGAAGGCGGGGACGGCGCCCAGCAGCGCCCCCAGCGGACCCAGCACCCGCCAGGCGGGAGGGAGCTCCGGCCCGGGCGGCACGGCCTCCAGCACCCCGCGGCCCAACCCGCGCGCCAGGGCGCCCACCAGCTCCAGCCGCTCGCTCCCCGCCAGCCCGCGCACCACCAGCACCTCCGCGCGCCCGGAGCCAAGCAGCACGCCCGCCTCGGCCGCGCGGCGGCGCGCGTCGTCGTCCAGCACCATCTCGTCGAGCGGGGCGAACGAGCCGGGCGGGTGCCAGCGGACCCCTGGCAGCGGCTCCGCGGGCGTCTCGCCGGCGACGGCGGTCCACAGCGGGGCGGGAACGCGCAGCTGCCACTCCGCGCGCGGGTCGCCGGGGTTGAGCGCCTCCACCAGCCCCGCCTCCAGCAACGGCCGGCAGAGCGCCCAGGCGTCGCCCGCCGCACCATCGGTCGCGCCGGCCACGATCTGGTGGACGAGCGCCACCGTCGGCCGCCGCGCGCCGTCCTGCGCCGCGGCGAAGAGGGCGCCGAACCGCGCATCCTCCTCCACCATCCCCACCACCAGCAGCGCCAGCACCTGCGCGTCGCCAAAGCCCGGCTCACCATGTAGCGCCCGCAGCGGAAGGTGCGCGCGCACGGTTTCTTCCCAGCGCCGCACCCGGTCCGCCAGCCAGCGCAGGGCCTTGTCGCTGCGCACCTCTCCCGTGTGCGCCAGCGGGAGCTCGCGCAGGTAGGCGCGAAGGAAGGGGTGCTCGTCCAACACGGCGTTCGGCTCCCCCCCCGCGGCCGCGGCGCGGGCGCCGGCGAAGGTGACCACGGACAGCACGGCCTCGTAGAAGCGCAACGCCAGGTGGCCGCGCGCGTCGTGGGCGACGCCGGGAAAGAGCGGCTCGCTCATGGCCCTCAGGCGAAGTAAAAGGTGACCACGCGCGCCAGCTCCGGCACCCAGCCGGGGTTGGCGTCGAGCCCCGCGATGCGGACTGCCAGGCTCACCTGGTCCAGCTCCATCCGCACGTCGACGTGCGCGCGGGTGGCCTGGATGCGGCCGATGCGGCGAAAGAGCGCGCTCTCCAGCTCCTCGTCGGCCCCGCCCGCGCGCAGCGCAGACTCCACCCGCAGGCGGACGAACGGGACGACGAGATCCAGGAAGCGTTGGAGCTCGGCGGACGGCTCCATCCCCAGAAGTGGGGACGGTGCGGGGAATTCGTCGCCGGCGTCGCGGAGGATCGTCGCCCACGCGTCCGGCAGCGATTCCACGTGCGGGGCGATGAACCCCATCCCGGGCGGCACCTCTGGCTCCCGGCCGTCCAGCCCGGCCAGGACGCGCCAGACGGGATCGTCCGCCAGCCCCGCCGCGCGCGGCCCCAGAAGCGCGCGGGCGAGCAGCTCGATCCATCCCCATCCGCCGATGACGGAGGGGAGGCGAAAGTGCTCGTCCAGCGCGCGAAAGATGCCCAGCGAGCGCACCACGTTCACCAGGTAAAACACGCCGCACGCCGCGGACATCGTCTCCGTCGCCTCGATTGGCGGCCCGGTGAAGCGCAGTACAGGCGCCTCCCAGCGGATTTCCTCCACCGACGTGGGCGGTTCGGCGGTGGACGGAGCCGGCGTGTCCGTCGTGCGCGTCTCGCCGGCGGATTCGGCCGTCGTCTGCCGCGGCTCGTCTGCAGGCGGATCGGCGGGCGATGCGGGGTGGAGTTCGGTGGATGCGGAGCGCGCGTCCGCCTCGCCCCATGCGCGGCTGCTTCCCCTGGCGGTCGGCGGGGAGACGGTCTGACCAGCCTCCGGCCGCGTCTCCGCCACCTCTACCGCTGACGCCGACGAAGCCGGTTGGGCGGCCGGTGGCGCGGCGGACGAGGGCGAGGCGAGCCGCGCGTCCGGCGCCTGGCGATCCGGGGTGGACGACGGAGGTGCGGGCGCGCGCGGCTGCTGCGTCTCGGGGCGCGCCGCGATCTCCGCCCGCCAGCGTACGAAGCGGGCGACGAAGGCGGGGCCGCGGGCGATCAGCGGCGCGCGGTGCAGCGCGAGCGACACCCCCAGCAGCGCGCGCCGCTCCGGCGGGAGCGAGCGCGGCACCAGCGACGGCTCGAGCACCATCTCCCATGGCGCGGCGATGCAGGCCGCCTGTTCCCGATCCGCCGCGCTCGTAGAGTGGACGTGCCGGGGCGTGCCGGGGGATGACGACGAGGATGCGCCGGGACGATGGGCGGAATCCTTATCCTCCGCCTCCCAGACTTCCGCGAGCGTGGGCGGCGGCGGGGCGAAGAGGCCGCGCACCTCGAAAGCGTGCGCGACGGCGCTCAGGATGCGCGCGGCCTGCGCGGGCGCCAGGGCGGCCATCACCCGCTCCGCCTCGCCCCAGCCGGCCAGGTGCTCCACGGCTGCGGGGACGTGGCGGGAATCGCGCAGCCAGAGGGCCACGAGCGCGTCGATGGAGCCGCCCAGCCCGCGCGCCACGGTGGTCCACCACCATCGCGCGCCCGCCACTCCGGCGCAGGCGTCGCGCGCGAATGCGGCCAGCAGCTCCGCCTGGTCTGCGAACAGCACCGCCGGGGCGTCCGCGGGGAGCATGCCGCGCGAAGGGCGGGCGGCGCCGTGCAGATGGCCGGAGAGCGCGCCGCGGCAGGCCCGCGCCCACTCGGCGGTGGCGTGCGCGTCCCGCCCCTCCGCGCGCATCCGCCCGGGGAGCGGGTCGCCCAGCGCGCGGACCACCAGGATGGCGGCCGGCGGCATGGCCTCCGGCTCGATCTGCGCGGCGCCGAGCATCCGCTGCAGCCGAAGCCGCAGCGCGGGGTCGGCTGGGGCGCGGCGCCGGGGGGCGAGGGTGCTCATCGCGCCGCTCCCGCAGGGATCGGTGCGGCCGCGTCACCCGCACGCATGGCGAGGAGCGCAGCCCCGCCCGCCGCCAACGCCAGCGCGAGGAGCTGCGGAAGGGAAAAGGGGCCGGCGACGGCGATGAAGTCGTCGCGCAGCGGCTCAAAGACAAAGCGGGCGACGCCGTACGCCAGCGACGCGATCGCCACCGCCGCCCCGCGCGGGAGCGTCCGCCTGTGGAGGAAGAAAAAGATGCCGAGCGCCACGGCCGCCAGGTACAGCTGCACCGGGTGCACGGCGAGCGAAGCGGGGGCGTCCGCGGCGATCCACCCGCGCGCGGCGTGCTCCGCCCACGCATCGGTGCCCGGCGTGTAGCGCACCGCCCAGGGGAGCGCGGCGGGCGCGCCGAAGTCGTCGCCGTTCAGAAAGCACCCCGTCCGCGCGACGGCGTAGCCCAGCGCCGCCGCCGCCGCGGAGAGGTCCGCGTAGTCCAGCGCCGGCAGGCGGCGGGCGGCCAGGTACGCGCCGCCGCAGAGCGCGCCGCCCGCCAGCACGCCGAACACGCTCTGCCCGCCGCTCCAGAACGACAGCCACTCCACCGCGCTCCCCCCGCCGTGGGCCAGCAGAAAGAGCGCGTGCCCCCCGCACACCCCGCCCAGCGCGGCGCACTGCCAGGCGCGGTACGCCTCGCGGGCGTCCAGCCCGCGGGCGGGGGCCCGCCGCAGCGCATACGCCGCGGCGAGCACCACCGCCAGGGCCGCCAGCAGGCCCTCGGGAAGGGTGCGGGGGACGGTCATCGCCACATCACTCGCGGCGGCGGGTGCGGCGCCCCAGCCCCAGCAGCGCCATGCCCGCCATCGCCATCCCGGCGCTCACCGGGCATCCCCGGCCGCCGCCAGGGTTGGGTGTGGGGCCGGGATTCGTCGGATTCGTGGGCGTCGTGTTGTCCTGTGCCTCGATCGAGACGTTCAGGGTGGCCGCCTTGCCGTGCGGCACCGTGAGCAGGTAGGCGCCGTCCCGCTGCGGCTGCGCCAGCCCCTCGCCCCGCATGGCGAACGTCCACCGGGCAGGCGTGTTCCCCCAGTGACGGACACCGAAGCCGAAGGCCCCCACCGACTGGCAGCGCTCGTACCTGTTCTTCGCCAGCTCGATGAACTCACCCGTCAGCCGGCAGCCCTTCACCACCTGCGTGAGCTCCGACAGGTGCTTGCCCTCGCGCTGGACCTCCTGCCTCGATTCCGGTGGCGGGAAGGTGGTGTCCCAGCGCGCCGCCTGCGGGTCGATCGTGCGTTCGGCGCGGACCACGCGGAGCCTGAAGCGCTGGTTGGTGCCCCGGCGGGGGCGCGGGTAGCCCGCGGTGGCCACCTCAGCCGTGCGCTGGAACAGCGACGCCCATCCGAAGTCGAAGTTCCGCCACGCGCTGCGGTTCAGGAACATCGTGTTGGGATCGGGCGAGTCGAGCTCCACCAGGATGCACTGGTGCGGATGGTTGGCGTAGTCCGTCTGCTGCGCCCCGGAGAGACTCCACAGGCCGGTCTGGAGCGTGACCGTAGCGCCAGCGGGGAGGTTCCCCGTGACGGGGTTGCCACCCGCCGTTGGTATGTTGGCCCAGGGTCCCGGAAGCCCGAAGTTGGCGATGCGAAAGGTCGCGCTCACGTTGTTCGCCGCGACCGGCGTTCCCGCGCCGTTGATCGAGCTGTTGTTCAGCCTCACGAAAAAGCGGTTCGGCGCGTTCAGCGTGATTTTGGACGTAACCAGGTGGTTGGTGAAGATGTCGAGGGCATCGAACGACACCCCATTGCAGGTGGCGCCTGAGCGCGTCCCGCTCCCCCACTGCGACACGTCGGGGGGATTGGCGAAGATGTCCAGCACGCTGCCGGGATCCGTCGGCCAGTGGTGCTCGGCGACCACGGCGTTCCCGCTGACGGCTACCATCGTGAAGAAGAAGCCGAAGTCGCCGGCGGCGGGCAGGTTCAGCTGGTTGGCGCCGGGTCCGAGGGGGATCTTCATCTCCACGTTCCACGTCTTCCCGGCCATCGTGCTGATCCGCTCGACCTTCATGTTGTCCTTCAGCCACGCCGGATCGACGACCGGGTTGCTCCAGGAGGCACCATTCCACGACAGGATCTCGACCGAGCGCACCGGCTGGTTGGTGCCGGGCATGTCGCCGTTGTTGACGGGGAAGATGCGGATCATGCGGCGATTGGTGCTTGCGCCCCCGGGGTCGAAGCCGAGCACGATCGCGTCCGCGTTGTCGAAGGTGGGATCGTCTCTCAGCTCGAACGAGAGGTACAGGTTTGAGGCGTCCTTGATGCCCTGCATGGCCCCGTCCACCATGGGGGTGCCGTTCTGGAACACGAAGCGCGCGGCGCGCGTCCACCCGAAATCGTTGAGGATGATTCCGTTGATCGTGGGCGGCTGCATGGAGGTGGGGCCCGGGACGTTGATCACGTCGCCGAAGCACATGCGGAAGTTGGGGAGCGTCGCCGACGCCGGCCGGGCGCCGGCTGCGAGCCCCACCGCCACCAGCGCCGTCGCCGCGGCCGAGCGGATGCGGATGAGAGAAGGTCTGTTCATGAACGGGTCCTCCTGTTGATGGGTGAGTTTGCTTCAGGTCCTGCGGATCGGTTGCGAGAACGAGCCGAACAGCTGTGCGTCCTGCGTGGACTGCACGCGCACCGTAAGCGTGTCCGCCGGTGCCGACGCGGTCGGGTTCAGCGCCACCATCACGGTCTGGGTGGCGTTGGGGGAGCCGGTGGAGAACGGCGTCGGGCTGCCCAGCACCGGGCGCCAGGCGCTGGTCCCCGCCGATCCCCCCGCCAGCGAGAACGTGATGGAGTACTGCCCCGGGTCCTTGATGAGGGCATTGAAATCCACCCGCGCCTGGGCTCCCGCGGCGATGGTCACGTCCTCACCTACCACCGCGCCGTTCAGCACCGAGCCGCGCGTCACCTGCACCTTGTCCTGCGGCGGGGGCGGCGCCGCGCCCGCCTCCAGCGCGATGTCGCCCGACGACCCGACGAGCCCCGTGGGGTTCAGCTTGCTCGCCACGCGCAGGCGCAGCTTGCCCGCGGTTCCGGCCGCGACTCCCGACGGGATGGTGAGCAGCACCCCGATGGTGCGCGTGGTGCCGCCGGGCGATGGGCTCACGGGGATGGTGATCTCGGCGGCCGCCGGGTTGCCCGCCTGGTCCACTATGGCCGCCGTCCAGCCCGGCCGGTCGACGGTGGCCGTGACGGTGTAGCCGTCCTGGAGGTCGGTGATGGCCTTGACCGTGAAGAGGAAAAGGTGGCTCTGCCCGACGACGAGGTTGCCCGCCGGCGCCTGCGCCAGTGTCACCGCCAGCTGCCCCGAGGGGATGGTGGGCACCGCCTGCGTCACGGCGAGCGGTGCGGTGTCGAACCCCATCGCGTTGCTCACACGCACCGTGACCTGCCTCCCCTGGGGCGGAACGTCCGGGATGGAAGGCACGTCCACCACCAGCAGGTTGCCGGTGCTCTGGTTCTTGATGGGCAGCGCGGCCACCCCGTCCAGGGTCACGGAGTTGTGGGCGGGGGTGCCGAAGCCGCTGCCCACTATCTGCAGCTCCGCGCCCATGGCGAGTTGACCAGACGGGAGGAGCGTGTCGATGTGCGGGCCCTCAGGGACCGACAGGGCGGCCACTGCCGTGTCCAGCCGCTCGATTTCGTGCATCATCCGGTTTATCAGCTCGGCCGTGATCAGGTCGCCCGGCCGCACGTCCTGGAACAGGGTGCCCATCGTAAGCTCCTCCTCGCGCGGGTCGGGCGCTCAGGCGTAGTTGGAAAAGTCCCAGCGGGCCAGGTCCATCTGGGCGAACGCCCGGTAGGGCACGTGGCCGTTGGCGAACACCAGGTACGGCTGCGCCGCGGCGCCGGCCCCCTGGGTGGGCGCGTTCTCGCGGATGGTGTACAGCCAGAGCATCTCCCGCCTGGCCAGGTCGATTGGCGGGTAGCGCAGCGCGTCGTCCAGCAGCGGCTCCACCCGCGCTCCCTCCAGCCAGGTGGGGCCGTTGACGGTGCGGTTGCCAAAGAACGCGGCGCGGTCGAACCCCGCCGCTACGCCCCGGCCGCGCAGCGGGAGGAGCCCGGCCGGGGGGAGGTAACGGAAGAAGTCGCCGGCGCGCACCGCGCTGGCCGGGGTGCTCCCTCCGGGGGCCATCAGATCAGCGGCGTGCTGCTCGAACTGCAGCAGCATGGCGACCGCTTCGGCATGGCGGCGGGGGCCGTGCAGGAGGGGGAGCGTGCCCGCGCCGCGCGCGGGGACCACAGGACGCCGCACCGCCCAGGCGTCCACCCACTCGATCCCCCGCTTGCTGAGGTAGAAGAGCGCGAGGGGGATCTCGCAGCTCGCCAGACCGCCGCGCGCGCGCATCCCGTCCACCGCGCCGTACTCCGGGTCGCGAAAGCCGCCCGCAAGGGGGAATGGAGCCGCGCGCTGCCGAGCCAGCCGCTCCACGCCGAAGCAGAGGTAGGCGGCGCAGTTTCTTAGCTTCGACAGCCCCTGCGCGAGCGCGGCGCGCACCGTGGGGGTGTCGGACGCACCGCCGCGCCGCACCAGGTCCACCCGCTCCTCCACCGTATGCACCAGCGCAGCCAGCTCCAGCGCGAGCGCGGTCGGCTCCTCCCCCGCGGGGGCGAGCGGGAGCGGGGCCACGGAGAAGCGCGCGCCCTCCAGCGCCCAGCGGCTGGCGCAGCTCCCGGCGACCCCCTCGCTTCCCAACTCCGCCATCGGCGCCCGCTCCTCGCTGAGCGCCGAGGCGGGGGAGGCGGTGAGCACGTAGAGGCCCACGTTGGTGAGCTCCAGCGGCACCCGCCGGGGCTTGCAGACGGCGAACACCCCCCCTTCGGCGGCGGCCTCCTCCTCCACGCTCACCAGCCGCAGCTCCACTGGGCGCCCCAGCGCCACGGCGTCGCCGTCGCGGTTGAAGGCGAGCCCCGGCTGGATGGAGAGGACCGGAGCCCCGCCCACCTCCCCGGCGGCGGCCACCTCCAGCCCGTGCGCCACTCCCTCGCCCAGGGCGTGGGCCAGCTGCCGGTCGCGGCCGCGGACGGCCTGCTGCTCGGCGCGCAGGTCCTCGGCCGTCAGGATGCGGCCGTTGAAGAAGTTGTTCAGCCGGATGCCGTTGGTGAGCACGGGCTCCAGCAGGTCGGTGGCGTCCATTGGCGCGTCTCCTCGGGCGTCACCCGATGCGGTTGATCTCGATCGTGATGCGGTCGATCCGCTGCATCTCGGTGCCCGCCAGGCTCGCGGCCACCATCACCCCCTCCGCCGACGAGCCCTGCGACAGCAGCGGCACCGACTGCATGGTCTCCGTGTCCCACGCCGTTCCCTTCACCACGTAGCTGCCGTCGGGCACGCTGCCGCGGCCGAAGGTGACCCGCATGGCGATGATCCGCTGCCGGGTGGACGGCTCTAGGATCTCCACCACCGTGGAGTTGTAGGCGTCGCCCAGGGGTGTGGCGCGGCCCGGGATCTCCTTGACCTCGAAGTTGCCGGCCGCCACGATGCGGTACGCGCCGCCCGGCGCCTGCACCGCGAACCCGGCCCTCCACGAGCCGGGGCTGCTCAGGCCGTCGACCCTCCAGACGAGCGACTGCCCCGCGAGGGCCGGAGCCGGCGACGGCTGCCAGGCGGCGCCGTTCCATACCAGGAACTGCCCCGCCGCCGACGGCGCCGCGTCCGACACCGGCTGGCGCCGGATGCGGGTGACGGTGAGGTCCGCGAGCGGCCCCGCGACGTCACCCCCCGGTGCTATGCCGGCGGGGGTGGCGGGCTCCCACCGCCGCTGGGCCGCGTTCCAGGTAAGCACCTGCCCCGTGGCGCCGGGCGCCGCGGGCGACACCCTGAACCCCTGGATGCGCTCCACCGTGTTGCTCCCCGCCGGCCCCGTGACGTCGCCGCCCAGGGAGGGGAGCACGCCGCTCCCCTCGCGGAACACCACGTACGCGCGCACCTCCGGGCCGTGGCGGTCCAGCAGCCCGCCGGTGGGCCGGTCGCCTCCCACCCCGCCCGGCGCGCTGCCGGCGTCGGTGATCCGCGTCAGGTCCAGGCGCAGCTCCACCGTGTCGCCGTCGGCCGCGCCGGGGGAGAGCAGCACGTCGAAGGCGTTGTCCATCCCGCCCACCGGCGTCACCGAGCCGGGGGCCACGAGCGCGCCCCCGTTCACCACCACCGTGACGGCGTCGGCGGGCAGGTCCAGCGCCGCTTCGTGGTGCAGCCACACCCGCACCGTGTCCATCGCGATGGGGGCGGCGGTCACGAAGGTGTCCACCTCACCGCCGCAGCAGCCGCCCGCGGAGCGGGTGAGCCACTCCTGCAGCAGGCGGGTGTGCAGGAGCACCGGGCGGCGCTCCTCGTCGGCGGGAAACGGATTCCCCGCCACCCGCCACCCCGCGGCCACCGGCAGGTCCACCTCGGCCAGCAGCACGCAGCAGTCGTCGTGGCCCACGCAGCCGCAGCCGCACCCCTCGCCCGCCGGCTCGGCGCCGCGCACGCGGGGGCGCACCTCGGTGGCCCACACGCGCACCGCCTCGCGGATCGCCGCGGCGGCTTCACCCTCGTCCAGCACGAAGCCGTCGCCCTCGCCGGGCGGGGAGCCGGGGAGCAGCCAGCCGTCGCCCACGTCCAGCGCGCGCACGGCGGCCACCAGCGCC
>DASWNZ010000014.1:0-16936 GCA_036398975.1 Longimicrobium sp.
AACGCGATCTCCAGCTGCGTCCACGGTGACTGCGCCAGCTGGGCAGACTCGAGGAGCACAAGCATCGACTTGTCAGCCATCTCCTGCGTGAGGCGCACCTGGAAGTTTACGGCGGGCTCGATGGAGAAACGGTCCATGAACACGTCGAACCCCGCCTCCGTCAGCGCGCCGAACAGCTGGTGCGCCAGCGGCAACGAGTCCAGGCGCTTGTAGCTGATGAAGATGCGGAAATCGTCCGAGGTGACCGCAGCCGTGGAGAGAACGGTCGGGATGATCTCCGTGATCGATCTGCTCCAGAATGCGGCGTTGATCTTCGCCAGTTCCGCGTTACGCTTCTCCAGCGACGACAGGTCCGCGTCCGCCGGAAACACGGGCAGCACGCGGTAGTTGTCGCCACCGGTAAGCCAAGCGTCGACGGCGTGGTCAGGAAAGTCCCCCTTTTCGTCTCCTACAAGTACCAGCACCTTCTGGCACCCTGCGACGCGATGCGCATGGCAGAAGGATGCGTCAGGGATGGGCCCTCCCTGGCAGGGCGTCTGGCCAGCTCTGGAAAGGGGCGTGAGGTCCATGAGCGTCCGGCGGAGCGCGGCGGCCAACTCCGCGAGCTCCGCCGTCCTGCTGGCTACGGCTTGGAGGACCACCTGCGCCGGGAACACCGTCGCCACCCCCGAGAAGCCTTCGCAGTTGTAGCCGCCTCCCGGTTGTTGAACCTGGAGGATCACCTGCAGGTCGTTGCGGAGCTGATTCATAGGGCTCCATTGGAGGGCATACGGGATCTATCACCTCCGGCAGCAACGGGCCACTCCATAGTAGTCGATCAGAGGATGGCATCAAAGCTTCGCGTCCGAACGCCCGGATCGCCAGATTGTCACAAACCGCCCTGCGGAGTATCATTCCCAGCAGCTCATCTGTTTGCGCCGCCCGCCCGTCGCGTGCCCTGCTACAGCACTCTACCGCCACGCCGCGCAGCCGTGTGTGCGCCGGCTGGCTTCTTGGTACCGACCAGATCCCAGTTCACCCGTGAGCATCGTCGTCGGAAGCGCGCCAAGGGCGCCTGAAACCGGACAGCTGGTGGTGGTCCGTGACCGCAGGTGGGTCGTGGCCGAGGTCACAGCGTCCAATCAGCCGGCAGACTTCCTGGCGCGCTCCACGCGCCCGCAGGGGCACCGGCTGTCGCTACGCTCAGTGGAAGACGATGGGCGGGGGGAGTCGCTGGACGTGATCTGGGAGGTGGAGCCGGGCGCCCGTGTGGTGGAAGCGGAGCGGCTTCCCTCGCCCGAGGGGGGGCGCTTCGACGACCCCGCCACACTGGACGCTTTCCTGGACGCAGTGCGGTGGGGCGCCATCGCCTCGGCGGACCAGCGGGCGCTGCAGTCGCCCTTCCGTTCAGGGATCACCATCGAGGAGTACCAGCTGGACCCGGTGGTGCGCGCGCTCCGCATGCCGCGCGTGAACCTGCTGGTGGCCGACGACGTGGGCGTGGGGAAGACGGTGGAGGCAGGGCTGGTGATCCAGGAGCTGCTGCTGCGGCACCGCGCGCGCACCATCCTGGTGGTATGCCCCGCGCCGCTGCAGGTCAAATGGCAGCAGGAGATGGCGGAGAAGTTCGGGCTGGAGTTCCGCATCCTGGACAGCGATACGGTCCGCGAGATCCGGCGGACCCGTGGCGTGCGCACCAACCCGTTCTCGCACTATCCGCGGCTGATCACCTCCATCGACTGGCTGAAGCGGCCGGAGCAGATGGCGAAGATCCGCGACCTGCTTCCCACAGAGGCGACGGCCTATCCGCGCCGCTTCGATCTGCTGGTGATCGACGAAGTGCACATGTGCGCACCTTCGGGGAGTGGGCGCTACGCCACCGATTCGCAGCGCACCCAGTGCGTTCGCGAGCTGGCCCCGCACTTCGAGCACCGCGTCTTTCTTTCCGCCACGCCGCACAACGGGTACTCCGAGTCGTTCACGGCGCTCCTGGAGCTGCTCGACCCGCAGCGTTTCGCGCGAGGGGTGGAACCCTCGCCCGAGGCGCTGTCGTACGCGGTGGTGCGGCGGCTCAAGTCCGAGCTGCGGGAAGCCTATCAGGCGGAGCCGGCAGGCGATCCGTGCGACCCGGCTACGGAGCTGGGCGAGGTCCGTTTCCCCTTCCGCTGCGTCCAGGAGCTGGAGGTGGAGTATCCTGACGATGAGCGCCGCGCGCACTCACTGCTGCGGCGCTATGCCGAGCTGCGGCGCAAGCAGGCGGGCGCCGCCGGGCACCGCGCTGGTGAGGCGGCTGCCGATTTCGTCACGCTCCTCCTGAAGAAGCGGCTGTTCAGCTCGCCTGCCGCGTTCGCCAACACGCTGGGCGTGCACCTGCAAACCCTCGCCGCTCGCGCGACGCGCGACGCGGACACGGGCACGGCGCTGCGGAACGTGCAGGCCGCCTTCGACCGGCTGGACGAGGACGTGGCGGACGAGCGGGAGCTCGACCGAGCCACCCAGGACGCGCTGGCCGCCGCGGCAGCCGCGGGAACTGCGGTGACCGACGAGCAGCAGGAGATCCTTCGAGAGCTTTCCGCGTGGTCGGAGCGTGCTCGCACCCGGCCCGACGCCAAGACGGAGCGACTGCTGGAACTGGTGCGCGAGACCTGCCGCCCGGGCGGCGGGTGGAACGACCAGCGGATCATCCTCTTCACCGAGTTCCGCGACACGCAGATCTACCTGGCCAACCTCCTTCACCAGCACGGCCTGGCCGGCTCCGGGGGCGATCGGCTGGCGCTCATCTACGGCGGGATGGACGGCGAGGAGCGGGAGCGCGTGCGCATGCAGTTCCAGGCGCACCCGTCCAGGACCCCCGTCCGCATCCTGCTCGCCACCGATGCCGCCAGCGAGGGGATCGACCTCCAGAAGCAGTGCCACCGTCTGGTGCACGTGGAGGTCCCCTTCTCGCCCACCAAGATGGAGCAGCGGAACGGGCGAGTAGACCGGCACCTGCAGCCCTCACCGCGCGTGCTGATCTACCATTTCGTAGGGAAGGGGTGGGAGACGGCGCCCGCGGGCTCGGCCGAGGCCGACCTGGGCTTCCTGTTCCGGATCGCGCGCAAGGTGGACAAGATCCGCGACGACCTGGGCTCCGTGGGACCCGTTCTGGCCGAACAGATCGAGCGTCATATGCTCTTCGGCACCGGGAGCATGGACGCCGCTCTGGCCAACAACGAGGTGCGCACGCGACGGCTGCGACGGCTGAACCGGATCGAGCGGGACCTCCGCGAGCGGCTGGACAGTCTCGCGAAGGAACTGTTCGCCTCACGCCAGACGCTCGGGATCAGCCCGGAGTCCGTGCGGCGCGTTGTGGAGGTGGGGCTCGCCCTTTCGCGACAGCCGGAGCTTGAGCCGCGTGAGGTGGAGTTCACCAGCGGGGCGCGAGCCCGCGTGTACATGGTGCCGCCACTGGCGGGCTCGTGGAAGCGCGCCACCGCAGACCTCCCCGATCCGCTGACTGGAGCCCCGCGGCCCATCACCTTCGACCACGAAGTGGCTCGTGGCAACGACGACGTGGTCCTCGCTCACATCGGCCACCCACTGGTCGCGCGCTCGCTGCGCCTGCTGCGGGCGGAGATCTGGTCGTCGCACCCCACACTTTCCCGCGTGAGCGCCCGCGAGGCGGATGTCCCCGACCTCACGGTGATCGCCCACGCACGCCTGGTGGTCACCGGGGGCGATGCGCACCGGCTGCACGAGGAGGTGGTGCGCGCGGGCGGCGTGCTGCGCGACGGGCGCTTCCGGCGCATCGACACCATTCGTGAGCTGGACGAGCTGCAGGGCAAGGCCACCGATCGTGCCGTAGGAGAAGCAGCACACCGCCAGGTCGAGCGCCTATGGCCCGAGATCCAGGCGGGTCTGGAGCGCGCGGTTCAGGCCAGGTCGCAGGAGCGAGCCGAGTCGCTCGCCAACACGCTGGCCCGCCAGCGCGACGCGGACATCGATGCCGTCACCCGCATCCTTACCGAGCTGCAGACCTCCATTACGGCCCGGCTGCGCGAGGTGGAGCACGAGGAAGATCAGCTGACGCTGGGGCTCGATGTCGCCGAGCGCGACCAGTGGCGGCGCGACGTGGATGCCCTCAAGCGCAGACTGGAACGCATCCCGGAGGAGATCGTGAGAGAGACCGAGGCCATGCGGCGGCGCTATTCGGACCCGGTTCCCCGCCCCTTTCCGGCGGCCGTGACCGTGCTGGTGCCCCGTGCCCTCGCCCAGGGGAGGATCCTGTAATGAGCCGTGTCGTACGCGCGCACGCCGACTGGCGTACGCTCCTGGAGCCGACGGAGCCGTTCCTCACGCTCCCGGTTCTCAAGCGCGTCTTTCCAGACGGCTTGCCGCCGGCGCCGGCGGCAACGCGTGCCGAGGCTCGCTCGCGCCTTAAGGCCGTGCGCCTCGGGGAGCCCGAGGAACAGTGGGCATGGGTGGAGTGGGTTCTGCGCGATCTGCTGGCCTTCAAACAGCGGCTCAAGGCCGGCGACGCCATCCCCTCGGAGCTTTCGCACGCGGTGCCGGAGCGCGGCGTGGTGCTGCGGCCGGACTTCGTGGTGGTGGGCCCGCGTGCGCCGGGCGAAGCCGCAGGCGACTCGCCGCGCCTGATCGTGCGCGTGGTCCCTCTCGGAGAGCCCATCGCGGAGCGGACGAGCGGCGATGGGTGGGCGGCCACCCACGTGGAGCGGGTGCGGCTGCTGTGCCGTGCGCGCGGGTGCGAGGTGGGGGTGGTGACGGACGGCGATCGCTGGGTGCTCGTGTGGGCGCCGGAGAAGGAGACGGGTGGACATGCGACGTTCGCCGCGTCGCTCTTCGCGCCGGAGCCGGCGGTGCTGGACGCGTTCATGGCGCTGCTCGGGGCCCGTCGTTTCTTCGGGGTGGCGCGCGGCGATCACCTCGAGGCGCTCTTCCACGAGTCGTCAGGGGCCGAAGAGGAGGTCACCACGCGCCTGGGCGAGCAGGTGCGCGGCGCCGTGGAGCTTCTGGTGGCCGCGCTGGCGCGGGCGGACCGCGACAGCCGTGGCGAGCTGCTGAAGGAAGTGGAGCCCGCCCAGGTGTACGACGCCGCCCTGACCGTGCTGATGCGGCTCGTCTTCCTCTTCGCGGCCGAGGAGCGCGGGCTCCTTCCGCTGGGCGATGAGTTCTATGACGGGGGATACGCCGTGTCTCCGCTGCGCGAGCAGCTGCGCGAGGACGCCAGCGTGCTGGGTGAGGAGGCGCTGGAGCACCGGCACTCCGCCTGGCACAGGATCCTCGCGCTGGTGCGTGCCGTCCACGGCGGGATCGGCTTCGACGACCTGCGCATACCTGCGTACGGCGGGGGCCTTTTCGACCCCGACCGCTTCGCTTTCCTGGAGGGCCGCGGCGCCGACGACTCGTGGACCGACGTCCCCTCCACGCCCGTGCCCATCGACGACCGCACGGTGCTGGAGATCCTCCAGGGCCTGCAGGTGCTGACGTTCCAGCGCGCCGGGGTGAAGGAGGCGCGCACGCTTTCGTACCGCAGCTTGAGCGTGGAGCAGATCGGCCACGTGTACGAGGGTCTGCTCGACCACTCGGTGGTGCGCGCCGAGGACGTGGTGGGGGGGCTGATCGGCCCGCGCGGTGCGGAGCCGGAGATCGCGCTGGCCGAGCTGGAGGATGCGTGGGACCGTGGCGCCGGCGAGTACGTGCGCCTCGTAGCCGAGCGGACGGGGAAGACGGAGAAGCAGATCAAGAAGCTGCTGGAGGCCGCGCGGGACGAGAACCGCGTCCGGCTCCTGCGGAGCGCCGCCGAGAACCAGCCCGCGGTGTTCGAGCGCATCCTCCCCCACCTGGCTGTCCTGCGAGACGACGAGCGCAGCCTCCCGGTGGTGTTCCTTCCCGGGATGCTGTACGTCACCGCCACCACCGCGCGGCGCGACAGCGGAACCGCTTACACCACACGCGACCTCGCGAACGAGGTCGCCGAGCACACGCTGCAGCCTCTGGTCTACTCGCCGGGGCCAGCGGAGGAGCGGGATCCCGGGAAGTGGCGCCTGCGCCCAGCCGCCGAGATCCTGGCGCTGCGCGTGTGCGATCCCGCCATCGGCTCGGGCGCCATCATCGTGGCCGCGTGCCGCTACATGGCGGACCGCGTGGTGGAGGCCTGGGCAGAGGAACGGCGCGGCGGTGGCGAGCCCCGCCTCAACGGCATTCCCGTGTGGACCGACGACGCCGAGGAGCTCGGGCTGGTGGCGCGCCGCGCCGTGGCGGACCGCTGCCTGTACGGCGTGGACCGCAACCCCATGGCGGTGGAAATGGCCAAGATGTCGCTCTGGCTCATCACCATGGCTCGGGAGCGGCCCTTCACCTTCCTCGACCACGCATTCAAGGTGGGCGACTCGCTGCTGGGCGTGAGTTCGCTGGACCAGCTCCTACACTTCCACATGGACCCCGGCGCCGGCGAGGAGCTGCACGGCCAGGGCATCGTGTTCGCGGGCGAGTTCCTGGCTGACGCGCTCCGGCCCGCCATTGCGAAGGCAGTGGAGCTGCGCACGGAACTGGAGCACACCACCGCCAACACGCTACGCGACGTCGAGGAGAAAGAGGCGAAGAATGATGCTGCGCGCGACGCGCTTGCCGACGCGCGCCTGGTGGGCGACGCGTTGGTGGGTGCTGCGCTCGCCAACACCTCCTCCGCCAAGCTCGACGCGCGACTCACTGAGCTTGCGCCCTACGTCACAGCCCTCTTCGCCGCTGACCGGCAAGCTGCCCGCGACCACTTGGTTGCCGCCGCACAACGTGACTTGAACACCGGGAAGCCTGGCCTCGCGCCGGCTCGTACGCCCTTCCACTGGCCCATTGAGTTCCCGGAGGTCGTCGCCCACGGCTCCGGCTTCGATGCAATGCTGGGGAACCCGCCGTTTCTCGGTGGTCAGCGCATTACTGGTGCGATGGGCACGGATTTCCGGGACTACCTGGTGCGCTGGATCGCGGAAGGACGTAAGGGCTCGGCGGACCTTTCTGCTTATTTTTTCCTACGGTCTAGTCAACTGACGCAGCAATTCGGCTTTTTGGCAACGAATACGATTGCACAAGGGGATACTCGGGCGGTAGGCCTCGACGCGATCACAACAGGCAAGTGGTCGATCTACCGCGCGGTTCGATCGGTTCCCTGGCCAGGTTCAGCAAGCCTAGAGGTTTCAAAGGTTTGGGCGTCACTCCGTCAGTGGACCGGCGCAATAGTCCTAGACGGTGTTGAATCTCCCACCGGGGTGTCACCGATGCTGCTTCCTAGGCGGCGAGTGCAAGGGGCACCTCATCGCCTGCGCGAGAATGCCTCCCAATGCTTCCAGGGATCTATCGTTCTTGGTATGGGATTCGTGCTGAATCCTCACGAGGCCAACCACTTCCTAGAGTTGGAGCCAAGAAATCGCGATGTGATCTTTCCGTATCCAAACGGAGAGGACCTGAACAACCGCCCGGATCATTCCGCGAGTAGATTTGTGATCAACTTTCGTGACTGGCCTGAGCACGTTGCCGCGTCGTACAACCTGTGCTTTGAGCGTGTCGAACGACAGGTCAAACCTGAAAGGGCAAAAAACAACCGTAGGGTATACGCCGAGCGCTGGTGGCAACACGCCGAACGTCGTGCAGATCTCTACCGCGCGATCACCCCTTTGAAACGCGTGCTCGCGATTACACTTGTGAGTAAGACAGTGATGCCGGCATTTGTGAGCGCCAAGCAAGTCTTTGCGAACCTGATCGCCGTGTATTCGTATGACGATGATGCACACTTCGGGCTTCTCTCCTCCTCATTCCACTGGTGGTGGGCTGTCACGCACGCATCTACGCTAGAGACTCGAATTCGCTATACACCAACAGACTGCTTCGAAACGCTTCCACAGCCGCAGATGACTCCGGCGCTGGATCTCGCGGGGCGAGTGCTGAACGAGCACCGAGAAGCCCTGATGGTCCGCCGCCAAATCGGACTGACCGATACGTACAACCTCGTTCACAATTCTAAGTGCGAGGATCAAGAAGTCCTGCAACTGCGGGCGCTGCATGTCAGGTTGGATGACGCAGTGAGGGGCGCCTACGCCGCATCCGACCCAGGCTATAAATGGGCCGCGCTAGACCTGGAGCACGGCTTCTACGAGACCACACAGGGCATGAAGTTCACCATCGGTCCCGCCGCGCGCGCCGAGATCCTGGATCGGCTGCTGGAGTTGAACTTCGAGCGCCACGCGGCCGAGGTGGCGGAAGAGAGCGCTACCGGCAAGCCACGTAAAGCACAACGTGCGCGCCCCACGTCCCAGACCGCCCTCGGCATCTGAACGGAGCGAGAATGAGCCACACCACCCCCTCGCCGGAGGCGATCCGCGCCGAGTTGGAGGAGCTGATCGTCCGCGACCTGTACGGCCCGGTAGACGGACCCGAGGAAAAACTCCCGGGCCGCCGGCGCGTGCGCGATCGCTACCTGGTGGGGATGCTGGCGCCCACAGGCACCGTGGGCGAGACCCCGGCCAGCGACGTTTCCGACGCCACTGGCTCCAACACCCCCGACGAAGGGATGCCGGACCACGGCGCCACATCGGTCGTCAGCTTCTTCCCATCGTCGGTCGGTCTCACCTTCGTAGTCCCGGCGGCCGTGACGAAGCTGCGCTGCCGCGTGGAGTGGGGTCACTACACCAAGCACCAGGAGCTGCAGCCCGTCCGCAAAAAGCCGGGCCCCGCCGAAGCCGCCGCGGCAGGGGACTCGCAGCTCGCCGTGCTGGCTCTGCCTGTTGTCGAGCTGGAAACCGTACCGTACTGGCAACGGATGCCCATCGAGGGCGAGCTCGTGGTCGACCTCGGGCGGGCGAACGCTGACGGGATTCTCCCCCCTCGCACGCCTGTGCAGGCGTTCCCCGCCGTCTGGATACGCGGCCGCGTCCGCATGCTGGACCATGCGCGCCTGGTCACCCTGTTCCTGGTGAACGAGCAGCACGAGCCCAAGCGCAACCGCGACGAGGCGTGGCTGTACCAGGCCCGCATCATCGTGGAAGGTGCCGAGGGCGGGCCCGTCTTCATCGGCCGCGAGGACGCGCTGCAGCGGACGGTTGCGCTCGCCGGCGAGGAAGCCGAGATGCAGATGCTCGGCATGCTCTACCGCAACCACGTCTCTTTCGCGGTGGGGCACGGTACCTCGGTGCACGCCACGCTCGCGCCTGGAGACCCCTCGCGCGCGGTGCGGGTGGAAACCGTTGCTCTCCCGACGCACGAAGTCCCCGCCACCGAGGCGCCGGCCCCGGACGACGCGGCCCTGCCGGAAGACGTGAGCTCCGAGCTGCGGCAGGTGGAGCTGGACATGAAGGCGCTCTCCGCCCTACCTGACGCCGCCATCCCCGCAGCCGTGGAGCCGCTGGTACGCGCCTACGAGCTATGGCTGGACCACCAGGAAGCGCGCATCGGAGATCCGGCGGCTCGCCTTGGTCCTCACAAGGACGCGGCTGGCGTATCCATCGCACGGGCGCGGAAGACGGCCGGCCGCCTGCGGGAAGGGATCAAGGCGCTCGCGGATCCAGACGCGGCCGAGGCGTTCCGCTTCGCCAATCACGCCATGTGGCAGCAGCGCATCCATTCGATCGCCATCGCGCGCCGGCGCCCTGACGACGAGCTGGACCCGCTGCTGGACGAGGTGGATGCGGAGCCGCGCAACCACCGCTGGCGCCCCTTCCAGCTCGCCTTCATCCTCCTCAACCTCCCCTCGCTGACCGACCCCGGGCACGAGGAGCGCGCCGGCCAGCCGCACGGTGAGGGGTTGGTGGATCTCCTCTTCTTCCCCACCGGTGGAGGCAAGACGGAGGCATACCTGGGGCTCACGGCGTACACGCTCGCCATTCGCCGCCTGCAGGGGACGGTGGGCGGCTACGACGGGCGCTCGGGTGGAGTGGCGGTGCTGATGCGCTACACACTCCGGCTCCTGACGTCGCAGCAGGTGCAGCGCGCCGCGGCACTCATCTGCGCCTGCGAGGTCGCCCGCCGCGAGCGCGTCCAGCACGACCCGCGCTGGGGGGACACACCGTTCCGCATCGGGATGTGGGTGGGCGCGTCCGTCACCCCCAACCGATTCGACGACGCCAAGAAGCAGATCGAGGAGGCCCGCGCCCCGCGCGGAGGCTCGGGTAAGGCGAGCCCGCTGCAGCTGCTGGCCTGCCCGTGGTGCGGCACCGCGCTGACGCTCGCCAGCTCGGTGGTCTCCGACGTGGAGCGCCGGCGCATCATCCAGTTCTGCCCGGACCCGCACGGCGCCTGCGCCTTCAGCGAAGCCAACGCCCCGCTGGAGGGGCTTCCCGTGGTGACGGTGGACGAGGAGATGTACCGTCTCCTGCCGAGCGTGGTGATCGGCACCGCCGACAAGTTCGCCCAGCTCCCCTGGCAGGGACCGCTGCACCTGCTGTTCGGCAAGGTGAGCCGCCGGTGCACGCGCCACGGCTACCGCTCGGACGACCTGGATCAGGTAGGGACGTTCAAGGAGGCGGACAAGCACCACGCCACCGGCAAGCTTCCCGCGGCGAAGACCGAGGCCGTTGGCCCGCTGCGGCCGCCGGATCTCATCATCCAGGACGAGCTGCACCTGATCACGGGCCCGCTGGGAACGATGGTGGGGCTGTACGAAACGGCCATCGACATGCTGGCCAGCTGGGAGCTGAACGGAAAGCGGGTGCGGCCGAAGGTGATCGCCTCCACGGCCACCATCCGGCGCGCCGCCGAACAGGCGCACGCCCTCTTCTGGCGCGGACTGGAGGTCTTCCCACCCCCGGTGCTGGACGTGGAGGACTCGTTCTTCGCGCTGCAGCGCCCCACCACCGGCGCCGGCGCACAGCCCGGGCGGCGCTACCTGGGTGTATGCGCGCACGGGCGTCGCCTGAAGGAGGCCGAAGTACGCCTCTTCACCACGGTGATGGCCGCGGCGCAGGTGATCTACGAGAAGTACGGCGCGGCCGCGGACCCGTGGATGACGTGCGTGGGGTACTTCAACGCACTGCGCGAGCTGGGCGGCGCCAAGCGCCTGATGGACGACGAAGTGGCCAGCCGCCTCCGCAGCGCGGATCAGCGGGGATTTGTGCGCCGGTCCCTCCGCGTCACCCGCGAGCTAACGTCCCGCATCGGCTCCGCCGACATTCCGGCCACGCTGGAGCAGCTGTCGGTGCAGCACGATCCCGCCGTCCAGGCCCAGGCGGAGGCCAACAAGGAGCCGTACCTGCCCGTGGACGTGCTCCTGGCCACCAACATGATCTCGGTGGGTGTGGACGTACCGCGCCTGGGGCTGATGGTGGCCGTAGGACAGCCCAAGGCCACCGCTGAGTACATCCAGGCCACCTCGCGCGTGGGCCGCGATCCACGCGGCCCCGGCCTGGTGGTCACCCTCTACAACTGGGCGCGTCCGCGAGACCTGTCGCACTACGAAGTGTTCGAGAGCTACCACGACACCTTCTACCGGCACGTGGAAGCGCTCAGCGTGACCCCCTACTCGCCCCGCGCGCTGGACCGCGGACTGGCCGCCGTGCTGGTGGCGCTGGTGCGCCACTCCGGGATCGACTGGACGTGGAATCCCAACGCGGGCGCCCGCGTGGTTCCCTCTCACCACGCCCAGCTCCTTGCGCTGGTGCAGGAGATCCGCCGGCGCGCCGGCGACGTCACCGGCCTTCCCGAGCGGGAGGCGGAGATCGTCCAGGCATTGACGGCCAAGCTGGACCGTTGGGCCCAGGAGCAGCAGAAGCACCAGCAGATGGGCTCGACGCTGGCCTACAAGGAGGACCGCAAGGCCGCCTCCGCCGCGATCGGACTCCTGCGCGCCCCGGACCTGGTGCATTGGGACGCCTTCACCTGCCCCAACTCGTTGCGCGAGACCGAGCCGAGCGTGCAGCTGCTCCTGCAGACCGAGGATCCGAGCGCTACGGCGCTGCGCCCGTACCCTGGCGCTCCAGACAAGCAGAACGCGTCCTCGCCGCAGCTTACCCTGGTCTCCGCCGAGGATGCGGAAGCCCCCATCCCCGAGGCAGAGATCCCCGCATGATGGCGTATGCGCAGAGGGTGGGAGCCGTCCGCCCCTCACAATTGATGTTCACCTTCGGGGTAGGCTCCATCGTGGACCTGCCCAACTTTTCCGCGGTGGTCGGCGGCCTGGACGACTGGGCCCCTGGGGCGAGCGCGAACCACCAACGCATCCTGGAGGAGCCGCGTCTCCTGGCGGCCGTGCGGCACGACTGCGGGGCACAGGTGCAGGAGCTCCGCACGCCGGCGTGGCTGCCGGAGACCCGCGATCCATTCGCCGAGTGGGCGCGGCACGGCGTGCCGGTGTTTCCATTCCCGCGGTGGCTCCGTTGCACGCGGTGCGGCTTCCTCGGGCAGTTCGACTCGGGGATGTTCAAGCTGGAGTCTCCGAACCCGTACCGGCCCGACCTGACGCGGTTCACACACGACATCTGCCCCAACAAGCAGAAGGGCGGCTCGCGCGCGGTGCCGGCGCGCCTGGTGGTGGCCTGCACGCAGGGGCACCTGGACGAGTTCCCGTGGATGCACTTTGTCCACCAGGGTCCGCCGTGTTCCAACCCGCGGCTGGTCGCGCAGGAGAGCGGCAGCGGCTCGCGCTCGACGGACGTGTTCGTTCGCTGCGAAGGATGCAACCAGGGCCGCATGCTGAATCACGCGTTCACCGACGGGCACGAAGGCCGGCTACCTGGCTGCCGGGGGCGCCACGCGCACCTCCGCGTATTTGACGCGAAGGAGTGTGGCCTGGAGGCGCGCCCTCTCCTGCTGGGTGCGTCCAACCTCTGGTTCCCGGCCACACGGTCCGCGCTGTCGCTTCCATTCAGCGGAGATCCCATGGAGGCACAGATCGAGAAGCTCTGGGACAAAGTGAAGGATGTACCCGATGACGCACTCCCCACCGTCCTCGAGTACTCCCCCGAGTTCGCCACGCTCAAGCCATTCGGCGCCAAGGCGGTACAGGCGATCGTCGAGAAGCGCTCGCAAGCCACGAAGGCGCCGGAGGGCTCGCCCAACCTGACGCTCCCGGAGTGGCGCCTCTTCACGCAGCCGCAGTTCGCCCCGTCCAGTCCCGACTTCAAGGTGCGCGCGGTGGCCCCCCCGGTCGGATTCGAGACCCTGATCGAGCGCACGGTACTGGTGGAGCGCCTGCGAGAGGTGGTCGCGATGGTCGGCTTCACCCGGGTAGACGGGTTGGACGCGGACGGCGGCGACGGCCCCGGAAAGGCGCCCCTGTGCCGCGATCCCAAGGCTCTCGCCTGGGTACCAGCGGCGGAGTCGCGCGGTGAGGGGATCTTCCTGCAGTTCCCTGAGGCGGCGGTCGACCAATGGTGCGACCGTGTGGCTGCCACCGAACGGATAGACAAGCTCCGCCAGGCACACCACGACTGGCGGGAGCGCCGCAGCCTGGACGCCAGCGAGTGGCCCGGTGTACGGTACCTGCTCCTCCATACCCTTTCCCACGCGCTGATCAACGAGTTCGCCCTGGAGTGCGGCTACTCGGCCGCCTCGATCCGCGAACGGATCTACGCGGCCGAGGCGTCCGGATCCGACCCGGCGATGGCGGGGTTGCTGCTGTACACGGCGGCTCCCGACTCCGAGGGTACTCTGGGCGGGCTTGTCGCCCTCGGCGAGCCCGAGACGCTGGGCCGGCTGCTGAGCCAGGCGCTGGAGAAGGCACGGCTCTGCTCCACCGATCCGATGTGCGCCGACCACACGCCCGAGGAGGGCGAAGACGCGCTTCACAACGCGGCGTGCCACGCCTGTGTGCTGGTGCCTGAAACGTCCTGTGAACGCGCCAACCACTACCTCGACCGCGTGGTGCTGACCGACACGCTCGCCGCGGCGGGCATCCACTACTTCGTGTAGCCGGACTCGTGCTCCCCGTGTCTCTGGAGGCCCGCATCCGGCGCGCGGCACAGATGATCGCCCCAGATCACCTCCGCAGAATCGCCCGCGCGCTCGCGCCGTTCCCGGGGTGGACAGGCGCCGGCGTCCACGCGGCGCAGGGAGCGGTTTCCTCGCCCGCCAGCCGCCGGTTCGCAGCGGAGCTGTGCGCGGAGTGGCAGGCGAGCGCACCGGAGGCGCCGGGGATGCTGCTCGCCGTGGCGCTCAGCGCCTCGGCGGGTGTCCGAGAGGATCTGCAGAACCAGGTGACCGTGGAGCCGGTCTGGAGCGGACCCGACACCCACGCGGTTCCCCTCCGGCTCACCTCTTCAGTGCTGCAGGCGGTGATCCGGTCCAGCACGGAGTCGCTGGTCCTGGTCTCCTTTGCCACATACCTGGTCCCCGAGGTATACGGAGAGCTGCTGACGGCCGCCGGGCGTGGCGTGCGCATCCAGATGGTTGTGGAAACGGTGGAGGACTCAGGCGGGAAGCTGACCGGCGGCGACCTCGCCGTGTACCGGCAGGTGCCGGGGCTTGATCTGTACGTGTGGCCATTCGACCTCCGTCCGAAGGTGGGCTCCGGCGTGGCGGCCATGCACGCAAAGGCAGCCATCGCCGATACCGCGCAGGCACTGGTGGGCTCCGCCAACGTCACGAAAAGCGCTCAAGCCACGAACATGGAGCTTGGCCTCCTGGTGCGCGGCGGGGACCTCCCTCTTCGGCTGTCACGCCACTACA
The DNA here is from genome assembly GCA_036398975.1 of Longimicrobium sp. GTDB lineage: Bacteria > Gemmatimonadota > Gemmatimonadetes > Longimicrobiales > Longimicrobiaceae > Longimicrobium. The sequence continues at coordinate 14,626 of DASWNZ010000014.1, forward strand.
TGGAGTTGATCTCACGCGGGGTACTCCGGCGCGCATGAAACCCGTCGTGCTGGCTGCATCCCACCCGCAGCTGGTCAGATCGTAAGACGCCTCAGTGGCCGTGTCCCGACGTGGCGCTGCCGAAACGCCCATTTAAGTCGAGCTACAGGCAAGCAGACGAGGTTTCCTGGAGAACGGAACCGACAAACGGATCGGATAGCAACCAACCTTTGGTAATCTGCCGGCGCGAATGGCTGCGTCGTCGCGTGCAACATCGCACAGGTGCGAAGAGAGCCGGATGCTTTTCCTTGTTGATACGACGACCAGGCGTGCGACCGCGATTGGCACCGCGCGGTTCGCCGACCTGAAATTGAAGGAGCGGTACGATATCCAGGAGTGGGTCCTCGGAACTCCTGGACTGCTCGGTGAGGAGTTGCTGGTGGTCGCGAGCGAGTACGACCGTTTCGATCGGGCGGATGACCGCCTCGACGTGCTCGGGATCGACAGGCGGGGAAAGCTGGTGGTCGTCGAGCTGAAGCGAAGCGCGTATGGAAGCCACGCGGACCTCCAGGCGCTGCGCTATGCTGCTTTCTGCTCGACGTTGGGCCTCGGCGATGTCGCTGAGATGATGGTGGCAGAACGTGCGAAGCGAGGTAGCCCCTTGAGCGTGGAGGAGGCGCGAGTGGAGATCGAGGCGTTCGTGAGCGACCCGACGTTCGACGAGTTGGACAACAAGCCGCGCATCATCCTCGCCGCCGAGGCGTTTCCGCCGGAGATCACCGCGACCGTCCTGTGGCTGAGGTCATTCGAGATGGATGTCACCTGTGTGCGGCTGATCCCACACCTGGTGGGCGATCAGCTGGTGCTGGAGTCCGCGGTGCTGATACCCCTTCCGGAAGCGCGAGACTACCTGGTGCGCCGCGAGCGAAAGGAGGTGGAGCAGACAGCTCGGATTCGCGCGGCCCCCACAACGATCGAGGAGTTCCTGGAGGAAGTCCCTTCCGTTGTGCGCCCGGTACTGGAGGCGACAAGGCGAAAGCTCCTTGAACGTCCCGGAGTAGTAGAGCGTGTATACCGGAAGGGCTTGAGCTACCGCGACGCGGAAGGTTACTGGATCACGTGGCTCGATTACCGGCGTACGGAACTCCGGGCCCTGGTACCGCCGGAAGCGGCGGCGGAAGCGCTCCGCGTGGTTCGGCGGAACCCGGCTGGGTGGCAGACAGTGGTGGTGCCTGACACCGACGCGGTGGAGGAGGCGGTTCGCCTGATGACGTCAAACTATGGTGTTCGCCACAAGACGTTGACCGGAGGCGAGAGTGGGCTTCGCGACTTCTACGTGAATATCGGCGAGGGGGAACATCGGACCTGGGCGGACTGCTGGCGCTATGGGTTCATCTCGGCGGGGCAGAAGCCCTGGTATAGCAGAACGCTGGACGCGCTCCGAACTGGTGACCGGGTGTTCGCCAACATCCCGCAAACGGGGTACGTGGGAATTGGTATCGTCCGATCTCCAGCGGTGCGGATCCGGGATTTCCGCGTGGCGGTGGATGGGGAGGAAAGACCGCTACTCGAGGCGCCTGTCACCGCGCCGAAGATGTGGGAGAACGCCGACGATGTCGAGAAGGCGGAATACGTGGTGGGCGTGGACTGGGTTGTGGCAGTGCCACAGGAGCAGGCGGTTTGGGAAGAGAAGATGTTCGCGAACCAGAACTCGGCGTGCTTCCTGAGTGATGAGTTCACCCGGCAGCGTGTGCCGGAGCTCCTTGGACTAAAGGAGGCGGAGGAGGCCTAAACATAGCCTCGTTCTGCCAGCCTCTCGCCGCCTACCTTAGGTGGTAACTCGCTGAACAACGACAGTTTCAAACAATACCCTGCTTGGACCGGCGGCGACACTGGGTCGCCGCCGGTTTTTCCGCGGTGAGATACCCGTGCCTGTACGCGCCGCGGGAGGGTTCACTCGTCCGCCTGCTTCGCCTCCCGAGGGCGTGCGCCATGAAGGCCCGAACACACCAAGCCCAGCGCATGGAGCACCTGTTTCTCCTCCGCCCCTTGCCCCCGCCGCGACGCCGGGGGCAGTATGTCTCTCTCGCACGTTAACCGTGACTAGCGAGACCGATGAACCGACGTACCAAGATCGTCTGCACGCTGGGACCCGCCAGCTGGTCGCCCGAGCGCATCGCCTCGCTGATCGAGGCGGGGATGGACGTGGCCCGCATCAACTTCTCCCACGGCACGCAGGAGCGCCACGCGGAAACCATCCGCAACGTGCGCGAGGCCTCCCGCAACGTGGGGCGCCCCATCGCCGTGCTGGGCGACCTGCAGGGGCCCAAGA
>DASWNZ010000015.1:0-6472 GCA_036398975.1 Longimicrobium sp.
AGAGCAGGCGCTCCGCCCAGTCCTTGTAGAGCCCCAGCAGCAGGAGGGGAACCAGGGCGAGGGCGAGGGCTCTCCAGCGGGAGTCCGCCGCCGCCGCCAGCGCCAGCGCGGGCGTCATGCCCGCCACGATCGCGACGCCCCCCAGAAGAGGCACCGCGCGGGTGTGCGTGGGCACGTCCGGGTTGGCGCCCGCCACGATCCTCAGCCGCAACGCCAGGCGCCCGGCGAGCGGCGTAAGGACGGCGCAGACGACGGCCGCCACGAGCGCGCCGGCGAGCGCCGCGCTCACCGCGCCGCCCCTCCCATCCGGGCCTCCACCAGGCGCCGGATCTCGTCGCGCGGGTGCACCGCCGGCTCGTACCCCAGCTCCTCCCGGATTCGCCGCATGTCCGCGGACTGCCGCCGTGGCGACTGGTGCGGCGCGGCCGTGTGCGTCACCGCGATCGACGGATCGGCATCGCGCATCCAGCGGGCCACCTCGGCCACCGGCGTCTCGGTTCCGCCGCCCAGGTTGTACGTCCGGCACTGCCGCGGGGGGATGGGCACCCGCGCCGCCATTTCCAGCGCGCGCACCGCGTCGCCCACCCACGTCAGGTCCACCGTGCCGCACCCGTCGCCGTGCAGCGTCAGCGGCCGTCCGGCGGCGGCGAGCTCCAGCCAGTGCGCGATGAAGTGCCCCCGCTCACCCGCCGCCGGGCCGGCGCCGAACACGGTGAAGGGGCGAAAGATCACCGCCGAGAAGCCGCCCGCCGCCGCCGAGGCCGCCACCATCCCCTCGCCGGCGAGCTTCGACGCCGCGTAGAGCCCCACCGCCCGCAGCGCGCCCGACTCCGGGGTGGGGAACACGGTGCCGTCGGGATCGTACACCCCGCCCGAGCTGGTGAAGACGACGCGCGGCCGGCTGCCGGAGGCGATCACCTCCTCCAGCAGGTTGGCCATCCCCAGCACATTGGTCTGCCACCCGCGGGCGGGATCCTCTTCGCACGTCTTCTTCAGCTTCGCGGCCAGCGCGAAGACCGCCTCCGCGCCCCGCGCCACTCCGCGCAGCTCGGAGGCCCGGCGGACGTCGCGCTCCTCCACCCGGCAGCGTGGGTCCAGGTCTGCGGGAGGAGGGGCGATGTCGGCCACCGTGACGTCGGCTCCCCTTGCGGCGAGCGCGTTGGCGAGCCGGCTGCCGATGAACCCGCACCCGCCGACGATCACCACGCGCCCCGGCCGCACGTCAGACACGCGCCACCTCCCGCCCCGCGACCGCTTCCGCCGCCGCCATCCCCGACGCGAAGGCGCCCTCCAGCGACAGGTACTCCCACGTGCCGAACCGGCCCGCGAGCACCACCCCCCGCTCGCGGAGCATCTCCGCCGTCTCGCGGAACCACGGACGCCCCGCCGCCCGCCACACCACGTACGCGGGGGACAGCACGATCTCCTCCGCGCTCCAAGACTCCACCTCGATCAGCCCCACGCGGACGAGGTACTCCACGGCCGACGCCGCGATCTCCCGCGCCTCGCGCCGCTCCCCCTCGCGCGGAATCGTGTGCTCGACTGAAAGGCTGATGCACCCCGGCGGGCAGGTGCGGGGGTTCAGGTTCGCCGGGAAGCCCACCCGGTGGAAGACGACGGACGGATCGGGGGTGTAGATCCAGTGCAGGTCGCTCAGCATCCGCCCGCGGATGCGGACGCGGACGTTGCCCACGCTGGTCGCGTCCAGGATGCCGGCTGGGGGCGCAGGTAGCTTGGTGGCCGCCAGGAGCGCGGGAAGCGGCATCGTGCTGATCAGGTGGTCGAACGGGAACTCCCTGCCGTCGCGGGTGGCGGCCGTGCGCCGCTCCAGGTCCACCGACGCGACGGTGCTGTGCAGGCGCACCTGAGCCCGGAGGGGCCGCGCCAGCGCGTCGACCACGTCGCCCAGCCGCCCGGACGCGGGATAGAGGAAGTGCGCGTTGTATCCCGTGTAGCCGGTGGGCCCACGGATTCCCTCCTCGACCAGCGGGAGCTGGGGATCGGGAAGGAAGTCGCCCGCGCAGTCTGGCGGCAGCTCCTCCAGGCTCCGTCCCCAGAGCTTTTCGTTGTAGGGCCTGAAGAAGAGCGTCTCCATCGTCTCGCCCCACGCTCCCGCCAGCACGCCAGCAAAGGAGGCGGGGTTCGGGTCGCGGGCGGCGTGCGCCTGGCGCGCAGCTTCCAGCGCGCGCCTGGCGAGGCCGGGATCGCCCAGCGCCCACAGGTTGAACTGGAACGGGTAGGGCACCACCGCGTCTCGCACCGCCACCGCTGCACGCCTCTCGGTGCGCGTGAGGGGCACGCCGAGCGCTTCGAACTCGGCCCGCACCTCCGGCCGGCTGAAGTGCAGGACGTGCCCGGTGCGGTCGAAGCTGAACCCCTCCGCCTGGTCCGTGCACGCCAGCCCCCCGAGCTCGCCGGAGCCTTCCAGGATGGTGCACCCCAGCCCGCGCGAGCGAAGCGCCCGGGCGGCGGCCAGCCCGGCCACGCCGCCGCCCGCGATCACCGTCCTCAAGCCCCCTCCGCCAGCAAGGATGCATGCCGCGCCACCTTCACCATGGCCGCGCGGTATGCCGCGATGATGTGGAAGCTCGGCTCCGTGAACGCCGGAAACTGGAGGGTGGTCGCGGAAAACCGCTCCGCGCGGGGAAAGTCGCCGGGGCCGTATACCAGCGTGCGGCTCGTGTGCGGGCCGCGCCGCGGCCATCCGTTGCTGTACATGCGGTCGTCGAGCGTCTGGAAGATCGGGGTGAGGTGCAGCGGCCTCGCCAGGCTCCCCGGGCTCACCTCCAGCACCCCCTCCGCCCGCAGGGCTTCCACGTAGCGCCCAACGGGCAGCCCGTCCAGCTCCGCCGCGTCGTAGCGCACCAGGTAGCGGAAGTACCCTCCGCGGGACACACCCGGCGCGGTGGGGAGCGGGCGGACTCCGGGAACGCCGCGCAGCTGATCGTCGAAGTACGACAGGTTCGCGCGGCGCGCCTCGATGCGCCGGGGCAGCTTGCGCAGCTGCGACAGGGCGAGCGCCGCTCCCAGCGGGTGGAGCCGGTTCTTGAGTCCGTATCCCGTCTCGGCAAAGGGCGCGTACGCGTCGGTGGTGGCGGGCGTGCGCTGCCGAAAGTGGCCCAGCAGCGCGGCGCGCTCCATCACCCGCGGATCGCTGCAGATCAGCACCCCGCCCTCGCCCGCGGGCACCGCCTTGTGGGCCTGCAGGCTGAAGCACCCCGCATCGCCGAACGTGCCGGCGAGCCGTCCGTCGAGCGTGGCCCCGTGCGCGTGGGAGCAGTCCTCCACCACGCGGAGCCCGTGCTTGCGCGCGAACGCGAGCACGGCGGGCATGTCGCACACGTGGCCGTACTGGTGGGTGACCACCATGGCGCGGGTGCGGGGGCCGATGCGCGGCTCCGCATCCGCCAGGTCCAGGTTGCCCGTTTCCTCCTCGACGTCGCACAGCACGGGAACGAGGTGGCAGTGCAGCATCGGGAGCACCGTGGAGAGGTGCGTGTATGCCGGCGCCAGCACCTCGTCCCCCGGCTCCAGGTCGAGGGCAAAGAACGCCGCGTGCAGCGCCGCGCTCCCCGAATTGGCCGACATCGCAAAGGGAACCTCGTGGTACGATGCGAACGCGTCCTCGAATTCCGCGACGACGCCGGCGCGGCGATGGTACGAGAGCTCGCCGCTGCGCAGTTGCGCGAGCACCGCCTCCTCGTCGTCTGCTTCGATGAGGGGCCACCGGAAGTGCGGACCGGGGATGTGGACGCTTGCGGGGCCCCCGAGCAGGGCAGGGAGGGTCGCCGCTCCGCCGTCCGACACACCGCCAGCTGCCTCGACCGTCGTCTGGAGGGGATTGGGGAGTGCCATCGGGGATGAGCCGGAGCGGGGTGCGTGAGGTGCCTGCCCGGGCGCCACGCCGGCCGGGGCAAGGACGTACGTGACACAGTAGCGAAGCGCGGCCAGGATCGCCACATGACCCCGCTTCGTTGCCGGCCGGAGCCGCGTCGTATGCCCCGCACTCTCACTCTGACGGACGGGCAAGCGGAGGGGCGGCCTCGCGCGAGCCGCCCCTCCGGTGTCCTACGTGATCGTGGTCGATCCTCCGCGCCAGGCCCTTGCCGTCACGCCGGGCTCTTCAAGCGTACGCGATGCCGATCCGCAGATCGGAGCCCCCGTCCTCCTCCGCCGGTGCCGCGTGTTCCACGCGCGCTTCGGCGGAAGCGGTGGAGCGCGCCTTTCCGGGCAGGAACGCCAGGCTGAGCGCGTAGCCCAGCACGGAGCTCCCGCCGTACCCGACCAGCGGCGTGGGATAGTTGCCGAACGCGGCCGCCGCCGCGATGCCGAGCCACGCGAGCCCGAAAACGGCATAGACGGCGCGGTTCTCCGGATCGGCCCTGAACCCCGAGATCGCCGGAACGGCGAGCAGGAGCGCGCCACCGACCACGGCCAGCCCCGCCAGCGCATGCACCTCGAATGCGGTGAAGAAGACCTGGTCGACGTACGGCATCGCCGGCAGTCGGTCGGGGAGGAGAAGCGTCGCCACGAAGGCCGCGGTGCCCACGCCGAGCGCCGAGAGCACCCACCGGTCCCGCCGGTGCACCGCGAGCCCCGCCAGCGACAGGGCGAGCACGCCGGCCATCGCGCGGTCGGGCTGCAGCGCCAGCGCCACGGCCGCCAGCATCACCCCCAGCGTGGAGAGGAGATCCCGGCGCCGCGCGAACGCGACCAGCATCGCGGGCAGCACCACGAGGCTGATCTGCAGGTTGAGCCCCGCAATCGGCATCCACCGCGATACACCCTCGACCGAGACACCGAACAGCGCCGTGGCGAGCAGCAGCCCTCCGGATGCCAGGAGCCCCGCGCCGAGCAACGACGGCATCCGCCCCGACGAGGACGGCATGACGCCAAAGATCGCGAGCCCCAGCACCAGGGCCAGCGCATTGACGGCAAGATAGACGGACGGAGCGCCGGCTGCGGCCATGTACGCCAGCCCCAGCCCCGTCGCCGCGACCGCGCACGCGACCCCCACAAACCTCGGATTCTTCAACGATCCCGCGCGTTTCTCCATGCTGGCTCCGTGCATGTGGGGTGACAGGCGCTCCCGCCGGGCGCAGGAGCATGTGCGAAGGGCGAGCAGAGTGCTCGACTCGAAGGTACGTCCCCGCGGATGTTCCACAAGATTCGCATACATCGAGAACGCATGCGGGGGGTGGACTGCACCGAGTCCACCCCCCGCACGGGCGCCTTTCCCGGGCCGCCGGTAATCGAACTGCCTGCTGATCTACCTACAGCAGGATGGCAAGCGATTGGAGTAGCACAAGTACCAGCAGTAGCCACTCCGGAGGAGCAAGGTTCCTACTCGTGCCTCGATGAGCGATCCAAAGCATTATGGCGCCCCCGCAGATGAAAAGCGCCTGCTTGGCCACGCTTCTCCACAGCCGCTCGGCTGGGACGAATGGCGCATCGAGGATGGCGTCGAGCATCGCACGGGCGGACAGCGTGATTCCGACGATGGCTGCGATCCAGATGATCGCGAGAAGCTGTTTGTATCTCCCGGCGCCAGCCGAACGCGGCATTTCTCTCACGCTCACGACTCCTCCTCTAGGGCGTGGGGACCAGCGCCGACGGCCCGCCCACAGGCTAGCGCGGGTCACGCGTTCGCCCAGTGTCTCACCGTTCACTGTTGCTGCGCCCGTAACCAGCAGAACTGGAATAATCCGATTCGCCTTTATTCGACCTCCGAGCTGCGTCGTGTTTACTCGACGCGGGCCCGCGGTCCAGGCCGTGGATTTTATCGGTTGAGCGCGGCCCAGATACGTGGAAGGAGTGCCAGGAAGGTCCCGACGCTCAAAACCTTTAAGGCAACCGAAATTGGATCGCCCTCGACAGGCCGAGTGCCGTTCAGCGCGCGCCAAGCCATGTAGCCTACCAACAGATTGCCGACGATCCCCAAGCTGAGACCCACGAAGAGGGAGGCCGGCGCGCCAATGCTCCACATCCAGTACAGCGCTGCCAGTGCACCGAACGCCACTGGCACGCACACGATGAGGCAAACCAAGTACACCTTGCGTTCAAACGACATTGCGCTTCTCCTGAAGTCACGGCACGGGCGCGGCCCCATAGGGCGCACACAAGACCGCTGCCTGGAAGATCTCCCACGCAGCATAGACTCCTGCCATGGCAGTGGTTCCATAGAGAAGACGCTCCTGATGCTCGGCGTCCTTCCACCGCTTGTAGTACAGGTCGTCGATGTGCATGTCGTACGCGATTACCCCATTCTGCACGTTCTGTCGATAACCGGCCCACGCGTCATACGCCTCGCGCGTGTTTTTCCGAGCGTCCCATGCCAACGTCGCGCTCACGACAGTCCCGCCAATCGCGGTCCACCCGCCGGCGCCGAGCTTGATCGCTATGCAGAGGGTATAGGCAACGGGGCCCTCATCCAAGGTATCCCCTCGTCATCGTCATCGGCGGGCACGCCGGT
>DASWNZ010000016.1:0-22329 GCA_036398975.1 Longimicrobium sp.
TGTCGCTGGTGCGGCGGAAGCAGGGCGACAGCTTCCGCGTGGCCGCGCCGCGCGTGCGGGTGAGGTCGAGGGTGAAGGAGTGCGTGAACTTCGGCCGCAGGTGCGGGTTCCCCGTGAAGCGGTTCAGCGAGTCGCTGGCGTAGACGAAGGGGTTCAGCTGCTCGTAGTGCGGCCGCTCCACGCGCTTGGAGTAGGCGAGCCGCGCCTGCGACCCCTGCCCCGGCGTGTAGGAGAGCATCACGCTGGGGTAGAGCGTGCGGTAGTCGTTGTGGAAGTCGGCCGTGCCGGTGCTGCTCAGCCGCGTCTCCACCATCTCGCCGCGCGCCCCGCCCTGTACGGACACCCGGCCGAAGGTGCGCGTCAGGAGCAGGTACGCCTGCCGGTACGCCTCCGAGTAGCCGAACGCGGTTGCGGCCGCCGCGTCGTCGATCACCTGCCCGTAATCCGTGCCGCGGCCGGAGAGCTGCAGCCCTGCGTGGAGCTGGTTCCGCGCGCCGAGCGGCTGCATGAAGTCCGCCTGCAGCACCGTCTCGTCGAACCCCACATCGGTGTCGCGCGAGCCTTCCACGAGGCCGGCCTCCGCCGCCTCGCCGGGAAGGTAGATCGTCCGCTCGAAGGCGTACCGCTGCCCGCTCAGCCGGTGCACGCGCCGCAGCTCCGCCATGAGCTCGTGCTGCCCCGGGCGCACCACCCTGCGCACCCCCAGCATCAGGTTCAGCAGGTCGTTGCCGTGGCGCGAGTCCGTAAGCTGGTCGTAGCGCTGCAGCGGCGTGGAGGGAGCGCCCGTGACCGCGATCAGCGAGAGGACGTCCGCCCGGTGATCGCTGCCGCTGACCCGCGCGGAGCCGAGCAGCGTGGTGCGCGGCGCGATGCGGTATTCCAGGCTCGCGTCCGCGAAGCGGCTGGCGAAGGTGTTGTCGTTCCGCCGTTCGGCGCTCACCCACGTCACGGGCGTGGTGACGAAGTTCTCGCGGAAGTCGGAGCTGCGCGCGCGTCCGGCGCCCCAGCTCGCGTTGGCGCTCAGGAAAGTGGTCAGCCGGCCCCGCTGGAAGGCCAGGTTCGCGCCGCCGCCCGGCCGCCCCCAGCTGTCGATGCTGGAGGTGAGCGAGCCGCTGAGGCCCAGCCCGGCGTCGTCGCGCAGGACGATGTTGATGATCCCGCTCATCCCCTCCGGGTCGTAGCGCGCCGAGGGGTTGGGGATCACCTCGATGCGGTCGATGCGCGATGCGGGAAGCTGGCGGAGGAAGGCGGTGAGCGCTTCGCCGCGGACGGGCGCGGGACGGCCGTTGAGGTGCACCACCACGTCGGCGGAGCCCAGCATGCGCACCGATCCCTCGCCGTCCACGTCCACCTCGGGGATGGTGCGCAGCACGTCCGTGGCGTTGCCGCCGGCCGCCACCGGCATCCCGCGCACGCTGTACGAGTTGCGGTCCACTCCGGCCGAGACGGCGCTGCGCTGCCCCTGCGCCGTGACGCCTTCCACCACGACCACCGCCGGCCGCAGCGAAAAGGCGCCGGCGTCCAGCGACGGCCTCTCGCGCGAGACGATGACGAGCTTGGTCAGCGGCAGGAAGCCACCCCCGCCGGCGCGTACCAGGTAGCGTCCCGCGGGGAGGCCGCGCACCCGGAACGCGCCCCCCGATCCCGAGAACACGCCCGAGACCACCTGGGAGTCGGCCGCGCTGCGCAGCGTGACCGACGCGCGCGCCACGGGCTCCCCGGAAGCCGCGGACACGACGGTGCCGCCGATCTCGCCGTCCGACCAGGAGGGCGCGGGCTGGCCTGGCCGCGGGGTGGAAGGCGGCCCGTGCTGCTGGGCCTGGGCCGCGGCCTGCAGGCAGAGCAAAGCCGCGATGAGGGGCGCCACGATGGTCGATCGCATCTCGCTACCGCTCCGGTGTTGGGATCGGCCCGGCGCACTCGGTCCAGGCGGTGCCTGGGTGCGCGGGGTTGCCCAACGAGGATACGGTGCGGAACGCGAAGGCTGGCGGGGGATGGGTCAGGGAGTTGTGCGAGTCCCGCGGGGAGGCGTTACGGATCTGTGAAGCCGTCCCCGATGCACGTCAGCGCTGGAAGCGGTAGCCGGACTTCCAGACGGTGAGGATGTGCCGCGGGGAGGCGGGGTCGTCCTCCAGCTTTCGCCGCAGCTCCGCGACGTGGGTGTCCACCGTGCGGCTCTCGACGGCGGCGCGGTGCCCCCACACGTCCTGCATCAGCTGGAGACGGGAGACCACCCTGCCGCGCTTTCGCACCAGCGCCACCAGCAGGTCGAACGCCTTGGGCGTGAGCGCGACGGGCGAGCCCCCGCGCAGCACCGTGCGCGCGGCGGGGTCGATCACCACCTCGCCGAACCGCTCGACCTCTTCTTCCCGCGGCCCGGCCCGCCCCGCGCCCATGTCCTGGCGGCGGAGCAGCGCCTCCACGCGCGCGAGCAGCTCCATCAGCCCGAACGGCTTGGTGACGTAGTCGTCCGCCCCCAGCCCGAAGCCGCGGACCTTGTCCACCTCCTCCGCGCGCGCCGAGAGCACCAGCACGGGCGTCGTGTCCCCCGTCCTGCGCAGCTCCTTGAGCACCTGGTAGCCGTCCATGCCGGGGAGCATCAGGTCCAGCACGATCAGGTCGGGCCCGAACGCGCGGGCGTGCCCGACCGCGCCGGTCCCCTCGTGGATCACCTCCACCTGGTAGCCCTGGACCTCCAGGTTGGCCTGCAGCCCGAGCGCGAGGTCCCGGTTGTCCTCTATGATCAGAACACGTTTCACCTCTGCGCCTCCGTAGCGGCCATGCCCGGCAGCTCGACGGCGAAGCGTGCGCCGCCGGCCGGTGCATCCTCGATCCACACGCGCCCCCCCAGTGCCCCCGCGAGCTCCCGCACCACCGTCAGCCCGATCCCGCTGCCGCTCGGCGCCGTGGAGGAAGTATCGAGCCGCGCAAAGGGCTCGAACACCTCCTGCCGCCGCCCGGCGGGGATCCCGGGCCCTCCGTCGTCCACCATCAGCCGCACGCTCGCGCCCCGGGCTTCGGCGGAGACCGTCACCGTCTGTCCGGGGGGGCCGTACTTGAGCGCGTTGTCCAGCAGGTTCGCCAGGATGCGGCGCACGGCCCCCGCGTCGGCCGTGGCGGCGAGACCGGCGGGCACGCGGCTCACCAGCTTCACGCATCGGGCCGCGGCCGCGGGGGCCTGGCTGGCCAGCGCCTGCTCCGTCTCACGGTCCAGGCGCACCGCCTCGGTGGCGAGAAGCTTCTTCTGCCCCAGCCGCGAGAACTGGAGCACGTTCTCCACGATGTCCGTGAGGCGGATCGCCTCGCGCTGCAGGATCTCCAGGAACTGCTGCCGCTCCGCGTCCGACCGGGCCCGGCCCAGGGTGAGCGTCTCCGCGAACATGCGGATCTGGGCCAGCGGCGTGCGCAGCTCGTGCGACACCCCCATCACGAAGCGCGATCGCATCGTGCTCAGGTGGGCCGCCCGGCGCAGGTGGAACAGCGCCATCAGGATCAGCCCGCCAGAGAGCACGAAGAGGCTGAGCAGCAGCTGCGGCCGGCCCGCTCCCATCGCGCCCTGGAGCAGTGCCTGCGCGCGGGGGCGGAGCGCGGCGTGCACCACGAGCCTTCCCAGCCCCGCGCCCAGCGTGTCGCTCGCCGAGAACGCCGTGCGGTCGGAATCTCCCGAGCTGTAGAGCGTCTCGCCGGACGGCAGGCGGACGTCCACCCGCAGCGTGGAGTCGTTGGGCAGTGACGCGGTGAGCACGGGCGGAAGCAGCGGCATGCGCGCGACCACCCGCGCGAACACCGGGGCGAGCACCGCCGCGTCCGCCACGATGCCGTACGTGGCCGCCGCCCTGCCGTCCGCGCGCCGGATCACCTGGTACGCGACCATCGCCGGCTCGCCGTCCGTGGCCGGGAAGACGACCGCGACGCCTCCCTCGGCGGGCGGGGGCGCCCGCACCGCGCTCGCCAGCCATGCGCGCGTGGTGGCGGACGGCGGCTCGCCCGCCGTGCGCAGCGCCGACGAATCCGCCGGGAGCACGAACGCCATGCGCACCCCCGCGAGCACCTGGCAGTCGCAGCCGGGGTCGGCCCCGCCCGCCATCATGAGCTCGGGCACCGGCAGCGAGTCGCCGGCCTCCAGCGCGCCCAGCCGCCGCACCGGCGCCAGCGCCCTCTCGATGGTGTGCTCGCCGTGCGAGCGTGCGTGGCGCGAGAACTCCCACGCGGCGACGGCGGCGTGGTGGCGCAGCGCCCGCTCGGAGGCGCGCCGTTGCCCGCCCTCGGCGCGCAGTGCCTGCAGCGCGAGCGCGCCGGCGAGGGCGAGCGCCGTGAGCAGCATCAGCCCCGGGGCGAGAAGCTGCTGGTCGCGCAAGTTCTGGAGCGGCTTCAATACGCGTACCCCCGTCGTCGTTGTCGCGGCCGTGACGCTGTCAAAGATACCGCCGGCCGCGCGTTCGCTCGTGGTGGAAGTATGCCGAAGTTGTCACGGAATGGTTAAGCCCCCTCCCGCGACATCGCGACCGCGCGGCCAGGGGGCGAATTCTTGCGGGAAGCCCAGCGTGGGACGCATCCTCCCCGCACGAGGTGAGCTGGACCCCCGAGAGATCCCCATCATGGCAGATCCACCCCCGAGGCCAGGCAGCGCCGTCGCGGAAAAGCCGGTCTCCCGAGGCCAGACGCCACCGCCCGCGCCGGTGCGAAAGCAGCGGTGGTGGTCGTCCGAATCGCGGCGCACCCCGGCCCGCCCCTGCCTCAACTGCGGCGACCCCACGGTGAGCGCCTTCTGCCCCACCTGCGGCCAGCGCAAGGTGGAGGTGAGGATCTCACTGCGGCGAATGCTGCTCGAGCTGCTCGAGGACCAGCTCGCGCTCAACGCGACGCTGCCGCGCACGGTCGGCGCGCTCCTCTTCCGCCCCGGCCACCTGACCTCCGAGTACGTGAAGGGGCGGATCGCCCGCTACGTGCCGCCGTTCCGGCTGTACCTGGTCAGCTCGGTGCTCTTCTTCGTCCTCCTCCCCCTCGCCGCCGACGCCAACCTCATCGCGGACCAGGTAGCCCGCGACGACGCCGCGCAGGCGAGGCGCGTGGCCGCCCCGGCGCCCGCGAACACGGGCGGGCTCCCCGCCCCTCCCGCGCCGCCCGCACGGCCGCGCGAGAATATGGACATCAGCATCGCGTGGAAGGACACGGCCGCGGTGCCGGGCTGGCTAAAGCCGCTGAACCGCCGCCTCACCCGCACCGGGGAGCGCCTCAAGAGCATGCCCCCCGGCGAGGCGCTGCGGGCGCTGATCGTGGCGATGGAGGAGAACGCGCCCAAGGGCGTGTTCCTCATGATGCCGCTCTTCGCCTTCTTTCTAAAGGTGCTGTACTTCCGCCAGAAGCGGTACTTCGTGGAGCACTTCGTCTTCGCGCTGCACGTGCACTCGCTGGCGTTCGTGCTTTCCACGGTCGGGATGCTCTTCCAGTTCCCCCTGCTCCTGGTGACGCTGGGCCTATGGCAGCTCGTGTACGTCTTCGTGGCGATGAAGCGGGTCTACGGCCAGGGGATCGTGCGCACCTTTTCGAAGTACCTCGCGCTGGGCCTGGCGTACGTCGTCTTCGGCGTGGGCCTCGGCGCCGCGGCGACGATGCTGCTGGCGGCGGTCACCATGTAGCCGAGGATGGTGGACGCGAAAAAGCCGCTCCGGCAAATGCCGGAGCGGCTCTTCAGGCGGAGGTCATGGCGGGTCCGCGACACCCCCGGTGATGCCGCGCTTGACGAGCTCCGCGATCTGCCCCTCCATCTTCCCCGTGCCATGGCAGGGAACCGAATTGCCGCCCAGGGTGCGATCGCGGGCATGGCCGTCGATGAGGGTCATGATGCGCGTTCCGCCTTGATCGGCGGGTTCGAGGCGCGTGATGATCACAAAGGTGACCAGGTACTCGTCCGAACGCTTCCCCGTCGTCGGCGACACTCCGCAGTCGATGTAATCGGAGGTTCGTTCCCCGGGATACATCGGGCCGCTGATCTCCATGTGGGGCGTAGCGAAAAACAGCTCCCCTCCCCCTGCCGAGGCGGGCCTGCCGGGAAAGCCGATCACGCGGTACGCCTCCGGCAGAAGCTGCCAAACCTGCTGGATCGGCGCGGCCACGACGTCGCTGGAGTGCGATCCGTTCGGACGAAACAGGATGCTGAAGCCCTCCGGCGAACCGAGCGGCCCCCGCTGCGGAGTCGGGGAACCGGTTGTCCCGCCCGCGCAGGCGAGCGTCAGACCAATGGCCGCGGCCATCGCAGCCCGCCTGGCCACGGGTCCGCAGTTGCTCAGTGCAAACATGGGCGAGGTTGTGCTGAGGGCTGGGGAGGAAAAACGACGAAGGCCCAGAATCCACAAGGGATTTCCGGGCCTTCGTGCTACTGATTTTCAGTGGAGATGCCGGGAATCGAACCCGGGTCCGCCTGCAGATCCCCCACGACTTCTACGTGCGTATTCCACTGTTCTTTTCTCCTCGCCCGGTCATCGGCCAGTGGAAGGCCCATCCCAGACCAGTCGTGCAATCTCGCTTGCCCTACCACGACGCTCAGGCAAGCCAGCTTGAATTTGCGACAACTGCTGACCCGGCTCAAGCGGGTCTGATCAGCAGAAGGGCGGTAAGGATTTCCCCGAGGGGAACTCTACTTACGCAGCCAGGGCGAAGTTATCGTTCGCAGTTACAGGTTTTACCGCTTATTTAACGAGGCACTCGGAGACCTCGGCACGCAGCCATGGCTTCACCACACACGTCGAAGCCAGTCATCCCCAGACCCGTATTGTCAACGCAGGTAATCTAACCGGCCTGGCGTAGGGTGTCAATCCCGTTGCGGGGCAAGGAGTTAGCGGGCCCCTCCTCCCGGCCCCCTCCCCCGCCTGCGGGGGCGCAGGGCGGGTGAGGGGGAGAACTCCGCCTGCGTCGCACAGATCCCGGAGGGGCGCGATTCATCGCGCCCTCCCTCCCCGAGCCCCGACCGCCGCAATTCGCCGCGAATCCGCGCGGGCAGACCGGCGTGCGGCCTAACCTTCCTCGCCCCCATTCCCCGCGATGCACCCCGGGCGCATCCCAGGTGGGTCCCGCGCGGCGCGGGCGTACGCTCATCGAACGATCACGTATTGGACGCCAAAATAAGGGGTCGGGGCATGCGCATTGCCCCGTCCCCTTTGTGCCACGGTTCACTCGCGGGGTACGCGCGAGCCCTTCCGTGAAGTCTTTCCCGCCCCGGGGAATACGGCACGCCCCGATCCCGCACCGTACCATGCTCGCCCTTTACTCGGCGGACCCGAAGCAGGTCCCGCGCCTTCGCTCGGCCCTTCCCCCGCAGCCGCGGGTGGTGGCGGTGCAGGACTGGGAACAGCTCCACGACGTGATCCCCCAGGCCACCTGCTCCGTGATACACGTGGACCAGCTCGCCTCCAGCTCCGGGGTGCCGAGACTCTCCGCGCTCAAGAGCCGCCATCCGCGCCACCCCGTGGTGCTGGTGACGCGCTGGGACCTGGAGAACGCCCGCCAGCTCAAGGACCTGACCGTGGAAGAGGTCATCTGGCTGCAGGAGGTGGAGCAGGGGCTGCGGACCGCGGTGGAGCGCGCCTGCGCCCAGGAACCGAACTACGTGTACTGTCTCGCCCTCCCCTTCGAGCGGGCCGAGCACCTGCCGCCCGTGCTGCGCGAGGCGCTGGCGCACGCCTGCCGCAGCGAACGGCCGGTGCACTCGGTGAACGAGCTGGCGGCCGCCGTCGACCGCAACCGGCGCAGCCTGTGGCACCAGTGGAACCGCGCCGTGGACGGTGCGCCGCTGCGCCTCCAGGACTTCCTCCACTGGATCCTCCTCCTGCGCGCACTGGGAAAGAAGACGCCGGAGCGGAGCTGGGCCGCCGTGGCCGAGGAGCTGAGGATGTCGCCGCAGACGCTCTGGCGCTACGCCAGGGACCTCACGGGGTGCACGCTCCCCGCGCTGGCCGAGGCCCAGGAGGAGACGATCCGCCTTTTCCGCGCCCGCGTGCTGGCTTTTCTCCTCGACCGGGAGGCATTGGACATCCTGTAGGGTGGGTGGGACATTCGCCCAGTGGACCGGGGAAACAGATGGCGCGATCATGGTTGCACCTTTGCGCGCAAGGGACTCGCGATCCCTATCTGACGTTCCATCCCAGAGGCAACCCCGTGCGACTCACATCCGTTGGAATGATCCGTGGCCTCGTCCTGGCCACGGTAGTCGGCGCCGCCGCTTGCGGCGACGCCGCCCAGGTGACCTTCCCGGCCCAGGAGGCCCGTCCCTCCTCGGTGCAGGGCCAGCTCACCGGCGAGGAGACCGCCTTCAGCGGCGTGCTCCGCTCCCTCGCGCTCGCCCTGCAGGACCAGGGGCTGCGCCAGCGCGTGAAGAACGACATGCGCGGCTCCCCCTTCGCGGAGCACAAGCTGGACCTCACCCCGTACCTGCGCGGGAGCTCCGGCGGCATCCTGCTGGCCAAGATGGCGCAGCACACCGGCCAGGGGCGCGAGGAGCTGCTCGCCACGCTCAACTCGCTGCCGGCGCTGGAGATGTACTTCCCGGTGGACGCCCATCGTGAAGGGTGGGAGGGCGGCGCCAACCTGCTGGTGTCGGGCGACCTGCGCAGTGAGGCGCGGCGCATGATCAGCTTCGACCTGCAGGGCAACCGGGTGGAGCTCTCGCCCACCGAGCTCTCGCCGATCCCCACGCTCGTCGTGATCCGGCGCGAGACCGACTTCTCGGAGCCGCTCCCCGGGATGCGCTACGTGAACGTGAACGACCGCGGCGGCAGGACGATCGGCAGCTGGGTTCCGGCCAACGGCGCGAGCCGCTCGCTTTCGCCCGCGTTCAACACGGCGCTGACGGAGCGGTACCGCTCGCAGCAGGGGTACGGCAAGCGCGAGCGCATGTTCGAGTACCAGCAGCAGTTCCACCTGGAGAGCAACTGGCTGAACCAGGGCGATCCCGAGCTGTTCATCGCCATCATGGGCTCCACGCCCAACACCGCGGTCCCGGGCAAGGCGCTGCTCTCCAACCGCGTCCGCTTCGGCATGGGCAAGGACGACAACCGCAACTGGCACACGGACAACACGGACCTGTACGACTGGGCGCAGGAGTTCGGCAACTTCGTGCACTTCCGCATCTGGGAGGCGGACGGCTCCAAGCTCGTCCCCAAGACGGCCACCTTCGGCTACACCGACGCGAACGGCGGCACCCAGACGGCCTCGTACACCTACGAGCGCCACGAGGAGAACGACGACCTGGGCGAGTGGACCTACTCCTTCAACTCGGCGGCGCTGGTCACCGGGTACGACGGCCACGGCGTGGGCCGGTGGGGCTTCGACAACGGCTTCATCCGGGTGATCACGGACTACATCCAGCCGTAAAGCGACAGTCGAGGAGCGTCTGCACCCCGGCCCCGGCCGGGGTGCAGACCCCCGGGAACGCGGCGGGGGGTTGCGGGTTAATAGCGCGGCACGATCACAACGCGCGTTTTTTCGATACCTCGTTAAACATATGTTCACTTCGCTGAACCCGGCCGCCCTGCTTCCCGCGCGCGGCTGGGGCCTTTTGGTCTGCGGCTTCGTGGTTGGGTGCGGGGGCGACCTGCCGGCGCTGCCGGCGGAGCCCACGCCGGATGCGCTCAGCGTCAACTTCCTCCTGCAGCACGGCGGTACGCCGCCGGAGTTCCAGGATCCGCAGGGGCAGAAGACGCCCGCGGAGCGCGTGTACGGCTTCATCGGCCGCGTGTCTGACCCGGCGCGGAAGCCCATGAGCGCCGTGTACGACGCGAGCGCCTCCATCAACGGCGTGCCGCTGCGCGTGCGGCGCGCCGGGGGGTGGTACGACGGCACCTCGCGCCCGCTGGAGAGCGAGTACAACTACTACAGCGACTCGCTGGCGGTTCGCCCGGGCGCGGAGTACACGCTGGTGGTGGAGCACGGCGGCGAGCGGCTCGTCTCCACCACGCGCGTGCCGGGCGAGTTCAGGCTGACGGGGCTGAACGGCTCCCCGGACGGCGCCACGCTGCGCCGCGGCGAGCCGCTGGTGATCGCCTGGACGCGCGCCGAAGGTGCGCCGCTGTACGCGGTTACGGTGCGCTCCACCCCCGATCCGGGGCTGATCGAGGTCACCACGCGGCACCCGTTCATGACGGCGGACACCACCGCCACGCTGGATCTGACCGCGTCGCGCGCCGGCCCCATTCCCGTGGTCGTAGAGATCCGCGCGATGGACGCCAACCTGTACCGTGCCTCGGCCTTTCGGGACCCGCGCGCGGGGATCGAGAACGGCTACGGCTTCGTGGGGAGCGCCAACGTGGTGCGGCACCGCGCCACGCTTCACGTCAACGAGCCATCGCAAGAGGACCCATGAAGAGGCTGATCGGCGCCTGCGTGGTCCTGCTGGCCGCCCTGGCGCCGCTGGATGCCGGGGCCCAGGAGCCGGCGGGGCGCATCGCCGGGCGCATCGTGGATGCGGAGACGGGCCGGCCCGTGGCGGGAGCCACGGTAAGCGCCGGCACCGGCGCCAGGGTGGAGACCGGCGCGGACGGCGATTTCCAGCTGGCCGCGGCGGCCGCGCGCGCGGTGCGCGTGGCGAAGCCCGGCTACGAGACGCGCGACACCACCATCGCCCCCGGCGCGCCGGCGGAGATCCGCGTGCGGGCGCGGGCGGTGGCGCTGGCGGGGATCACCGTTACGGCGCGCCGCGGCGGCCAGGCGACCGCGCCGCACTACGAGCTTTCCCCGGTGGGGATCGGCCGCGTCCCCCCGCTGGCCGAGCCAGACATCCTGCGCGCCGTGAGCACGCTGCCGGGGATCGAGCAGCCCAACGGGTGGAAGAGCGCCTTCCACGTACGCGGCGGCGCGAGCGACGAGACGCTGATCGTCCTCGACGGCATGCCGCTCCAGGCGCCGTACCACATGCTGGGGCTCTTCGGCGCCGTCCAGCTCGGCGCCGTCGGCGGCGCGACGATGCACCTGGGCGCCCCCCCGGTGCACTTCGACGACCGGCTCAGCGGGATCATCGACATCCGGACCGTGGTGCCGGACAGCGCCTTTTACCGCGGGCACCTGAGCCTGCTGAGCGCGGGCGGCGTCACCGGGCAGCGCTGGGGGCGCGGGGGCCGCGCCGGGTCGCTCCTGGTGGGAGGGCGCTATGCGACCACCGAGCTGATCGGCGCCGCCTTCGGCGCGGGGCGCTACGGCTTCGCGGACGGCAACCTGCGCCTGCGCCAGGAGCTGGCGCGGGGGTGGACGCTGGACGCGAGCGGCTTCGCCAGCGGCGACTGGATCGGCGACGGCTTCGGCTCGGGCGACCGGGCCGAGGGCGAGGCGGCGTTCCGGCCGGACCATCGCTGGGGGAGCCGCACCGGCAGGGTGGGGCTGATGCGGCAGGGCGCGGGCGGGTGGCAGGCGCGCGCGGACGTCGCCTACTCGGGGTTCGGCATCCGCTTCCGCGAGCTCCCGCGCGCGGTTGCGGCGGGAGACTCCGCCCGGGAGGTGATCGATGCCCGCTCCGACCTGCTCAAGGCGGGGGCCGGGGTGGAGCTTCCCCTGGTCGGCGCGCACCGCCTTTCCGCGGGCGCCGAGCTGCAGAGCGAGCGCTTCGACCACCGCTGGCGCGGCGCGTTCGAGGAGTTCAGCCCGAACACGCCCACGACGTATGCGTACGCGGCCACGCAGAACCGCGTGGCGGCGTACCTGGCGGACCGCGGGGCGCCCTGCGGCCGCCTGGAGCTCACGCTGGGGGCGCGCGCGCTGTACGTGGCGGACGCGGCGGTGCCCGGCCCCCACCTCGCCCCGCGGGCGGCGGTGCGCTGGCGGCCGCGGGGCGGCACGGAGCTGTTCGCCAGCGCGGGGCGGCTCTACCAGACCACCACGCACGCCGAAGAGGCGCGGGAGGGCGACGTCACCAGCCCCCGCTTCGCGCTGGAAGAGCGTCCCAACGCCGCCGACGCGGCAGAGATCGGAGCCGAGTGGACGCTCCCCCACCGCACCAGCCTGCGCGTGACGGGGTTCGCCAAGGAGTACCGGCGCGTCGCGCAGCTGGATTCCAGCTCGGCGCTCCTCTACCCCAGCGCTCCGTACCCCGGCTTCCGCTTCGGCACCGGGACGAGCCGCGGGATCGAGGCGCTCGTCTCGCACGCGGGCGACCGGTTCGACGGGCAGCTCTCGTACACCTTTGCGCGCACGCGGCTGAAGATGGGAGAGTGGGAGGTGCCGCCGGATTGGGACACGCCGCATTCGCTCAAGGGGGTGGCGTCGCTGGCGCTGGGCCGCGGCTGGCGCGCCACCACGGTGGGGAGCGTGCGCAGCGGGCTCCCCTACACGCCGGTGCTCGGCACCGTGCTGCTGCCCGACGGCGCGGACGCGGGGCGCCGGATGCGGCGCGGCTACGTGCGCGGGCCCACCAACAGCCGCCGCCTGCCCCTGGCGGAGCGGCTGGACCTGGGGGTGGAGCGGCAGGGGCGGCTGGGCTCCGCCTCGTACACGCTGCGCCTGCAGGTGCTCAACGCCCTCAACCAGGGCACGCTGCTGCGCCTCAACCCGGCGCCGTACTACGACTACGGCACCGGCGAGGGGGAGCCGCTGGACGACTCGTTCGACCGGTCGATCCCCCTTCTCCCCTCCATCGGGGTGGAGTTCCACTTCTGATGCCGCGCCATGCGGCTTGAACGCTGAACAGGAGAGCTGCCGTGCATCCGTTCCATCGTGGGTATCGTCTGCTGCTGGGGGCCGCCCTGCTCGCCCCCGGCGCGGCCGTCGCGCAGGAGAGCGCGCGCCCGGCCGTCGAGGTCCGGCTGCTGGGGGGCCTGGTCAATCCCGGGCTTGCCGGCCTGAACGAGGCGTTCGCGGGCTACCGCGCCGCGGAGCAGTCCGGCGCGCCGCTGCGGCGCGAGCCGGGCGTCCGCCGCGCCGTCGCCGGCGAGATCGCCGGTGACGAGCGCTTCGGCGCCGGTGTGGGCGGCGCGCTGGAGGTGGGGATCTCCCGCGCCGCCGGCTCGGAAGGACGCAGGCTCGGGCTCGGTGTGCGCCTGGGGTACGACCGGGTGCGGGCCGGCTACTCGGCCTCGTTCCAGGACGGGCGCGAGGGGAGCCGCGAAGAGCTGCTGCAGATCACGCGCGTCTCGCTGGTCCCGCGCTACTCGTTCGTCACCCCGGCGTTCACCGCGACGTTGGGCGCCACCGCGGGCGTGGGGCGGCTGGAATACCGCAACGACGCGCGTACGGCGCTCGTGAGCCCCTCGGGCGCCTCCACCAACCCGAGCGCGGGCTTCGCCGGCCACGACTCGTTCTGGTCGGTCGGCGGGCTGGCGGAGGTGGAGCGGCGGCTCTTCGGGCGCGCGTCGCTGACGGCCGGGATCGGCTACGACCACGTCCCAACCGTCGAGCTCCCCGTCTCCGGCTCGGACTTCGACGCTCCGTACCGCAGCCTGAGCACCGACCCCTTCCCCACCCCGACTCTGCTCGCCTTCCCGGAGGAGGGCGGCACCATGGGAGAGAAGCCGGTGCCCGTGGACCTGAGCGGCTGGCGCGCGGAAGCAGGTGTGCGGCTCCGTGTGGGCATGTAACCCCCCCGTCCACGCCTGAGAAACCCGGGTCCCGGAGCATCCGCTGCTCCGGGACCCGGGTTTCGCACATCCGGCCGGTTGTATCACCCGCAGGGCGCGATTCACCGCGCCCGTGCCCGCCGCTGCCCCGCACCCCGGCGAATCACACCGGTTTCCGTAGGGGCAGACCTGCGTGTCTGCCCACCCTTTCCGCCACCGCGAACCCCGCATCGCAAACCGACCATCGTAGGGGCCGCCCCACGTGGCTGCCCGTGCCCCGCCCCGCACCGAACCCCGCCCCACGCGCACCAACGCCCGCAAAACGCCCCTCCCCCAGGAAGTTGGGGGGCGGGGCCGCGAGGTGACGAGCGGGCAAGGGGGCCCTCAGATCTCCACTTCCGGCGCACGCCCCGCCTTCGGCGCCAGCATCACGCGGTTGCGGCCGCCGGCCTTGGCGCGGTACAGCGCCTCGTCCGCCAGCTTCAGGAGGTCGGTGGCAGCGGGGGTGCACTCGGGGCAGGCGGCCACGCCCACAGAGGCAGTGATGCGCAGCGGCTGGCCGCCGAAGATCAGCGGGCGCGCCTCGATGCTGCGGCGGATGCGCTCTGCGGCGTCGCCCGCCTGCTTCAGCGACGTCTCCGGCATCAGCACCACGAACTCCTCCCCGCCGAGACGCGCGGGAAGGTCCACGTCGCGCACACCGGCGCGCAGCAGGTCGGCGACGTGCTTCAGGACGCGGTCGCCGACCTCGTGGCCGTGAGTATCGTTGAACTTCTTGAAGAAGTCCACGTCTAGCATCAGCATGCTGAACGGACGCGCGTAGCGGTCGAAGTACGCCGCCGCGGTGGAGGCGCGGCTCTCGAACGTGGAGCGGTTCGGCAGGCCGGTGAGTGAATCGGTGGCGGCGAGCTGCTCCACCCGGTCCAGCTTCAGCCCGCCGCGCAACGGAGGAGGCGCGATGGAGCGCAGGTCGCGCAGCAGCTCCATCTCCTTGGCCCCGAAGCGCGCAGGGTCCGGGTGCCACGCGGCGACGGCGCCCAGCGGCTCCCCATCCGCAACAAGAGGAATGACGGCGGCGGAGCGCGGCGGCGACACCCACATCTCGCCGGGCGCCAGGAGCGGGAGCAGCTCGCTCTCGCCGCGTAGATCGCGGTACGACAGGTCGACGCCGTGCTTGATGCTCAGCGCCACCCGCGAGTCCCCGTCCCCGAACTCGGCGGCGGCGCGAGGGGCGCGGCCCGGCTCCGCCGCGATGTGCAGGATGCGCCCGAACGGACCGCTCACGCCCGGAGCGAGCGCCACGGCGGCGCCCTCCGCGCCCAGCCCGGCGCGCACCGCTTCCGCCAGCTGCCGCGCGAACGGCTCCAGCTCCAGCTCCCCCGGGAGCGCCAGCACCGCGGTGCGCAACGCGGCCGTGCGCGCCTCCGAGCGCGACGAATCGGCCCGCATGCGCAGGAGCGCCACGAGGGCGGAGAGGTGCTTCGCCGCCGCCAGCGCGGTCGACTCGGCGCCCGGGGGAACGACGCCCGGATAGGCGAGCGCCAGGACGCCCAGCGGGAGCTCCACGGGGACAAGGAGCATCTCCGCGGCCCAGGGCGACGGCAGATCGCGCCGGCCGCGCTGCAGGTGCACCGGCATCTGCTCGTCGATGGCCCAGCGGAAGGGATGCCCCTCCAGCGAGACGCGCGGCTCGGGCTCGGCGACGCCGTCGGGAGCGGCGCGGGCTCGGAGCTGGGCGGTGGCCTCGTCCGCATCCATCTTCCAGAGCGCCGCCTCCTGCGCGTCCGTGGCGCGGCGCACCAGCTCCATCGCCGCCTCCGTCAGCTCCGCGTCGGACACGGCGGCCTCGGTGCGCGTGGCCTTGCGGGCGGGCGCCTCCGGGTCCGCGGGAGCGCGGCGCCCAGCGGCCGGGATGAAGGAGATCGCTACCCCCATCCCATAGACAAGACCGTAACGAACGAGCTCCCGGAACTCAATCTGCGCACCCGCTAGCAGCGACGTGAGCGGGACCATGACGCCGGCGAGCACGACGGCCGCGACGGACCAGCGGGCGCGCTCGCGCGTAGCCAGGTACGCCCACGCGCCGGCCGCGGGGATCAGCGGAGACGCAACGGAACCAGTCGCGAGGAGGAGGAAGTGGAGCGCGGGGAAGGCCGCGAGGACCGCCTCGCCGTCCGAGCGGCGGCGCACGAAGGCCCAGGCGGCGATGACGGCCAGGACCAGCACCGCGGCGCGGACGCCCGTTTCCGTAGGCCAGCGCAGGGCGACGAGCGAGACCACGTAGGCCGCGCCCGCCGCCAGAAGCGGCAGCGGTGGCTGGGTACCGCGCGAGGCGCTGGAGATCGTCAGGACGAGGTCAGGAGGTTGATGCGCGCGGCCGCGACCGCCGCGCCGAACCCGTTGTCGATGTTCACCACCGTCACGCCAGACGCGCAGGAGTTGAGCATCCCGAGCAGCGCCGCCATCCCGCCGAACGCCGCGCCGTACCCCACGCTCGTCGGCACCGCGATCACCGGCGCGGACACCAGCCCGCCGACGACCGACGGAAGCGCGCCCTCCATCCCCGCGATGACGATGACGACGGCGGCGCGCTGCAGGACCTCGCCGGCGGAGAGGATGCGGTGCAGCCCCGCGACGCCCACGTCCGTCAGCCGCTCCACCGGACTGCCGAAGGCGCGGAGGGTGTCCGCCGCCTCCTCGGCCACCGGAAGGTCGCTCGTGCCGGCGGTCACGATCAGCACGGGACCGCGCGTGCGGCGCGGCGCGGGAACGGCGGGCGGCAGGTAGGCGGTGCGGCCCAGTTCGTTGATCTCCACGCCCGGGAGCAAGGCGGCGAGCCGCTCGGCGCCCTCGGGGCTCACGCGCGTCGCCAGCAGCCCGTCGCCGCGGACGGCGATGCGCTCCGCGATGCCGGCGAGCTGGTCGGGGGTCTTCCCCGCCCCGAAGATCACCTCCGGAAAGCCGTGGCGAAGCGCGCGGTGATGGTCCAGCGTGGCGAAGCCCAGCTCCTCGGCGGGCGTCCAGCGCAGCCGCTGCTCCGCGACGTCCGGCGCCGTCTCCCCCCGAGCGACCTCGTCCAGGAGCGCGCGCAGGCGCTCCGGCGTCACGCCGCGACCTCCTGCGTCTGCTGCAGGTAGCCTTCCAGGAGCCGCTCCGCCTCCTCGATGCGCGTGACCGCGAAGAGCTCCTGGCGAAGGAGGCGCCCGTTCGGCAGCCCCTTGGTGTACCACCCCAGGTGCTTGCGGAACTCCACCATCGCCTTCTCCTCGTCGCTCTCCCACGCGATCGCCAGGCGTGCGTGGTCGATGACGATGCCGAAGCGCTCCACCGGGTCCGGATCCGCGGGCACCGCGCGGCCCTCCAGCGCCGCGCGCGCCTGCCCGAAGAGCCACGGCGCCCCGTGCGAGCCGCGGGCGATCATGATGCCGTCGCACTTCGTGTGGTCGTGCATCCGCCGCGCGTCCTCGCCCGTCCAAACGTCGCCGTTGCCGATCACGGGGATGTCGAGCGCGTGCTTGACCGCCGCGATCTCGTCCCAGTTGGCCGTGCCGCTGTACATCTGGGTGCGGCTGCGGGCGTGCAGCGTCAGTGCCATGGCGCCCGCGTCCTGGCAGCGCAGCGCGATCTCCACCGGGTTGCGCGTGTCCTCGCTCCACCCGCTGCGGATCTTGACCGTGGTGGGGATGGAGATGGCGGCGCGCACGGCGCGGATGATCGCCTGCACCAGGTCGAGGTCGCGCAGGCAGCCGGAGCCGCCGTTGCGGGTGACGACCTTTTTGACCGGGCAGCCGAAGTTGATGTCCAGGAAGTCCGGCTCGTACACCTCCTCCACCAGCGCCGCCGCCTCGGCCATCGCGACGGGATCGCCGCCGAAGATCTGGATGCCGATGGGGCGCTCTTCGTCGTTGAAGCGCAGGTAGCCGTGCGTGCGCCGGTCGTGCCGCCGGATTCCCTCGGCGGAAACGAACTCGGACACGACGACGTCCGCCCCGAAGCGGCGGCAGAGCCGGCGGAAGGGGGACTCGCTGACGCCCGCCTGGGGCGCAAGGTAGAGCGGGACGGTGCCGCTTGCCAGAAGGTCCAGCGCATTCGATTTCATGCGGGTAAACTACTTCAATCCAATGGTTTTCTCAACCCGATTCGCGGGTGCAAGCGCCAGGTGCAATCCATCCGTGCACGTCTTTGCTGCAATATCGTCAAGGAGCGTTTCCGTACTCATTACGCCAATCGCCGGACAGTGCGTGCGACAGGTGGGCCGTAATTGGCGCTTCCGTTACTTTGCGCGCCATCGCTCGCGTTCTTGCGGCGTACCGCGGTGAAAGCGATGCAACGTCGCGTGCGGCGTGCTCTTGCGCGGAACGGAGATTTCTGTAATATAGTTGTCCATGCCGAATACATTAAACGAAAAACAGACCGACCTGCTGCGCTACCTTTCGCGGCAGACCGGCCCCGTTCCGGTGGACCACCTGGATGGGCGTGTGGTGAGGGCTCTCAAGTCGCGCGCGCTCATCGACGAGCGCAATGGCTGGGTGTCGGTGAGCAACCAGGGCCGCGACGAGTTCGAGACCAAGGTCCGCCGTCGCCGCGCCTTCAGCCCCCACTCGGGCGACTCGGGCGCCCGCAATGCCCGCGCCGAGTCCATCAAGCGCGCCATCGACGCCCTGGAGCTGGCCCTCCCCAAGGACGCAGAGGTCATGATCGGCGAGATGCCCGCCTACGCGGACGACGTCATGGAAGGGCTGCGGATCTTTGCGAGGCGGCTGGCGCGGTCGGGGTGATTGGATGATGGACACGCGGAGGGCCCGGGCGAGCGATCGTCCGGGTCTTTTTGCGTGGTGGTCGATCTCCGGCGGTTGAAACCGCTGCAACAACCGCGGGAAACCTGCCTTCGCAGGTTGCGCGGGCGGGGTTGGTGGCGGCTCACGTTGGTCCGGCCGCGATCACCGGGGGCTAAAGCCCCCGGCTGGAACCACGCGAAGACGGCTGAAGCCGTCTGGGTAACAGAGGCATCAGACCGGGAGTCCGCGAAGGCGGACTTTGTGCTTTTGTTGCAGCGAGTTCACTCGCCGGCTCACCCTCCCGTCCACGCTGTCAGGCGGTGGAGCAGCGCCTCGATGCGGGCGCGGAGGTCCACGTCGTCGATGAAGGGGGCGGCGGCGCGGAGATAGGTGATGAGGAGGCCGATCTCTCCCTGCGCCAACTCTTCGACGAAGAGGGCCGGGTTGAGGCCTAGGTCGTGCGCAGCGGTGGTGACGGCGCGGACGGAGAGCTCCGTGAAGTCGTCTTCGGGCATGCGATTGCTCCTGTCAGGGCTTCCAGTGGAAGCGAGGGCGGCTTCCCCACACCGCCATCGCGGTCAGGTAGATGGGCTGCGCGAGGAACCAGAGCGGGAGCCAGCGCAGCAGCCCAGTGCGGCCGAAGCGGCGCGCCGCGGTTCCGTAAACCAGGAGGTCCGCGGCCAGCTTGGCGAGCACGCCCGCGATCCACCCCGCCCACGTCAGGTATCCTGTCCACACGAAGAGTGGACCGCACAGCACGAAGACGTTGGCGTAGAGCGATGCGGCTCCGTACGCCAGCACCCGCACGTCCGCGCGGAAGTGGTGCATCCCGCTCGACGCCCAGCGCGCCCGCTGGTTGCGGAAGTCGCGAAGGGTGGGGACCGGCTGCGTCCGTA
This sequence comes from Longimicrobium sp., assembly GCA_036398975.1. Classification (GTDB taxonomy): domain Bacteria; phylum Gemmatimonadota; class Gemmatimonadetes; order Longimicrobiales; family Longimicrobiaceae; genus Longimicrobium. The sequence continues at coordinate 19,210 of DASWNZ010000016.1, forward strand.
CCATCGTCTCCGCGCCGTCAGCCCAGCCGATGCGGCCCAGCTCCGGCGCGGAGCGGATCAGGTAGAGCATGAGCATGTCGTCGCCGGCGATGCGATTGAGGCCGGAGCGGTAGCCGCCTACGTGATCGAAGGCGGCGCGGCGGTAGGCGAGGTTATGGCCGGAGGCTCCCAGCGGCACGCCCAGGCGGACGCTCGCGAGCATAGTCGTGGTCAGCGTGAGGAAGTCGAACGCCTGGAATCGTTCGAACCAGGGGCCGTCGGAGGCGTATTCGGAGCATCCGAGCACTATCGCGACGTCAGGCTGAAAGGAGCGCACCAACCCCGCCACCCAGGTGCACGGAACGCGGCAATCGGCGTCCGTCAGGAGGAGGATCTCGCCGCGGCTGGCTTCGACGCCGCGTTGGAGGGCCAGCTTCTTGGGGGAGATGCCGTCTGGGACATCCGTCTGGCGGACGAGGCGGAAGCGGCCCGGGTGGCGCGCGGCGGCTTCCTCGACGAGATGCGCCGTAAGATCCGTGGAGCGGTCGTCCACGATCAGCGCTTCGAAGGCCGGGTACGTCTGCGCGGCCAGGTCGACGAGGAGCGCGGGGAGACGGGCCGCTTCGTTGCGGGCGGCCACCACCACGCTGACGAAAGGTGTCGCGTCGCTGGGTGGCGGCGGGGGACGGCGCAGCGCCCACCACGCCGCGCCCGCCGCCGCGAGGTACACGCCGAGCGCGGCGACCGTCAGGACATCAAAGAACGTCAACGCGATCGGGGCGGAGGTCGGGAAAGGCGATTTCGGCGCGGTCGCCACTTCGCGTTCCGTGCCAGCGAAATCGAAACAGGTGACTCAGAGGGCCGCGCTCCTTACATTGATGACGCGCATCCCGCCGGAAACCGGAAGTCTCCCTCCCCCGTACATGGCGTCGGCCGCACGCATCGCGCGGCCGCACCGCACCCGAGCATGAGCTTCTACCTCTTCTCGCTGATCCTTGGAGCGCTGGGCCTCCTGGCCATGGCCGCGTCCGGCCTGAGCCACGGGCATGGGCACGGCGGCCATGACGTGTCGCACGGCGGCGGGCACGGGCACGGCGGCCACATCGGGCACGACCTGGGCGGCCATCACGGCGGGCACCACCTCACGGGGCACCACGGTGGACACGACGTCGCGGGGCACCACGGCCACGATGCCAACCACGACACCGGCCAGAGCGGCCACTCGTGGGCGTGGCAGATCCTCTCGCCGCGCGTGCTGTTCAGCGTGCTGGTGGGGCTCGGCGCCACGGGGCTCGCGGGGGAGCCGTACCTGGGCGGGGTGCTGCTGCTGCTGCTCGCAGTGGTTGGAGGGATCGCCTTCGAGCTGGTGGCGGTGAGGCCGGTGTGGAACTTCTTCTTCCGCTTCGCATCCGTGCCCGCGCTGACGCTGGAGAGCGCGCTGTACGACACCGGGACGGCGGTGACGAGGTTCGACGAGAGCGGGAGCGGACTGATCGCGCTGGAGGTGGACGGGCAGGTGCTGCAGGTGCTCGCCACCCTTCGCCCCGCGGACGTGGACAGGGGGCTGCGGGTGCGCGCGGGCGACCGGCTGCTGGTGGAGGAGGTGGACGGCGCGCGGAACCGCTGCGTCGTGTCGAGGGCCGCGCCGGATCATCCGGCTGGCTTGAAATCATCAGAGGAGAGCTAGGACGATGAACCTTGCAGGAATCGCGGTCATCCTGATCGGCGTACTGATTGTCATTCCGCTGATCGTCAACTCGTTCCTGCGCAGCGTGGGGGCGGGCTCCATCCGCATGGTGAGCTGGCTCAACGGGCGCACGGCCATCTACCGCGGCCCCGGCAAGTCGTGGGAGATCCCGCTCTTCACCACGGGCACCACGCTTTCCAGCAAGGCCATCAACGTCGACCTGGACATCACCGACCAGACGGCGGACCTGGACCAGACCGGAACCCCGCAGCCGATCAAGGTGCAGGTGCTGGCGAGCGCCATCGTGTCGGTGGGCGACACGGACACGATGATCAAGACGGCGGCGAACCGCTTCTTCTCCAAGCCGGAGGCGGAGCAGCTCAACATCCTGATCGACCTCCTCAGCAGCTCGGGGCGGCGGGCGATCAACCTGCTGACGCACGACCAGCTCTTCTCGGCCAAGTCGGCTCCGCGCCTGCCGGTGGGGATGACCGGGACGGCGCTGGCCGAGCGGCAGCCGGTGGAGCAGCCCGTGTCGCGCGCGGTGGACGCGGCGGAGGACGACGACGATCCGCTCGCCATCATCATCCGCAAGGCGTGCTCGCGCGAGCTCACGGACCTGGGGCTGGCGTTCAACTCGCTGAACATCAAAGTGGTGCAGAGCGAGGTGGCCGAGGCGCGGCGCCGCATGTCGGCCGCCGAGGCGCAGGCCAACGCGGACATCGTGAGCGCGCAGCAGTCGCGCCGGTCCAAGGAGGCGGAGCTGGAGGCGGAGCGCGAGATCAGCAACAAGCAGCGCGAGCTGGAGCAGACGCGCGCGGCCAACGCGGCGCTGATCGCGCAGGCCGAGGTGGCGCGCCAGGAAGCGCTCGGCCACCAGCGCATCGCCGAGCTGGAGGCGACGCAGCTGGCCCAGGCGCGCGCCGATGCCGAGCGGGTCAAGATCCAGGCGCTCGCCACGGCCGAGGCGGAGGCCATCCGCATCAGCACCGTGGCCGAGGCGACGGCGGAGAGCATCCGCAAGGTGAACGAGGCGATCCAGCGCGGCGGCGAGAGCTACTTCCGCTACCGCCAGATCGAGATGCTCCCGCAGATCGCGCCTTCGATCGCGGATGCGCTGGGGAAGGCGCGCCTCGTGACGATCAGCAGCGGCTCGGACGTGGGCGCGCCGGAGGCCACCACCAACAACATCACCGGCGTGATCCAGACGGTGCTCGCGGCGCAGCTCGTGGGGCGCAGCGGCATGCTGGGCGACGGCGCGGAGGTGCCAGTCGCGGCCGGTGACGGAGTCGGCAACGGGCGCGGGGTGCTGTAAGGGCGGGTCTCACGCAGAGGCGCAGAGACGCAGGAGAGAGAAAAGAAACAGCATGCCTCACGCGGAGACGCGGAGACGCGGAGGACACCTCCGCGTCTCCGCGTCTCTGCGTGAGATGCAGTTTAGCTGTCCTCGGCGC
>DASWNZ010000017.1:0-10549 GCA_036398975.1 Longimicrobium sp.
CTCCCCCCGGCCCCCTCCCCCGCCTGCGGGGGCGCAGGGCGGGTGAGGGGGAGAACTCCGCCCGCGTCGCACAGTCCCTGTAGGGGCGGCCCCCCGTGGCCGCCCGTGCCCAACCCCGCTCCGCCGCCCGCAACGCACCACGACATCGGCCCGCCTCGACACCTGTCGCGGCGGGCCGTCCCCATTCCCCTATTCCCCATCCCCCGCCCTCTCCCCCAACCACGACGGCACCGGCGTCCCGTGCGCCTCGTACAGCTCCCGCAACGTGCCCACCAGCTCACGAAGGGTGCGCTCGCGGCGGTCCGGCGGGAGGTCGCGCACCAGGGTGCCGAGTGCCACCGCGACGCTGTCCGCGGAAAGCTCCGAGTGGGGCTGGGTGCCCTCGCGGTACCACCACTCCACCAGCTTGCGGCGCGTGTTGGAGTACGGCATCCCGCCCGCGATGAACTTCTCCAGCCCCGAAGGGCTCATCCCGACCTGCCGCGCCACCGCCCGCAGCGAGGTCGCGTGCACCCGGATCGCGACGCTTTCCCGCAGGCGGTCGATGCTGGTGGGGAGCGTTTCATCCATGGCGGTTCGCGGTGCGGGTGGACGGAATGGACAGGTGAAACGTATCCGGCGGGCACGCCCGGCACAAGCCATTTTCAGGTGCGACAGGTGGCGCGTGTGGGGCGCTCCGAAAACACGGTAGACGGACACGCGTGGGGCGCGTTAAACTGCGCCGAAAGATACAACACCTGAACAGAGTGATCGTCATGGATCCAGCGCCCCAGGGCGGCCCCGGTGCGGAGCCTCCGCCAGCCGACCGCGCAGCGACCGCCGCCATCGAGCGGGGGCTGCGTGCCGTCCTGCGCTGGGTGGACGAGGGAGCGGCGGGGGTGGACCCGGGCGCGATGGCGGAGTGGGAGCGTGAGCTTCTCCTGGGAAGCTGGGACCCCGGCGCGCGGCTCCCCCTCGCCGTGCTGGCGCGCGAGCTGGCTGAGCCGGACGGGCCGGAGCCGGAGCGCGTGGCGTGGGCGTGCCTGTGCGTGACCGAGTGGGCGCTGGAGAGCGGCGCCGTGGCGGCGGGGCTGGCCTTCGCCGAGGCGGCGGCGCGCGCCTGGCCGGACCAGGGACGCTACGCCTGGGCCGCGGGAAGGCTGCTGCGCGCGCATGGCAGGGAGGAGGATGCCGAGACGTGGCTGCGCCGCGCCGCGCAGCTCGCGGGGCGCGCGGGAGACTGGGAGGGGCAGGCCCGCTCGCTCGTCGAGCTGGTCAGGCCGTGGCAGGATGGTGCGCCGCGGGATGGGCACGAGCAGGAGGCGCCGGCGATATGAGGGGGCGCGAAGCGGGCGACGCGGGGCGTCGGACACGGGCGCGATAAATCGCGCCCCTACGGCGAATCGGCCGCGTAGCTCCGGCGGAGCTCCGCCAGCCATTCGGGCGGCGTGGTCCCGCCGCGCACGCAGTGGCGATGGAGGACCTCCACCAGCTCCGCGGCCGCGGCGTCGCGGCGCGCGACGGGGAGGTGCTTGGTGAGCAGGTCCAGCGCGGCGGCCGCGGTCTCGAAGGTGAGGTCGGTCTGCTGGCGGCCGGCCTCGCGCACGTACCACTCGGCCAGCTTGCGCGCCGTCTTGACGTACGGATCGGCGCCGTCCAGGAAGCCGCGCAGCCCGGTTGGGCTCATCCCGATGTCGCGGGCCGCCTGGCGCAGCGAGGTCGAGTCGACGAAGAGCCGCGCCGCTTCGCGCAGCGTGTCCAGGGACGCAGCGTCCCTCGGGGGCGCGGTCAAGCGCCGGCCCCCGGTTTGGCCGCGCGGTGCGCGGTCCGTCCATTTTCGATTCGGTTACACTGGGTAGACTATCCCCTGCGCGCGCGCTCCACAAGCCCTTTATTGCGCGCCAATGCGGCGCCATCCGTGCGCCGCCCGCCCGCGCCCGTCTCTGTGACGGGCGCGCGCGAGGGAAAGGCTGTCCCGTAGTGGCGTGCTACGGGGTGGGGCGGGTGCCCGCGTGGCTGCGGGCGAGCACCAGCAGGTCCTGGAGACGCTCGTCGCGCCGGCTGCCGGCGCTGGGGATGCGCCTGGACGCGAGCGTCTCGGTGCCCAGCTGCAGCGCTTCGCCGTACAGGAGGTCGCCCGTCTCGGTGACGATGAAGCGCCCGATCTCCCCCGACTCGGACTGCAGCTGGATGACGGTGGCGCCGACCAGGCCGAGCACTGAGACGGTGAGCCGGTCCCAGCGGTCGGAGTACGGGCGGAACACGGCCAGGGGCACTCCCTGCGTACCCTGCGGGATGGTGCGCAGCGTGGGGATCAGGTGCTCGTCCATCCCCAGGTCCGCGATGGCCCAGCGCGTGTTGCGGGGGATGGGGACCGTCGCCGTGCGCGCGCCCGACACCTGCAGCCGCGTGCCGCGCCGCTGCACCTGCAGCGCGATGGCGGTGTCCGCGGTCGTCCAGAGCACGGTGTAGCTGCGCGGAAGGTCCTCGTCGAACTCGCTGCGGGCGGTGCCCTGGAGCCCGTCCTCGCGCTCCAGGCCGCTCTCGACGCCTTCGCGCGAGCGCGCGACGGTGTGCGTGAGCAGCACTTTCTCCCCCGCCATGGTGACGGAGGTGTCGCCGCGCGGGAGCGAGCGGTGCGCGGGGGCCTGCGCGGCGAGCGCGGCGGGGAGGGCCAGCAGGGCCAGCGCGAGAGGGATGCGCATGAGAGGGGGCCTCACGGGGTTTCGGCTACCGCTTGCGGCGCTTTCGCCGCGCGACGTCCAGCGCCTTGTGTACCCAGGGGCGGAGCCGGTCCGGCTCCTCCAGCAGCTCGGCGGGAAGCTCGTAGTACTGCATAACGTGCGTGTCATCGCCGAACGGACGGAACGGGCCCATGCCGGCGGCTTCGAAGTCCGCGCGGTTGATGTCGTCCACCTTGAGGTACACCGAGTCGTCATCCAGCAGCGCAAAGAACAGTCCGCCGGAGTAGATCCCTACCCCGCCGAACATGCTGCGTGCCGTCACGGGCTCCACGCGCCCGAGCTGCTCCAGGACGTACTCCCGGTACTCCGCGGATACGGGCATCGGTTTTCAGTTGAAGTGCGATGAGCTCCGCCCTGCGAGCGGAGAGGGACAGAACTTGCGACCGGATGAAAAATGGAGACAACCAGGAAATTCTTCGGACACACCCGCCAGCGAGGTGCCGTCATGGCTCGCAACGGACGCAGGGAGACGGAGCTCCGCCTTTCGGTGGACGCGGACTTCCTCCAGGAGTTGCAGGACAAGCTCGGAGTGGACCGTGCGACCGACGTCGGGCGTGCCGCGCTGACCATCTTGAACTGGGCCGCGGGCGAGGCGAGCAGGGGACGCGTGATCCTCTCGTCGACGTCGAACGGCGAGGACATCCACCGGCTCGTCATGCCCGAGCTCACCACCGCCGCCCGAAGATGCTGAGGCCCGGCCTGCCATGAGCACGCCCACCGGTACGACACTGGACCTGCAAGACGTTCGGCTGGTGGCTCCGCCGGAGGCTCCCGCCGGGACGCTATCTGGAAAGGAGCGGGCGGGCGTGAATCTCACCTGGGGAGTGCTGGGGCTGATCGCGCTCTTTCTGCTGCTCGTGATCACCTTCCTCTGGCGCCGCGAAGCCACGCTGACCCCCCTCCCGTCGCCGGCGCGGAGTGCGGCGGCCCTGGATACGATCCGCTTCAAGCTCGTGAGCGGGGAGCGGGCCGCGTTCCGCGAGTTCTGGCTCCGGATGGTCCAGATGGTTCTCGTGAACGTGCTCCTCCCGGTGCTCACCGCGCTGCTGGGCTACGTGTTCGGAACCCAGGTTTCGCGCCGCGGCAACGAGGCGTAGCCGCGCGTCGCGCCTACTCTGCCCGCGCGGGCACGGACCAGTAGAACGCGTGGAGGGTGCGCGGGTCGATGGCGACGTAGCCGCGGTCACGGGGGTCGTCGACGCGGTGGACGCGGATCTGCTTGCCCTGGCCGCTCTGCAGGGTGCGCGGGCTGATCGGCCACCATTCGCTCCACCCCGGCGTCGGCAGGGGGATGCGCTTGACCTCGACCGTGTCGATGCGCGGCATGGTGGCGGTCATTGCCGCCAGGGACGCGGAATCGGCGGAGAAGCGGACGTAGCGGCGGCCCACGCCGTGGCGCTCGTGGATGTCCGTCGCGGTCGCCGGGAGGAAGGCGGGGACCCACTCGCCCGCGTCGGGGGCGGAACGCGCGGCGGCGGCGGTGGGGTAGCGCCGGTCCGGCTCGATGCGGTCGCGGCACGCCCACGGCAGCACCGCGATGCACGCGAGGACCACCACTACGGCGATCGTGATGGGGAGGTGATTCCTGCGTCGGGGCTGCGCCTGCTGGTCCATCCGGAGCTGTCGGTGCGGGGAGTCGGTGTGTTTGGCGAAGATAGCCGCGGGGGCGGGGAGGCGCGAGAGGGGGGAATGGGGAATGGGGAATGGGGAATGGGGAATGGAAAGGAGCCACCGGGAGATTCCCGGTGGCTCCGTGCGGGGTCGTGCGGAGTGAAGGTCAGCGGCCGAGGCGGCCGATCTGGTATTCGCGCGGGGGCTCGGCGCCCATCAGGTTGCGGACGAAGTAGTCCCAGCGGCGGCGCATCATGTAGCCGCTGTCCGCGCCGTAGCCGTGGCGCGCGTTGGGGAAGATGACCAGGTCGAAGTCCTTGTTCGCCTTAACCAGCGCGTCCACCACCAGGTACGTGTTGTAGGGCGGCACGTTGTCGTCCATCCCGCCGTGGGCCAGCATCAGCTTGCCCCGCAGGTTGGCGGCGTGCGTCTGGGTGGCCTCGTTGGCGTAGTTGTCCGTGGTGCCCGTGCGCACCAGCATACCGTGGTAGCGCTCGCCCCAGTCGTCCTCGTAGTTGCGGTTGTCGTGGTTGCCGGACTCGGAGATCCCCACCTTGAAGAACTCAGGGTGCCGGAACATGGCCGCCGCCGTCGCGTAGCCGCCGCCGGAGTGGCCCCAGATCCCCGCCCGGTCGATGTCGATGAAGGGATAGCGCCGCGCCAGCTCGCGCATCCCCGCGATCTGGTCGGGGAGCGTGTTGTCGATCATCCGGCCGTAGTAGGCGTCCGCGAACGCCTTGCTGCGCCCCGGCGTCCCCATTCCGTCGATGGCCACCACCACGAAGCCCAGCTCCGCCAGCGCCTGGTGGTCGCTGCGCGACGGCATGAAGCTGCGCGGCCCCACGCTCCCCACCTGCGGGCCCGGGTAGATGTAGTTGACGATGGGGTACTTCTTCGTCGAATCCAGCGCGGCCGGCGTGAACATCAGGCCGTAGATGTCGGTCTGGCCGTCACGCGCCTTCATGCGGACGCGCGTGGGCGGGCGCCACCCGGTCGCCACCAGGCGCGACACGTCGGCGCGCTCGAGCTGCCGCACCACGCGGCCGTTCATGTCGCGCACCACGGTGACCGGGGGCGTGTCGGGCGTGGAGTACGTGTCCACGATGAAGCGGCCGTCCGGCGACATGGAGACGGTGTGGTGCGCGTCCTCGGGGGTGAGGAGCGTCTGCCCGCGGCCGTCGAAGCCGATGCGGTAGAGCTGCTGGAAGTAGGGATCGCGCCCCGCCTCCTTGCCCTGCGCGGTGAAGTAGATGGTGCGGGCGCGCTCGTCCACGCGCACGATGTCCATCACGTTCCCCTCGCCGGTGGTAATGGCGTTCTTGAGGCGGCCCGTGTTCAGGTCGTACAGGTAGAGCCGCGTCCACCCCTCGCGTTGCGACCACCAGATCAGCTCGTTGGTCCCGGGAACGATGCGCCACAGGTTCTCGGTGAACGACGCGTCGCCCACCTGCGTCTGCGAGCGCTCCTCGAACAGTGTGCGAACCTCGCCCGTGCGGGCGTCCGCCACGCGCACCCACGCCGTCTTGTGGTCGCGCGAGCTGCTGACGAAGGCCACCTTCGAACCGTCCGGATACCACTGCAGGTCGCACACGGTACCGCCGCCGCACTGCACGTGGTCGGAGACGGTGGAGCGGTGCTGGTCGGCCGGCATCTGGAAGCGCACCACGCGCGGGCGGCCGGCGTCGGCCACGTTCACCACCACGCGGTGGATGCGGAAGATGACGCTGTCGCCGGGGAGCGGGTACTTCCACGCTTCCAGCCGCGGCTCGCCGACGTTGGTGGACACGAGGTACATGTCGCTCACCCCGCGCGCGTCGTGCTGAAAGGTGGCGATCTGCCGCGAGTCGGGCGACCAGGTGAGCACCGGGTCGTCGCCGTGCACCCACCCGGCGTTGTTGGTGGCGTAGCCGAACTCCCGCGTGCCATCGGTGGTCAGCTGCGTCTCGCGCCCGCTGGCGAGGTCCTTGACCCACAGGTTGAAGTCGCGGATGAAGGCCGCCACGCGCCCGTCCGGCGACAGGCTGGCGTCCTCGGGCGTGGCCGCGGCGCGGGTGCAGGTGTACGCCTGCAGGTCGCAGGTGAAGCGCCCTCCGCGCGCGAACACCGTGACCCGGCGCCCGTCCTCAGTGAGATCGAGCACGACGGGGAGCTGGCCGGCCGGGATCTCGCCCCCCGCCGTCCCCAGCGCCGGCGTCAGGCGCGCGGGGTCGAACAGCGGCTCGCGCGTGCCGCGGGCCGGGTCCACGATGAAGTACCGCGCACCCTCCGGCGTGTTGGAGCGGTACCAGAAGCGCCCGTCCGCCGTCCAGGTGGGCGGACCGGCCGTCCCGGTCACCAGCGGCGTGGTGTGGGCGGCGAGCCGGCGCTCGGCGCGCGCGTAGTCCGCGGCGGTGAGCTGTCGCGGCTGCTGCGCCGCGGCCGGCACGGCGAGCAGAAGCAGGGCAAGAGCGTGAATGCGCATGTGTCCCATGTGGCTAGGTACGTTGTGTCGAGCCCACGTATTCTCGTTCGTGGAGCCCCCGCTGGCTATCCCCTCCCTACTCCGGCGTTCGCGGCGGCGCCTGCCCCTTGGCGCGCGCCCGGGCAACGATGGCGTCCGTCAGCTCGCGCGCGTGCGGGCGCAGGCGCTCCTGCGTGATGCGCCGCACCTCGCCCACGAGCTGGCTTTGCACGCGCAGCGACTTCTGGCCGACGGGGGTGCGGTAGAAGGCGGCGAGCTCGCGCGCCTCCGCCTCCGTGTAGGTGCGCGCGTAGGCGCGGATGAAGTCTTCCTTGAGCTCCGGCCAGCGCAGGTAGCGGCGCGCGTGCGCCAGCATCAGCGGCTGGTACTCCGCCAGGGCCGGGTTGCGCGTGGTGGCGGCGCGGATCTCCGCTTCGACGCCCGCTGTCATCTCGCGCTCGGCGCCGAGGGCGGCGAACAGCTCCTCGATGGCCGCGCGATGCGATGGCGACGGCTGCGCCGCGGCCGGGCGCGCGGCGCAGGCGAGGAGGAGGACGGCCATCCACAGCTGCTTCTTCACTACGATTCCCCGCGAGGTGCGTGAAAGCGAAAACCCCCGGCGCCGTACCGCAAAGGGGCGCCGGGGGTTCCGTTGGCGTCAGCCGCGGCGGCGCTCCAGCAGGAGCATCATGAGCAGGCCGAGCACCGCCATCCCCTCTTCCTCGGGAGTGAGGTCGGCCACCTTTTCGATGGTGAAGAGCCCCTGGAGGAACGCGGGCTGCTTGACCAGGCGCAGCGCCAGCGTCCCGTCAGGCCGGGTGACGTTGTACTTGGGGTTGAGGAAGTAGCCGGTGAAAAGCCCGATCACGGGGATCTCACCGACCAGCCGGTCGGCCACCTTTACCCACGCATTGTGCTCGCGGACGCTGAACACCGTGCTGCCGTTGCGCCCGATCTCGTAGTGCAGCTTCCACAGCGAGCGCATCCCCATCCCCTGCAGGTGCCCGATCTCGGTGCCCGCCGCGTCGCGCATGGTGTAGCGGGCCTTGATGTCGATCACCCGGTCCGCCTGCACGGTGTAGAGGAGGTTCTGCTGCGCCTCGTCGGCGAAGATGCTGACCGCTTCCTTCAGCTTCATCAACTTCTGCTTCACGTAAAGCTGGAGCTGGCCGTCCGAGTCGCGCACGTAGATCTGGGGGGCCAGCGCGACCTTTTTGAACGAGATGCTGAGGGGGAAACGCATCGCCTCTCCGGAGTGGGGGTGGGGATCGCGCCGCGGGGCGCACACGTGCAGCGGATTGAAAGTGCGTGCTGTCGCCGCGCCACGCAACGACGGCGCGGCCCGCTACAGCCCCGTGGGGTAGGTGTCGGGCGCTGCCTCGCGCCGCGGCCACCCGGCGGGCGGGTCGAGCGGCTCCACGGCCCGCGTCTCGTCCCAGTGCACCACGGCGTCGAACTGGTCGGGGAGGACGGCCTCGAAGTAGTGGCTGATCCGCTCCGTCTGCGGCGCGTAAATCACCCCGATCGCGCGTTCGAGACGTGGCTCGGCGAGGGCTTCGCGTGCGGCGCCGTCGCGTAGCGGCAGGTAGAAGCTGGGGATGCCGGTGGCGTGGAAGACCGCCTCGTAGCTCTCCGGCAGCGAGGGGCGCACGCGCTTGTGCTCCACCGGCGCATCCCAGTCCGAAGCCGCGGCCACGGTGCCGGTGTGCGTGGTGAAGCCCAGGAGGAAGGCTTCGTCCCCGCGCCGCTCGCGCACGAGCTGGCCGACCGTCCACTCCCCCTCGGCCCCCATCTGCGTAGCGCGCGCGTCGCCGATGTGCGAGTTGTGCTCCCAGACGACCGCTTTCGTGGGGCCGGCGCCGGCACGGTCGAAGTGCGCGAGGAGGGCGTCCAGCGTGTCCGCCATGTGGCAGTCGCGCAGGTTCCATGACGAGTCGCGCCGCGAGAACATGGAGCGGTAGTACTCCTCGGCGTTCTTGACCAGGCGGGCGTTCTGCTCGGCGTAGAAGAGCTCGTCCTCGGGGACGCCCGCGCCCGTGGCGGCGCCCAGGCGGCGCATGTCCACGAGCTGCTGCAGCGCGTGATCCTGGCAGCTCTGCGAGATGCGCATCTGCGCCGTGTAGCCGTACGCCTGCGGGTCCTCACCGAAGTGCTCGAAGCAGCCGTAGCGGTAGCGCGCGCGCTGCGCGGCCTCGGGATCGGTCTCGTCCAGGTAGCGCAGGACCTCCGATATCGAGGTGTACATCGAGTACAGGTCCAGCCCGTAGAAGCCCACGCGCCGCCGCCCCTCGCCCAGCTCGTCGTTGTACTCGCGGAGCCAGTCGACCAGCGACAGGATCTCGGCGTTGCGCCACATCCAGGTGGGGAAGCGCTGGAAGTCGCCGAGCGCGGCGTTGGCGCTGGTGTCCTCGCTCGCGCCGCGGATCCAGCGGTTGACGCGATACGCGTCCGGCCAGTCCGCCTCGGCGGCGACGACGGTGAAGCCCTTCTCGGTGATCAGGCGCTGGGTGATTCGAGCGCGCTCGCGGTAGAACTCGTGCGTGCCGTGCGTCGCCTCGCCCAGCAGCACGACGCGCGCGTCGCCGATCTGCTCGAAGAGGGCATCGTAGTCGTGCGCGTGCCCATCCAGCGGCTGCGCCTGGGCGCGGACGATGTCCGCGATGCGCTGCACGTCGTTGCTGCTCATGGTCTTCCTCGTCAGGACGTCGGCAGCTCGCCCGCCGCGCGGCGGATCCCCTCGGCCAGGAGCGGCGCCAGCGTCACGGTGCGCACCCGCATCCCGTTCGCGCCGCGCGCGGGGACGGAGTCGGTGAGCACGATCTCTTCCACGCCGTGCTCGGCCATGCGCTGGACGGCGTTGCCCATCAGCAGCCCGTGCGTGGCGGCCACGATGATCGGCCCGCTGGCCCCGGCGCCGCGCAGCGCCTCCGCGCTCTCCACGATGGTGCCGCCGGTGGAGATCATGTCGTCCACGATGAGGCACGCGCGCCCGCGCACGTCGCCCACGATGTGGGTGACGCGCGTGCGGGTGCCGCTCTCGCGGTGCTTGTTGAGGACGGCGAGCGGCAGCCCCAGCCGCTCCGCGAACTCGGAGGCCGTCTTCACCCGCCCCGCGTCCGGCGACACCACCGTCGTCCCCTCCGGCAGCCGCCCCCTGAGCGCATCGCACAGCAGCCCGACCGCCGACAGCGTGTCCATCGGAATGCGAAAAAAACCCTCCATCTGCGCCGAGTGGATGTCCACGGTCAGCACCTGGCTGATCCCCGCCGCCTCCATCAGCGTCGCGACGAGGCTGGCGGTGACGGGCTCGCGGCGGCCCTCGCGCTTGTCCGACCGCGCATAGCCGAAGTATGGCACCACCGCGATCACCCGAGCGGCGGCGGACCGGCGGCAGGCGTCGGCGAAGGAGAGGAGCTCCATCAGGTGGTCGTTGACGGGCGGCGCCGTCGCCTGCAGCACGAACACCTCGCGGCGCCTCACTGACCGCCCGAGGCTCACGGAAAGCTCGCCGTCCGGGAAGCGCTCCACCGTGCACGGCGCGAGCGGAATCCCCAGCTCCCGCGCCACGGCCTCGGCGAGCGCGGGGTTGGCTGTGCCGCCGAACAGGATCGCGTCTTCCGTCACCTTGCTCCGGGAAGCGGGAGTGGTCGTGCGTCTGGAGCGGCGGCGGGAGTGCACGCGGTGTGCCGGGCCCCCTCCCCCCGGCCCCCTCCCCCGCCTGCGGGGGCGCAGGGCGGGTGAGGGGGAGAACCCCGCGCGCGCAGCACAGATCCCG